>NZ_JBYMDJ010000004.1:24270-274088 GCF_057766365.1 Acinetobacter sp. GG23
AACGCGGGACCAATGGATTAAAAGTCCACTGCTCTACCAACTGAGCTAACGGCCCGAAACCAACATTCAAGCATTGCCTGAATGCACAGTGTAAGAAAATAAGGAATTTCCAACACCACTTCGTTTTGATGGGCGTATTGTAGCAAGTTATTAAACGAGCGCAAGTAAAAATTAGCAAACTTGTTGATGTTTGATTATAAATGCAACAAATTTGCTATATCTACTCAAAAAACAGCCATTTTGAGCTAGAAACGGTATTGATAAGCTTGAATATTGTCGAATATTTCTGCTGTTAAGTCAGAGTATCCCGTGGCACTCGGCAGTAAAACCAGCAAGCGTTCGTCTGTTTTATGGGGATCAAAAGCTTGTTCTTTTAGCTTGTTCTTTTGGTATTTAAAAGTACCTGTGGTTTCCACCTGCGCTTGAACACGCAAGAACACCGGAACAGCATAAGCAGGCAAGCATTTTTTAAATTCGGTTACCATCTGCTGTAAATCTTCTGCAGTTAATTGTGCACCCTCTGCCAAGGTAATTGCTGCCATACCTGCACGACCATTGGTATTTGGGATTTCTACTCCGTATACCACGGCTTCAGCAATTTTCTCATATTCACTAACTGTATTTTCAACTTCAGTGGTCGATACATTTTCACCTTTCCAGCGGAAAGTGTCACCTAAGCGGTCTACAAATTGGGCATGACGGAAGCCAATATCACGGACCAGATCGCCAGTATTAAAGAATGCATCACCGCGTTTAAACACATCTTTCATAATGACCGATTTGTTCTTTTCAGGATCGGTGTAGCCGTCAAAGGGTGAACGACGGGTAATCTTGCCAATCAATAAGCCGACTTCACCTTTTTTAACTTTCTTACACCAGCCTTTGGCGTCTTTTACCGGTGCATTGGTTTCTTTATCAAACTCAACAATTGCATAAGGGGTAGGGGAGAAACCCACGGTATTGTCAAAATTAAACACGTTACTGAAACCGACATTACCCTCACTGGATGCATAGAGTTCAAGAATTTCTTCCACTCCAAAACGTGCCTTGAATTTATCCCAGATATTGGGGCGCATGCCATTGCCAATCATTTTTTTAACACGATGGCCCTGTTCAAGTTCAGAAACCGGAGCATCCATCAGATAACGGCACAATTCACCGACATAACCAATTACCGAGACATCAAATTTCTGCACATCTTTCCAGAAAGAAGAAGTGGAATATTTGCGTCGTAAGGCCAGTGTGGCATTGCCGGCAATGACACCGCACCAGCAGACCACGATACCGGTTGCATGATATAGCGGCAAGGTCACGTACATGACGTCCTCTTTATTCAGATTTAACACATGTCCATAGGTGCCATAGGCCAAAGTCCAGCGGCTATGCGTGAAAATGACTGCTTTAGGCAGACCGGTCGTACCTGAGGTATAGATATAAAATAAGCCATCTTTACCTTGAATGGTGTGCGTGGTTGGTGTGTTGAATTTGGGAAAGTTATCGATTTTATTTGCAAGATTTGCCCAGCCTTTCGGGGCTTGACCTGCATCAATTTGAGTGGCTTGATCAGCAAACCAGTGAAAACGATCTGCTGCGAGCGCTAAGTCTTGACGTACTTCTTCTACAGCAGGACGGCATTCTTCTCCGGCAATAAGGGCGATTGGCTTAACCAAATTAATACTATGCGTGAGTGCTTTACCTGTTTGTGAGGTATTGACTAAAGCGGCCGTCACGCCAATTTTCGCTAAAGCAACAACAGTCGCCACCAGTTCAGGACGGTTTTCCACCATCACCGCGATGACATCGCCTTTACGGGCGCCAAGGGACAGATAAAAGTGCCCGATTTGGTTAGCCCATTCATTTAGTTCTTGATAGCTGAATTTTTGATCTTCGAATAATAATGCTATACCGCGAGGATTACGCTTGACCGCTTTTTCAAAGGCAATACCTAATCCTGCAGGGGTGTCGGATGTGCGTAAATAGGCTTGCTTGAGACCACTCAATAGGTGGGGGACTTTGCTCATAAATTTAGGTAGTTTTGCTGCAACATCAGCAATGCCAATAAGATCGCTCTGTGGGGTGTGGTTCATAAGAATCCTATTTATTTTTCATAATCCAATATGTCTATTTGTTTGCGACTATCTGTACAGGTGTCTTTTTAATCGTTTAATCCTAGTGCAATCAACCTAATTTGACAAAAGTAACAAAAAAAACCTAGTCACCGAAATGACTAGGTTTTTTTTATTCGCTGCATTAGAGCTAATTATGACTCATTGGCAGGAGTTGCTTTCTTCGGTGGACGACCACGAGGACGACGAGGACGGACAGGTTTGTCAGCATCATCATCAGCATCTGGGTTGTCTAGATCAGCTTTTGGATCAGCCTGTGCTGGTGCATTTTGAACACTCTCTACCGCTAACTCAGGTTGAACCGGTTTTGGCTTTACTGCCTTTTGAGCAGGAGGAGCTTGAACAGCTTCAGCTTGTTTGATCGGTTCAGCAACCACTTCAGGAGCTGTGACCACATCAGGCTTTTCAGTCACTGCCGCTTCTTCGATCACAGTTTCTGGTGCTGTAGCCGGAGCAACTTCAGCAGTTGTTGTTTCCACTACTTCCTTGGTGGCTTCAGGTTCGCTATGTGCTTGCTTAGCTTGCTCTAAAGCCTGTTCCGCAGCAAGTTTTGCCAAACGACGACGTTCACGTGGATCATTAGCAACACGGTTATCCGAAACAGCAGGAGGTGGGGTTAAGTCCAGCACGGGTGCAGGTTCAGCCTCATGCGCAGCTTTGGTTACAGCAACATCACGGGTAACCGGCTGTGCTGGTACTTCCGCTTCAGTTGTGTGATGCACGAGAGTTGCCGCATATTGCTCGGTAAATTTCACCAATGCACGGTTGAAGGTTGGGATTAAACCAAATTGTTCAATCAGCACTGAACAGTCTTCACCATACACATGGCGAATGAGGCTGCCCACGGTATATTGACCCAAAGTTGGAACCTGAGATGGATTCAATTTTGGAGCTTGAGCCTGTTTTACTTGTGCTTCACGCTTTTGGCGACGGCGCATACGCGGATCATTGCTCGCACGTTGGTCAGCAGAACGCGGTTGGTGTGGCTCGCGAGTTTCAGTTGCTGGTGCAGGTTTTTCTTCCTTCGCAACCACTGGTTTTTCGATTACAGGCGCTTTGGTTTCTGCAACAGCCACAGGTGCGGTTTGAGCGATCGGTGCTTCAACAACAGCTGCTGATGCATTTAACGCAACAATTTCACTTTTCGCCTGATCGACATTCACGACCAATGCAGTTGGAATCACATCCTGGCGAGGCGTATCAATCACTTCGACTTTAGGCTGTTGTTCGTTAACTACCGGAGCAGCAATGGCTTGCTGAGGAACAGCTTGTTCGTTCAATACACTTTGATCGCGGTGACGATTTGGGCGGTTTGGACGTTGTGGGCTATTACGGTCACGACGTGGAACAGCATTTTGCTCTGTTTGAGCTTCAGAAGCCTGTTGTTCAACGTGGTGACGTCGAGTCGGGCGCTTGTTGTCACGTTGATCTTGGCGCTGTTCATGGCGCTGATCTTGACGTGGTTCTGGGCGCTGTTCCTGACGTGCTTCTTGACGCTGCTCATGACGCGGAACTTGAACAATTTCCTCATGCACTTGATTTTGTTGATTGTCGTGCTGAACTTGTTCACGTTGTTCTTTAGGCTTATTACGCTTTTTATTGTGACGTTGCGCTTTTTCTTCTCGATCAGAGTATTTGTCCGCAACTTCACCCTGTTCCTGTTTTGGTGTTACAGGCACAGTTGGCGATAAGTAAGCATTGTTGTTTGTAGTTGCAACAGGTGGTGCACTCTGAGCAGGTGCAGAGGTTGCAACCTGACCGAATTGACCACGGCTTACTGCACCGCCATTCACCATTTGCTCAATCGCAGCAGCAGCATTGTTTGCAGTACGGGATTGATCAACAGTTTTGGCCTGCTTTTGTACAAACAGGTTTTCTAGCCATGCACATGGGCTTGCTGAAGCTTGAGCAACAGGCGCAACTTGAGTTGGCTGTGGTTGCTGTACTTCTTGAGCTGCTGGTTGTGAACCACGTGGTTGCTTGTTGTTTTGGTTTTTAGCTTGTTGCTGAACAGGCGCTTGCGCAGCAGCTTGAGCTTGTTGCTCGCCTTCTAAATGCCATTCAGAAGATTCGTAACCCAACTCTTTTTCACTTGAACGTGTTGCTTCAGTACGTTCATAGCTGGTTGGTGCAAAACCTTCAGCATTATAAGTGATTTCGTAATGCGGTGTTTCCAAGTGCGGATGAGGTAACACGGTTACACGTACATTTGAAGTTTGTTCTAAATATACCAAAGTATGACGCTTTTCATTCAATAAGAATGCTGCAATTTCAACAGGTACTTCAACCTGAACTTCACCATGACGTTCACGCAGTGCAATTTCTTCCACTTTACGCATGATTGAAAGTGATAAAGAGCGTAAGTCACGCACCATACCGGTACCATGACAGCGCGGGCAAACATAACCGGTTGCTTCTTCAAGCGATGGACGTAAACGTTGACGGCTCATTTCCATTAAGCCAAAACGTGACAATTGACCGAATTGGATGCGGGCACGGTCGCTTTGGGTTGCTTCACGAAGTTTTGCTTCAACCATACGTTGATTGCGGTCTTTAGTCATGTCGATGAAATCGATCACCACCAAACCACCGATATCCCGTAAACGCAGTTGACGTGCAATTTCTTCCGCCGCTTCCAAGTTGGTGTTTAGCGCTGTATCTTCAACATCGTGACCACGTGTTGATTTAGCCGAGTTAATGTCAATCGACACTAAAGCTTCAGTTTGATCGATCACGATTGAACCGCCGGAAGGAAGTTTTACTTCACGTTCATAAGCAGTTTGAATTTGGCTTTCAATTGCAAAATGAGCAAATAAAGGCTCATTTAAAGTATAAGTTTTAAGTTTTTCTAACTGACGTGGCATCACGGCTTTAACGAAGTTGTAAGCTTCGTTATAGGCTTGTTCAGAGTCAATTAAAATTTCTGCAACATCGTCACGTAAATAGTCACGAATGGCACGAGTGACCACACCCGCTTCCTGATGCACCAACATTGGTGATGGACCAGAACTTGCTGTAGTTTGAATTTGTGCCCAAAGATCCATCAAGTGTTGCAAGTCAAGTTGCAATTCTTCTTGTGAACGACCAATACCGGCAGTACGAACAATCACGCTCATGCCGCGTGGAATATTCAGTGACGACAACATTTCTTTCAACTCTTCACGAACTGAACCTGAAATTTGACGACTGATACCGCCACCTTTCGGGTTGTTTGGCATAAGCACCAAATAACGACCGGCAAGCGAGATAAAGGTAGAAAGCGCAGCTCCTTTATTGCCACGTTCTTCTTTTTCCACTTGAACCAGAAGTTCGGTGCCTTCAGTAATCAATTCGCGGATATTTGAAGTTTGGCGAGGGTCTGCCTTGTAGTATGAATTTGCGATTTCACGCATAGACAGGAAGCCTTGACGACCTGCACCATACTCAACAAAAACAGCTTCTAGAGAAGGTTCGACGCGAGTCACGTGACCTTTATAGATGTTGGATTTCTTCTGTTCACGGGTACGATTTTCTAAATCAAAATCGTAAAGACGCTGACCAGTGACAAGTGCAACGCGAATCTCTTCGGCATGTGTTGCATTAATCAACATACGTTTCATGGGTGTAACACCTAATAGTGATACACAGCAAAACATCGCTATTCACGTAGCGAACATCACACATTACGGATCAATACTCAGATCTCAAATAAACGCTTGTGGTCTGAGCTTTTTTACCGGCCTTTTTTTGGGCTTCGGTTTTTGATTCATGTATTGATGATGACCAATACGGCTTCAATCTTTAAACGATTAAAGTCACCTGAACAATTCACTGGCGGACAAACGGTGCATTAGATGTGAGTAACTTTCACTGTCACGTAGCTTGAAGATCATCCCTTCATTAAGATAGAGCGTCTTGATACGGAATTATCATCGTATCGTTGCTTTAGGTGCAGATCCAATGCATCAACGTTGTAGCCTGAATGCGACTTCAGGGTGCGACTAATCTGATGTGTATCAGTTTACGTTTAAAACCAACTTTAAGTTGGCGACATATTTTTTAGGGCAGACTGATTTATGTACCGAAGTACAATTAAACGCAACAGTTTGCTTTTTTGCCGATATAATAAGCCTTCGGCGTCGGCATATTCTTTAGGGACCTTTCCGTATTTAATGTGAATTATGAAATTTAATTTTGAGCTTCAAAAATATTGAAGGAATTAAATTTTTTCACACTAACGGTGGTATCCGTGCGCTGACTATATCAAACCTTGCAGCATCTGCCTATGGGTTAAGCTTATGTTTCTTGTGTAAAGCATAGCCTAAGTGATCAGTTTTTAATCAATTTTAGTATTTTTTTGGGTCATAGTAACTGTATGAATTCTACGCAAGAATGGCAAAGTGTCACTTGGTTTGAAGTGGACGAGCATCAATCAGGCCAACGCATTGATAATTTTTTATTTTCCCGACTTAAAGGCGTGCCTAAAAGTCGTATTTATCGTTTGATGCGTGAAGGGCAGGTTCGGGTCAATAAAAAGCGTATCAAAGCCGAAACCAAACTGAATATTGGTGACCAGATTCGCGTGGCACCAATTCGTTATGAGCCTAAAGATGAAACACCTGCACCGGTATCGGACAAAGTGGCTCAAAGCCTGCTCAGCCGCGTGATTTATGAAGATGAAGGCTTGATGGTGGTCAATAAACCTTCTGGCATTGCCGTACATGGCGGCAGCGGCGTGGCCTATGGTCTGATTGAAGGCTTGCGCGCAGCAACCGGCAAGAAATATCTTGAACTGATTCACCGTATTGACCGTGATACTTCCGGTCTGGTGATGATCAGTAAAAAACGCAGCACTTTAAAAACCCTGCAAGATTTACTGCGTGAACACAAAATTAAAAAAACCTATGCGGCAATTGTAAAAGGCAATGTCGTGATCGATCGTCAACTGATTGATGCACCATTGCATCGTTATGAGCTTGCCAATGGCGAGCGTCGTGTATGCGTATCTAAAGAAGGTAAAGAGTCTAAGACGCAATGGAATGTGGCGGAGCGCTTTATGCATGCAACGCTTGTCTATGCATCGCCGCTTTCAGGTCGTACTCACCAGATTCGTGTGCATGGTTTAAGTATTGGTCATCCTTTAATTGGCGATGAAAAATATGGTCATGAAACTGCCTACAAAGGTCCGAAAGCACGTCGTTTATGCTTACATGCACTGCGCCTGGAAATTCCGGGTTATGAAACCATTGAAGCACCATTGCCTGAAGATATGCAGAGTCTGGTGGCGCAGTTACGTGCGCAGAAGAAAGATAAGGAACCGGTTCTAACGGATCGTGACCAAGACTGAATTTTCTTCTCTCAAGCAGCGGGAGTATTCGATGAATAGTCCCGTCACCCAAGAGTAATTAAAAAATTTATGATGCGAAAACGATATGCATAAGGCGACATCCATGTCGCCATTGCATAGCAGATACTTGTTTTAAATTTTCTATGAAAATTTTATTCCTCTTTCATGGGTACAGAGGTAGGCCGAGAGATTTAAAGATAAATGCTAGGTTTTGCGTTGAATCAAATATTGGATTAATTCATGAAAAAAGCAGTAGAACTTGTCATTTTCGATTGGGATGGCACTTTATTTGATTCAGTCGGTCAGATTGTAAAAAGCTTGCAATTTGCTGCTCAAGAATATGAACAGCCTTTAACGGATGAAGCTGCGAAAAGCATCATTGGTTTAGGTCTGCCGGAAGTCGCGCAAGTGTTATTTCCGGATGTACCTGAATTGCACGCTGATATTTTGCAATGTTATGCGACTCACTATGTTGAAAACTCGAAAGGTGATGCATGGTTTGAGGGTGTGGCGGAATTGTTGAATGATCTAACGCAGCAGGGTGTAAAACTTGCGGTTGCCACAGGGAAAAGCCGTAAAGGTTTAGACCGTGTGTTAAGTCAGACCCAGAGTCATGAGCTTTTTGTCGTGACTCGTGCAGCAAGCGAAACCAAATCTAAACCTGATCCACTGATGCTTACAGAAATTTTGCACATTACTGGCGTAAACGCTGAAAATGCGATTATGGTCGGTGATACCTCTTATGACTTGGAAATGGCACAGAACATTGCCATGCCCCGTATTGGAGTGAGTTATGGGGTGCATACACCTGAGACGCTGGCACAATTTAATCCGTTGGCTATTGCAGAGGATGTCGCAAGTTTGCATCAGGTTCTCTTAAATCAGGTGAATTTAAAACAAGCAGTTTAAGATCTATCGGATGCTCAAAAGGGTGATTTCAAATCACCCTTTTTTATACGTAGTAAATTCTAAATTGACTTATTGAATTCTAAATTTTTTGCACATCAGGTTTGTGATTACCCCAACCGGTCCAGGAATTGACCACAATGACGGTTTTATTTTGGATACTCATAATTTTATAAAGATCATTACGCGGTGGTGAAATTTCATTGGGACGAATGACTTCAGTCATCATAAAAATCTTTGGTGTAATCCAGCTAATACGCCATGCATCGGTATTGGAGTAGCCACGACTACATTTCATTTCATTTTGCCAGGCCGCAGCGGTCGCTTGAGGATTAAATTTTAGTCCCGGACAACTTGCGCCGCTTAAAATTAAATATTTGTTTTTGTTTTGATAATTTTATGCAAGGGCTGTATGACATAAAGGGGTGAGTAAAGCCGTTAATAGCAGTGTCCTGATTTTCATTACTCATATTTTAAGTTCTTGTTTTTAATTATTTAAAAATATCATTTTGATAAAACAATGAATATGTCGTTTTTCTTCAAAATGGAGCAATAGTCTCATCTTTTAGTCGTAGGCGGGATTGATTGTTAAAATGAATCACCTGCATTGCAGAGCTGCTGACTCGGATATCATAGAATATCTAGGCTAACTGCTTTGTATCACTCAAAAAAGTAGAATTCCTTTTATAGGTAATAGCTATTGTAAAAAATAAAATAAGTATTGGCATAAAAAGCGCATTTTTCAGATTCTAAATTAGTTTATACATATACACGTTTTCCCAAGATGGGCAGCACCCATTTGCTGATGGGTTTGATCATTTGCATAGAATTTTTCTGATTGTTCATTCCATTTCCATCGATCACGGTATAAGTCCAATTTTTTGCAGTTTAAGGAAACATTGATGTCGAATTCTGCTGTTGTTGAATCAGTCGCCTTAGCGCTTAGAGAAGCTGAGTTGTCACAAACTGCGATTGCACCGATTCGCCCGCAACTGGGTGGTGAAAGTGCGGATGTAGATATTGCTTACGCAGTTCAAGAAGTAAATACCCAACGTGCCCTAAGCGAAGGACGTCGTTTAGTCGGCCGCAAAATCGGTTTGACTTCAAAAGTTGTACAAGCTCAACTCGGTGTAGATCAGCCTGACTTCGGGATGTTGTTTGCCGACATGTCGTATGGTGATGGCGAAGCAATCCCGGCAGGTCTCTTGATTCAGCCTAAAGTTGAAGCAGAAATCGCATTAATCATCAATAAAGATCTTACCAAAGAACATCATACCTATGCAGACATTATTAGTGCGACTGAATATGCCTTGCCAGCGGTAGAAGTGGTGGATAGCCGGATTGAAAACTGGAAAATTTCCTTGATTGATACCGTTGCCGATAACGCCTCTTCAGCTGCATTTGTTTTAGGTTCACGTCCAGTGAAACTTGAAAACCTGGACTTGGTGAACTGCAAAATGACCATGACCCGCGGGGATGAAGTGGTCTCTCAAGGTGTAGGTAAAGCCTGCCTTGCAAATCCACTCAATGCTGCGGTTTGGTTGGCTGATGAAATGGTTCGTCGTGGCCGTCCACTGTTGGCGGGTGACATCGTTTTAACCGGTGCATTAGGCCCGATGGTTGTTGCAAACCCAGGTGATGAATTTAAAGTTGAAATTGAAGGCTTTGGTTCAGTGACAGCAGCGTTTGCAGCTGAATAAGCATTGAGCTAAACACAGAATTTTTGAGAGTACACATTCATGAAAAAGATTAAATGTGCATTGATTGGTCCTGGGAACATTGGGACTGACTTGCTTTACAAACTTCAACGTAGCGAATGGTTAGAGCCAGTTTGGATGGTGGGGATTGACCCGACATCGGAAGGTTTGGCACGTGCTGCGAAAATGGGCATTAAAACCACTGCTGAGGGCGTAGACGGTTTATTGCCTCACGTTTTAACAGACAATATTCAAATTGCCTTTGATGCAACGTCTGCTTATGTCCATGCTGAAAACAGCCGCAAGTTAAACGAACTTGGCGTACAGATGATTGACTTGACGCCTGCAGCGATTGGTCCATTCTGCGTACCACCGGTCAACCTAGAAGCTTTGCTTGAACAAGGTGAATTGCCGAACGTAAATATGGTGACATGTGGCGGTCAGGCAACTATTCCTATGGTAGCAGCGATTTCACGTGTTCAACCTGTGAACTATGGTGAAATTATTGCCACTGTGTCAACGAAATCGGTTGGTCCAGGCACACGTAAAAACATTGATGAATTTACACGCACCACTGCCGGTGCAATTGAGCAAGTGGGCGGTGCGAAACAAGGTAAAGCCATCATCATTATCAACCCTGCTGAGCCACCGCTCATGATGCGTGACACGGTGCACTGTCTTGTTGAAGGTACGCCGGATCAAGCTGCAATCACAGCATCTGTGCATGCCATGATCAAGGAAGTTCAAAAATATGTACCAGGTTACAAACTTGTAAATGGTCCAGTCTTTGATGGCAACCGTGTATCAGTATTTATGGAAGTTGAAG
Organism: Acinetobacter sp. GG23; assembly: GCF_057766365.1. NCBI lineage: Bacteria > Pseudomonadati > Pseudomonadota > Gammaproteobacteria > Moraxellales > Moraxellaceae > Acinetobacter > Acinetobacter sp. GG23. Next base: position 35,152 of record NZ_JBYMDJ010000004.1, read on the forward strand.
GCTTAGGCGATTACTTACCTAAATATGCTGGCAACCTGGACATTATGACTGCAGCTGCTGCACGTACTGCAGAAATGTTTGCAGAACGTCTCATCGCTAACCAAGCAGCGCACGCTGAAGCAGAAGTTTAAGGAGCAGACTATGTCAAAAATTATTATTAATGATATGACGTTACGTGATGGTATGCACCCGATGCGCCATCAAACTACACCAGCTCAAATGGTTGCGATTGCAACTGCCCTTGATGATGCTGGGGTACCTTTAATCGAAGTAACCCATGGTGACGGCTTAGGCGGCAACTCTGTGAACTACGGTTTTGCAGCTGCAACGGATGAAGAATATTTAACTGCGGTAATTCCAAAGCTTAAACAAGCCAAAGTATCTGCACTTTTAATTCCGGGTATTGGTACGGTTGACCACTTAAAAATGGCACACGATGTAGGTGTAGCAACGATTCGTGTTGCAACACACTCTACAGAAGCTGACGTTTCTGAACAGCACATTACTGCTGCGCGCAAACTGGGTATGGACACTGTGGGCTTCCTGATGATGGCTCACATGGCATCACCTGAGCATCTTCTTGAAGAAGCGAAGAAGATGGTGTCTTACGGTGCAAACTGTATCTATGTGACGGATTCTGCCGGCTATATGTTACCGAATGATGTGACTGACCGCGTGGGTATCTTACGTGCCAACCTGGCTTCAGAGATCGAAATCGGTTTCCACGGTCACCATAACTTGGGTATGGGCGTTGCCAATTCTGTTTCAGCGGTTCAAGCCGGTGCAACGCGTGTCGATTTGGCTTCTGCCGGTTTAGGCGCAGGTGCAGGTAATACACCACTTGAATTGTTTGTTGCGGTTGCTAACCGTATGCAAATGGACACAGGTGTGGACCTGTTTAAAGTTCAGGATATTGCTGAAGAACTGATTGTTCCAATGATGCAGCAACCGATTCGTGCCGACCGTGATGCAGCAACTTTAGGTTATGCTGGTGTTTACTCTTCGTTCCTGTTATTCGCTAAACGTGCTGAAGCGAAATATGGTGTTTCCGCGCGTGAAATTCTGATGGAATTGGGTCGTCGTGGCACGGTAGGCGGTCAGGAAGACATGATTGAAGACCTTGCTTTGACCATGTCTAAAGCAAAAGAGCTTCAAGCTTAATTAAAGTATTAAGTTTCAAAGAAAAAGCACCCGAATATGGGTGCTTTTTAATTTTGAATAATTTGATTTAAAATTATTTAATTTAATCAAGTATTTGATTGGTGTTTTCGATGTGATTTAATCAATAATCCTGAATTGTTTTGCTCATTGCTTTATTGGAATGAGCGCTAGATTTACCTTTACTGTATTTTATTCTGAGTATCTAGCGTGTAAAACAGCTGAATAATTCAGCCGTTTTTATCATGGATTTTAAAATTTGAAGGTATACATGGTATAGACCCGATTCTCGTTATAATCTCGACCATACTTGGATTTATAATCAATATTGAGCCATGAGAAACTTAAACCTTGGAACAGACCGTCGTTAATGGTATAGCCAAAACGATAGTTAAACTCTGTTTCATTGTCGTCCTTGCCTTGGGTCTTAAAGTTTTCACCGCGAATATATTTGGTGTCTAATTGTAAACCGGGTATGAGGGCATCAAAATCATAACTTAAAGTTAGATGATATGATTCTTCATCTTTTTTAATGAACGAGCCTTGAGTCCAGTTAATAAAATCAAGTACAGGAATAGGACCATCAATTAAAGGATAATCATTGTCGCCAAATATTTTTTGGTAGCCGATACCTACTTTCAATTTTGGCAATACTTCTGCATAGTTGATAATGCCAATGTTGTTGCTGTCTACTGAACCTAGTTTTGCATCTCCAATATCTGTGTTATTAAAGTAACGCAGGTTGGTTTGCATTTTCGTGTCAAAAAATTGCCATTTATAATCTAACCCCAGCATACTTTGGTTATAAAGGTTTTCCAGATAACCATTGAACACATGTAATTTTAAATTAGGTGATATTGCATGCTGAATGTCTAAATAAGTTAAACCATCAGATTCAATATTTTTTACACTAATTTTTTTGAAATGTTCAGCACTACGACGTGAATACTTATCAATTAAACCTGCTGAAACGGTTGTATCCTTAAATTTCCCTGTATATACCGCACCATGAAATGATGGGAGTAATTGTCGAGATGGATCAACCACCAGCATTGGATTGTTAATCCATTGTTCACCATAACTTAGAGTATGATTTTGAAATGAAGCCTCAAAATTAATCCCTTGCTTGTGCTGATGTTGTTTTTGCTCTTGAGCGATTGGATCAAAAGGCAAAATAGTATCTGCAAGACCCTTATCATTACTCAGTCGGTAAGCATATTGAAAAGAAGGATTTAACGCGACATTCCAGTCCTGATTCAGTTTATAGCTAAATTTTCCTCGATAAATCAGCCCTTGTGTCCAACTGCCTAGGTCTGCATCACTCTGACTATAATCCCGCTCTGCATACAGGTTTTTTAAAGTAACGGTATTGCTTATTTTCAGGTCTTCTATTGCATGTGCATTTCCTAGGCACAAAAGTAACCCTGAAAAAATAAATTTTTTCATTAAAAATCAATCCTTGTAAATTTAAAGTTTATTTTCGTAGTACGGTTCTGAAGCCAACATGGGAAGTGGCAAGATCAAATTCTTGCGGGTGTCGTGCAGCAGCCCTGTAACGTGCACAATAATTATCTGCACATAAATAGGAACCGCCTTTGATGGTCATCGTCATGACCTGTTCTGAGTGGTGACGGGTCATTTGTGGATTGCCCATATGCATATCGGAATGAGGGCCTTTGTATGCAGAATTTGTCCATTCCCAAACATTTCCAATCATGTCATGTAGGCCAAAAGGATTGGCTTCAAAACAGCCGACAGGTGCTATACCTTTAAATCCATCTTGATTAGAGTTTGAATAAGGGAATTCACCCTGCCAATAATTAGCGGTAATTTTGCCATGCGATTTTGGGCCGATATCTTCCTGATCACTAAACCCTTTGGAGAGGTATTCATTTTCTAATTCGGTAGGCAGATCACGACCCAGCCATGTTGCATATGCCAATGCATCATTATAAGTCACATAACGAACTGGCTCATTCAGCGCAGGAAATTTCTCATCAATGTTTTTCCATGAAACATTTTTCAAAAATTTCCACCAGGACATCATGGCAACATTATCTGTTTCAGGCTTGATGAAAACAGCTGCGCCACCTTGTTTTTCAGCATCGGTAATATAGCCAGTTGCATCTACAAAACTTTTAAACTGGGCAACAGTAACTTCTGTCTGATCAGCCCAGAAAGCGTTTACTTTGAGTTTGTTTTGATAGAAAGGGCGTTCGTCTTCATAACCCGCGTTTGAGCCAAAAAGAATTTCACCTGCCGGAATTTCAACCATACCGGATGTTTTGGATTTTCCCCAAAGCGCAGGCAAGCCTGAATATTGCTTACATTGACTGACACTTCCAAGAGTGACAGTTTCTGTAGCTTGCTCAGATTTTGAAGAGTCGCATCCTGCAAGGCTGAACACGAGCAATACCAGACAACTCCCTTTCATCAAATTTGACATGGGGTATTACTCCGCGAAATCCTGTACACCTACACGTTGAGTATATTTCACATATTCTTGCTGGAGCTGTTTTACAATTTCAGGATGTTTTTTACTTAGGTCAGTGGTTTCTGTACGATCATTTTCTAGATCATATAACTTCCAGTCCGGACCACTCAGGTTTTTGGTAATGGTGCGCGTGAGTTTCCATTTCTTGTTACGCACATAGGCATCGCCATGCAATTCATCTGCATAGATAAAGTTTTCGCCATATACGGAATTGGTTTTACCCTTAAGATAACTGATCCACGATTTACCGGAAAGCTGGTTGAACTTGCTAGGATCCTGATAATCTGGTTTTAATGAAGATTGGGTAACTTCAAGAACAGTTGGGAAAACATCTTTTACATTAACAAAGCTATTACTGATTTTAGCTGTGGTGCTATTTGGAAGTTTAACAATTGCAGGCGCACTGACGCCGCCTTCAGCTGCAGTTCCCTTCCAAAGTGAAAATGGTGCACTGCTCACTTCAGTCCAACGCGGACCAATAAGTTCATAAGATTTAGTTTTACCTAAATTATTATAACTATTGTCATAACCTGGAAGTGGGCGATAAAACCCTTCTGCGCCATTATCTGACATAAAAATAAACAGAGTATTGTCGTATTGCTTAATATTTTTCAAATGTTTAATCAGTTTTCCGACATTGTCATCCATATTTTTAATCTGTGCCGCGTAAATTTCCATCTTACGCGCTTCGATTTTTTTCTGTTCAGCCGTTAGATTGTTCCAGGTATCTAAATTCATTGGAGCAAGTTCTTTACTAACGACATTGGCTGTTTTTGTAGAATTAATTAGCTTTAGCTTAAGCATTTTTTCTAAACGCTTTTGTTTGATTGCATCGTAACCCTGGTCATAGTGGCCCTTATAAATATTCAAATAATTTGTCGGTACCTGAAGCGGCCAATGTGGGGCGGTGAGAGCAACATACGCAAAGAAAGGTTGGCTTGGCTTCTTATCATTACCAATATATTCAATCACTTTTTGAGTAAAGAAATCTGTTGAATAAAAATTATCTGGTAATTCGACCTTCTGACCATTTTCAGTGTAAATGGTTTTACGTTCGATACCATTAGGCAGGGTTTTGAAATGTGAGTCTGCACCATTTAATAATGCATAAGAAAAATCAAAACCTCTCTTTGCCGGATTGGTTTCGGGGGTATAACCAAGATGCCATTTACCTGCCATCAGTGTTTTATAACCATTGTCTTTTAATACTTGAGGCAAGGTCATTGAGCGAGTATTTAAATAACCTTCATAACCAGGTTTACCTAAAAATTGTGGACGGGGCATTAAATCAAATTTTGCTGCATCTTCCCGCATAGTCTCCGCCATTGCACCTAACCCAGCTTGATGATGATCTGTACCGGACATCAACTCGGAACGCGTGGGAGAACACGTGCTAGGGGTATGGTAATTGGTAAAGCGGGTTCCTTGATGAGCAAGACTATCAATATTGGGAGTCTTGATTTCACTACCAAATGAACCTAGATCAGAATATCCCAAATCATCTGCCAGAATGATGACCACATTCGGCTTTTGAGCGAATAGCTGAGTAGAAACTAATAATGATGTAATTAAGGCCAATTTGTTTAATTTCATTTCACTCATCCTTGATTATGATTTACAACTATTAGAGTAGTGTAAATGGTTTAAGGTCAACTGATATTAGACAAAACGTTATTTTTATAAAAATCAAATATATAGGGTGTAATTGGATGGGGTATTGGTGATAATTAATACATTTTAAATATTAAGTCATACTATTTATGTATTTATATATTAATTTTTTAATTGAGTTCAATTATTGGATATTTATTATAAATACCGCTTATAGATTTAAGATCTTATGAGACTGCTTAATTAAAAAAACACTTAATAAATCGATATTAATTCATTTCTAAAAAAAAAGAATTTAATTAACAGTATTTTAAATGGATCGTAATAGCAGTAAGCAAAAATCAGTTATTGTTAAAACATATTAAAATTTTGAATTAAATGTTAGAAAAAAGAAAAATAAAGTTATATAAGTCGCTCTTTAATACTCTGGTCTGATTTTTTTTAGCGGCATGGTTGAGCATGATGGTGGCATAGCTTAATTTGATTACAGGAATAAGCCATGCGTCGTCAAACTTTATGGAAAGCCATCTGTGCTGCGACTCTAGCATTAGGTACAACTGCAACGAATGCAGATTTTATCGACGATAGCCAAGTCCAATTAAAATTCAAAAATTTCTATCTTGATCGCCAGATTGCAGAAACACCAGACAGAAACTGGGGTTCATGGTCACAAGGCATTACCCTGGATGCAAAATCCGGTTATCAGGATATTGGCGTTGGCATTCAAGTGGGTGCAGATCTTTTGGTACAGCACGCATTTAAATTGAAGGGCCGTGATAAAAATCCGGACTTTGTGTTGCCACATGATGGTAAAGAGTCCAAAGATAACTTCGGTAAAGTCGGCGCGACCTTAAAAGCCAAGGTTTCACAAACCGAATTAAAAGTAGGGGAGTTATTACCGGTATCTCCAGTATTGGTCTTCGATCCATCGCGTCAGTTGCTGACTACTTTTAGCGGTGCATGGTTGGAATCGAAAGACATTAAAGATACCAAGTTAACTCTTGCGTATATTGATGGCATTAACAACCGTTATGACAACCAATTTCGTGACTTAACCAAATTTGCTCCGCCTGCATATGATAATGGTGCAACAGCAGACGGTATGTATATTGCAGGTGTGGATCATCAATTTAATAAAGAGCTGGGTGCAAGCTACTGGTATGCAGATGTAAAAGATATCTACCAACAGCATTATGTAGGTATGAATTACAAAACTACCTTAGGGGAAAAGGCCAAACTGGATAGCCATATCCGTTATTTCGATAACTCGGATTCAGGCAACAAACTGTATGGCCGAATTGATAATCAGGCATTATCTGCCGGTGCAAAAGTTAATTACGGCGCGCACACCGTCGGTTTGGGCTATCAGCAAATGTTTGGGGACAGTGCTTTCCCGACATTAGGCGGCTGGGTGCCACAGCCTTATTTAGTTAACTGGGGTGTTGCGACCTTCACTGCAATCGATGAGAAATCCGTAGGTTTAACTTATGGTTATGACTTCTCTGAACTGGGCGCAAAAGGCTTGAATGCTACTGCGGTCTATATGATGGGTTTTGATGCTGAAGCAAATGGTAAGAAAAACCAGGATTCGGATGAGCTTAATTTAATCTTGAACTACACAGTGCCTGAAGGTCAGTTGAAAGGTTTAGGCTTCCAGGCGATGTATATCGATGCTGACTTCGATTATAAATCTGACCTTAAAGAGTATCGTGTAGCAACGACCTATACTTATAAGTTCTAAATCGTTTAATTTAAAAAGAGCGGCTGCTGAGCAGTCGCTCTTTTTTGTCTTTAGAATAGTTTGGTTTTAAATACCTTAAGTAAATTATGGGTATAATTTTATTTTTATTATATAAAAAACAAATACTTAAATAATAGTTTTTTTATAGGGTTTGATCGTAAATTTGTATCAGTTTGCAGGTCTTGAACGGTTAATATAAAGATGTAAAAAGTCATTTTAATGAGTCAACTTGACGTCGAATTCTTGTAATAGAGGGACACGCAAGCTAAAGACTGTAAGAGGAATCAATATGAGCACTGTTCAAATCCCTGACTATCAAACAGATCCATTCTTTGGCTTAGAAGACAAATGGATTGAAACCGCGGAAGGCGAGTTGACGCATTACCACGAAATTGGTGAAGGTACACCTATTCTATTTTTACACGGTTCAGGTACAGGCGTATCTGCTGCTGCAAACTGGTGGTTAAACTTGCCACAAATTGGTGAGCAAGCGCGTTGTATCGCAATTGACACCATCGGTTATGGTCAAAGTGTGGTTGCACCAAAAACTGCTTACGGTATCCGTGCCTGGGTAGATCATGCAGTCCGTACTTTAGATGCTTTGGGTATCGAAAAGACCTGGGTAGTAGGCAACTCTTTGGGTGGCTGGTTAGCTTTCCAGATGGCACTTGATTACCCTGAGCGTGTTCTCGGGATCGTTTCTATGGGTACTGGCGGTGCGAAACAGACTGCTGCACTTAAAGCGCATGCTAATCCAGTGCTTACTGAAGAAGGAATCAAGAAAACCCTGTCTATGTTTGTGGTGAACAAAGACTTGATCACTGATGAATTGGTGAAAGTACGTTTTGATTCTGCGAAAAACGATTACGCCTCTGACCGTCTAATGGACGTGGTTGGCGCACGTGACCGTGACCGTTTCGAATTCCCGCTAGACTTCGAAAAAATGAAAGAAATCAAAGTTCCTGTGCTGTTGATTCATGGTGTACAAGACGTGGTGATTCCTGTGTCTCGTTCATGGGATATCTTGAATATAGTTCCGCATGCTGATGCACACATCTTCAGCCAATGTGGTCACTGGTCTCAAGTTGAAAAATCTGAAGAATTTAATACTGTGATCAAAAACTATTTAACAGCTCGTGGTGTTTAATCGCGCTGTATGAATAAAATGAAAAAGGATGACTGAGGTCATCCTTTTTTATACCGTTAATTAAGGACTCATAATTAAGTGTCAATAATTAAGTGCTAATAAAGTTAGCCGTAACATTGATACTGATCGCCAGAATAGTGGTATTGAATCCATAGGCCAACAGCAGGTGCAAGGTATTTAATACCCGCATGGAGCGTGAAGTGACGGATACATCTGCGGTTTGCGCTGAGGTTCCGACCACATAACTGAAATAAATAAAATCTGGGTAAGTTGGGCGTGGTGTCTTGGGAAAATCCAGGCCGCCATCTGCGTGTTTTTCTAATGCCAGATAAAAGTCATGGGTATAATGAATGGCAAAAATGGTATGCATAAAAAACCATGCAGAAACAAGGGTGAGAACCGATAAGGTTAAGTGTCCTATGCGAATGGTGGTACCTGGGGGTAAATGATTAATTTCAATAACGATGGCAATGAAACACATGATTAAAGTCAGGATCACCAACAGTAAAATCAGCCATTTACTGGCATCTTGTTGTTGTGCGCGCTGTAAAATATTTTCATGTTCTGTACGCCATAATTTCTTCAGGGTTAAGAGCAAATAGCTATAGATCGCGCTATTCCAGCTGATTAAAAGACAGGTAGACCACCCCCATTGGGTCAGCCAGTGTAGAAAATAATAAAACACCGCAATAGCAGGAAAAGTAAAAAAGAAATAAGGATGGTATTGAAGAGCTGTTTTTATTCGATGCAATGGGTGTATTTTCATTATCTTCTCTACAGTGGTGTTTATTTTTTACAAGCATTTTAAAAATATTGTGATCAGCTTATTAGACTTAAGTTGTAATTTAATCATTATGAGATATTTTTATAAATTAGATAAGAAAAAGTTATACGTTATTTCCCATCAAGACGGGATTTAAAATGGTGAATTTTTATAAGACTTCAGTCTAATCTGAGGGAGAAATAACCAAAAAGGTGCATAAAAAGCCACCACTATTTATCAGGAAAATAATGAGGGCCGAATTGAGAGAACGTGTGGGTAAAAATTAATCAATCACGATTGATATTCAGATAAAAAACCCGAGTCAGTAATTCAATAAATTTCTTCACCACCATAGAACTGCTGTTTTTATGGTAACTGACATACAAGTCGAGGTAAGGAAGCTCAACGTCTAAAGGACGAATGACAGTATTGTTCATGGTCAAGGGTGCTACATAGCCCGGTAAAATCGTACAACCTAAACCCATACCAATCGAGTTGATATTGAACAAGATATTGTCGGCTTTCTGCACAATATTGAATTCAATGGCATTAGATTTGGCAAAATCCAGAATGGCATTATGTAATGTCAGGGACTGTTCAGCAGCAGGAATAATAAAATCTATTCCATTCAACGCCTTAACAGGGATACGTTCATACTTCGCCAAAGGATGATTTTCGGGCAAAATAAAAATCAGCGGTTCGCGTAAAACAAATAAACTTTCGATGTCTTCACTATTCGAATTATGCCGGGTAAACGTGACATCCAGTTCACCTTTTTTCAACAGTTTCATTTGCTCATTGTTATTGAGGCTGAGCAATTCAATTTTTACATCAGGGTTTTGCACACGTAAATTTGGCAAGACATAAGGGAAAATCTTCATTTCCGCGACCGGAACGAAGCCAATACGCAGCATTTGCTGTTTCGCTTGCGAGACTTGACGTGCCATGGCAATGGCTTTGTCTGCTTGAGCCAGTGTTAAGCGTGCCTGTTCAAGAAATACAGCCCCTTCTTCCGTGAGTTCAACTTTTCGTTTGGTGCGATACAGCAGTTGTACGCCTACATCTTCTTCAAGGTCCTTGATTTGCTGACTTAAAGAAGGTTGGGCGGTATAAAGCTTTAACGCCGCTTTACTAAAGTTCAGTTCTTCTGCAACGGTGATAAAATATCGAAGGTGTCGTAATTCCATATAAGCAGTCCCATGAGTAATCCAAAAAATGTCTTACTATAATTTTGGGAGAGTATAATCTATAAACAACTATGCCGTGAAGATGATTCTTCCATTTAGAAAATAAATGGTCTCGCTTTTTTCATGACGAAATTAATATAGAAAATAATACTGCTAATAATCCATAAAATATCTTAATTGAAACAAAAAAAATATTTCACTAAAAGTCGCTATAAAACCATTATCCACTAAAAGTTGAGTCTATTTACTTTGTGACTGAGTCCGTCACAGGAGAGCTTCTCATGAGTGGAAAAATTGATGTGCGCGAAATCGATGCTTTGGTCGATGCACAAAATGGTCGTATCTCGCCATCGATCTATACAGATCCAGATTTATATGAATTAGAGCTTGAACGCGTTTTTGGCCGTACTTGGTTGTTCCTTTGTCATGAAAGCCAAATTCCTAAATCGGGCGACTTCTTCAATACCTATATGGGTGAAGATCCAATTATTGTGACACGTCAAAAAGACGGCTCAATCAAAGCATTCTTAAATCAATGCCGTCACCGTTCTATGCGTGTGAGCTTCGCAGACTGTGGTAATACGCGTGCATTTACTTGCCCATACCATGGCTGGTCTTACGGTATTGATGGTTCATTGAAAGATATTCCATTAGAAGAACGTGCTTTCCCGCAAGGCGCATGTAAAGAGAAATGGGGTCTGGTTGAAGTGAATCGGGTTGAGTCTTATAAAGGCCTGATCTTCGGCTGCTGGGATGAAACCACACCAGATTTAATCGAATACATGGGTGATATCGCATGGTATTTAGATGGTGTATTAGACCGTCGTCCAGGTGGTACTGAAATCATTGGTGGCGTGCACAAATGGGAAATTGAATGTAACTGGAAATTTGCAGCTGAACAGTTTGCATCTGACCAGTATCACGCACTGTTCTCTCACGCCTCTGCCATTCAAGTATTGGGTGCAAAACCAGATGATGAATCATCGAAAAAATTAGGCGCAGCGCAAACGGCTCGTCCAGTTTGGGAAACCGCGAAAGACGCGATCCAGTATGGCGCGCGCGGTCATGGTTCAGGTTTCTTCTTTACTGAAAAACCAGACGCTAACGTTTGGGTAGACGGTGAAGTTGCCAACTACTTCCGTGAAACTTTCGAGGAAGTAAAAGAACGTCTGGGTGAAACGCGTGCACTTCGTCTTGCGGGTCATAACAACATGTTCCCGACCATGTCCTGGTTAAACGGTACTGCAACACTTCGTGTTTGGCATCCACGTGGTCCAAATAAAACTGAAGTGTGGGCATTCTGTATTGCCGATGCTGAAGCATCGCAAGAAGTGAAAGAAGCATTCGAACGTTCTGCAACCCGTGCCTTCGGTCCTGCCGGTTTCTTAGAGCAAGATGACTCTGAGAACTGGATTGAGATTCAAAAAGTATTACGTGGTTATAAAGCACGTAATAACAAACTGATTATGGAAATGGGCTTGGGTAACGAGAAAAAACGTGAAGATGGTATCCCAGGGATTACCAACTACATTTTCTCTGAAACTGCTGCACGTGGCTTATACCGCCGTTGGGCAGACCTGTTGATCCATGAAAAATGGGAAGACGTAGAGAAAGCCGCTGACGAATACGAGAAGGAGCTAATGAAATGAGTCAGATCAGTTTAGAACTTCATCATCAAATCAGTCAGTTTCTGTATCGTGAAGGCAAAGCACTGGATGACTGGAAATTCCGCGATTGGCTGGACATGTTGGCAGAAGATATTTCTTATACGCTGCGTACCACGCCAAACGCTCAAACCCGTGACCGTCGCCGTTCAGTTGAACCACCGACAACTTGGGTATTTAACGACACCAAAGATTTGCTTGAACGCCGTGTTGCGCGTCTTGAAACTGGTATGGCTTGGGCTGAAGAGCCTCCATCACGTACCACTCACATGGTGAGCAACGTGATTGTAGAGCCGACTGAAGTGGAAGGCGAATACGACGTGTACGTAACTTATTTGTTATACCGTACCCAAAAAGAGAAAGACGTAACGATTTACTGTGGTAAGCGTCACGACAAGATCCGTAAAGTTGAAAGTGATTTGGGCTTCCAGATCTTCAACCGTAAAATTACGTTAGATCAAGTGACCTATAACTCACATAACCTGAGTGTATTCTTCTAATGAATAAGATTTTTGTTTGCCAAGTTGACGAATTAGACGAAGGCGAAGCGCTAAAAGTAGATTGCGGCGTGAATGGTATTGAAGCGCTTGCAGTGTTCAACAATGGCGGAGAATTCTTCGCAATGAATGACCGTTGTTCACATGGTAATGCGTCTATGTCTGAAGGTTATCTTGAAGATGATGGTACAGTTGAATGCCCACTGCATTCAGCACGTTTCTGCTTGAAAACAGGTGAAGCTTTATGTCTACCTGCAACTGATCCAATCAAAACTTTCCCAGTGATTGTTGAAGATGGTCAATTGTTTGTAGAGATGGCAGGAGAATAATCATGGGTTGGCTACAAGGCGAAGTTGCACTTATTACGGGTGGTGGTTCAGGTTTAGGCTGGGCTTTGGTTGAGCGGTTCTTGGAAGAGGGTGCACAAGTTGCGGTTCTTCAACGTTCAAAAACTAAAGTGGATGCATTGAACGAACACTTCGGTGGTAAAGTTCTTGCGATTGAAGGTGATGTAGCCAACTATGCAGATAATGTCCGTGCGGTAAATGCAACCGTTGAGCGTTTTGGCAAGCTGGATTGCTTTGTTGGTAATGCCGGCATTTGGGATCATTATGCCGATATCGTCAATACTTCAGGTGAGCAGCTGGAAAAAGCCTTTGATGAAATCATGGGCATTAACACCAAGTCACTCATTTTGGGTGCCAAAGCTGCGCTGGATGAATTGGTCAAATCTGAAGGTTCAATCATCTTCACCCTGTCTAATTCTGCGTTGTATTCAGCGGGTGGTGGTCCAGTTTATACCGCATCTAAACATGCGGGCGTGGGTATCATGAAAGAATTGGCCTATGAACTTGCACCGAAAGTGCGAGTCAACGCAGTTGCACCATCAGGCATGAACGTCAATATCAAAGGTGCGGCATCACTGGGTCAAGAAAACATAGGTCTGCTGGATGCACGTGATCCTGAGAAAATTGCCCGTGGCATGCCGTTAAATTTTTTACCAGAACCTGAAGATATGACCGGTTCGTATGTGTTGCTGGCGTCTCGTGCCAATAACCGTACGCTGACTGGTGTTTTAATTAATGCTGACTGTGGTCTGGGAATTCGTGGTTTACGTCAGCCACGTGCAGGTTTTTTTGAAGACTAAGTCTAAAGTCTTCATCAAACCTTATTCTGAAAAACTCAGAATCACACTCTGGCAGCCATTTGGCTGCCTTCGTTTAGGAGCGACTCATGTCCGTTAAACTGATTTGTGCGTCACATAGTCCACTTATGGAATTTGCTGCACCTCAAAATGCAGAACAAGAAAAAAGTGTTCGTGCTGCGTTTGAAAAAATGGCGGCTGAAGTCAAAGCCTTTGATCCAACTTTAATTATTACTTTTGGACCCGACCATTTCAACGGTTTCTTTTACGACTTGATGCCAAGTTTCTGCGTGGGCATTCGTGCTACAGCCGCAGGCGACTGGAATTATGGTGCAGAGAACAACAAGATTAATGTGCCGGAAGATACTGCGCTTGCTCTGGTGCGCCGCGTATTGGATGAAGGTGTGGATGTTGCTTATTCTTACCGCATGCAGGCTGACCATGGCGTGACTCAGCCTTTGCATTTCCTGTGCGATGGTCAACTTGATCGTTATCCAACCATTCCGGTGTTTATTAATGGTGCAGCAGCACCGATGCCAACCACCAAGCGTACCGTGGCTTTAGGTCGTGCGATTGGGCAGTTCATTAAATCTTTAAATCTTGAAAATGAACGGGTTCTTATTTTAGGTACGGGTGGTCTTTCGCATGATCCACCGACACCGCAAATGGGTTCTGTGCCACCTGAAGTGGAAGAATTCCTGATTTGTGGCCGTAATCCTAGTCCTGAAGCACGTGAAGTACGTCAGTCAAAAATTATTGCAGTCGGTCAAAAGCTGGCAGCAGGAGATACTTCTGTTGCCGTACCTTTAAATGCTGAATGGGATATCGCATTGCTTGAAACCTTCAAGAATGCCAATTTCGCAGCGATTGAAGCCATGACTGAAGCAGATATTCGCCGTGAAGGTGGCCGTGGTGGTCAGGAAGTTCGTTCATGGATTGCCGCATTTGCAGCACTGTCTGAATTGGGCGAATACGAAATGACCACGCAGGTCTATGAAGCAATCAGTGAATGGATTGCAGGCTTCGGCATTGTATCTGCAGAATTAAAAGGGTAAAGCACATGAGTAACATCGAAACCATCGTTATTGTAGGTGCAGGTCAAGCCGGTGCCAGCGCTATTTTAGAACTTCGTGGCAACAAGTACGAAGGCAAAATCATTCTTGTAGGCGATGAAACCCATCTTCCTTATGAACGTCCACCGTTATCTAAAGATGTGATTCTTAAACCTTCCGATACCAAAATTGAAATCCTGTCAGAACAAAAACTGGCTGATTTGAATGTTGAAGTAATTCGTGGCAATGGCGTGGTTACAATCAACGCTGAAGATCACAACGTGGTTCTGAAAAATGGTGATGTGATTGCCTACGACAAGTTGCTTCTTGCAACCGGTGGTGCAGCGCGTCGTTTGCCAAATTTCGATGCTTTAGGTAAACACATTTATACCTTGCGTAACCTAGAAGATTCTCAAGCGCTGGTTCCTGTGCTTCAAGCCGGTCGCCGTCTGATTCTGATCGGTGGTGGTGTGATTGGTTTAGAGCTTGCGTCATCTGCACGCTTCAAAGATTGTATCGTTACCGTGATTGAAATGGGGCCAATGGTGATGGGCCGTTGTTCACCACGCATCCTCAGCGAATTCTTGCTTGAACAGCACCGCGCGAAAGGTGTAGATGTTCGTCTTTCAACCTCTATCGCGAATTGCCGACTTGATGGTGAAGAAGTTGTGGTGACTCTTGCAGGTGGCGAAGAACTTCGTGCAGATGCGGTGGTTTACGGTATTGGGATCGTGCCCAATGCTCAGCTTGCAGTAGATGCTGGTCTGGATGTGGATGTGGCAATTAAAGTCAACGAAAACTGCCAGACTTCCAATGCTGATATTTATGCAGCAGGTGACGTAGCCACTCAAATTCGTGATTGTGGTCATCACCGCCGTGTGGAAACCTGGGAAAATGCCAACCTGCAAGCCGGTATTTTCGCGCGTCACGTAATGGGTGTTGAACATCCGAAAGCCAGTCCAGCCTGGTTCTGGACGGATCAACTGGACATCAATTTCCAGTTCGTGGGTGATATGGCAGCAGAGCAATGGCTGGTCCGCGGTGAAATGGATGCAGCCAAAGGTGCAGATAATTCATTCGTGATGTACGGTGTGACGGATGGTCAAATCGTTGCCGGTATTACCGTCAATGCGGCGAAAGAAATGCGTCATTTGAAAAAAATGATCAGCAAAAATACTGCTTTTGAAGCTGAAAAACATTTAGATTTGGCACAAGATTTACGCAAAATTGCTTAAATTTGATTGAGATATCTTTGGACAGACCTATGTTTTCATAGGTCTGTTTTTTTATGGTTGTTATATCATTGAGGCCATAGCCTCAAATTACATTATCAATTGAAATGTCTTTGCACAGGCATTTGTTAATTTTCAAAGATGAGCCAAATATGGCGCAAGGTAACAAGAATCTTTTGCTGATCTAGAGAAGTGTATCTCGCAAGATGTCCATATATCCGAAACGATCGGGCGACACCCATGCCGTCAGTCACGATACTCTCTACAGATCTGAATAACAGGTTTCAGGTTTACTATTTACAACAATCAGATTTGAGAATGATATGAAATCTTCATTGCCGGTCACGGCAAGTATTTACGCTTTACTGGTCCTAATCTGGGCGACTACGCCACTGGCAATTGTCTGGAGCGTGCAGGAAGTCCATCCGATGTGGGTGCTGATCATCCGTTACTTCGGGGCATCCATCATTGCGCTGTTTTTATTGAAGCTGATGCGTGATCCGTTGCCATTTGACCAGACTTCAATGAAAAGCTATCTGGCGGGGAGCTTAAATTTAATTGGTGCGCAGCTGTTTATTTACTTGGCCGCAAATTATTTAACTTCAGGATTAATGGCATTGATT
The DNA here is from genome assembly GCF_057766365.1 of Acinetobacter sp. GG23. NCBI lineage: Bacteria > Pseudomonadati > Pseudomonadota > Gammaproteobacteria > Moraxellales > Moraxellaceae > Acinetobacter > Acinetobacter sp. GG23. Next base: position 51,465 of record NZ_JBYMDJ010000004.1, read on the forward strand.
TTCGGTTTCTCACCGTTAATTGCCGGTCTGATTGGGCATGTGATTCTAAAAACCCACAAATTGATCTGGCTACAGTGGTTGGGGATGGCGATTGCCGTCGCTGGTTTAAGTTTTGTTTTTGCCGATTCCGCCGATAGTAAAATTAACCCGATTGGTGTGGTATTGATGCTGATCAGTATCGTGTCTTATATCAGTTCGATCTTCTGGGTCAAACAGCTTAATGCGCCTTTAAGTCCAATGTCACAAGCCACAGGTTCACTGATTATTTCAGCGCTAGGCTCGTTGTGCTTATTGCCCTTTATCTGGCAGCACATGCCGACTCAAATGCCGGGTATGCACACCATGATTGGTTTTGTCTTTACCATGATCATGTCATCCATTGTGGCAATGCTGTGTTACTTCTGGCTGATTCGCCGTTTGACGGCTTCAACCGTATCGCTGAGTAACGTGATGACGCCCCTCATTGCTCTGGTACTGGGAGCAACCTTAAATCACGAGCATATCAGCCCAAATGCTTTTGTCGGTATTGCAGTGGTGATGTTCGGGATTGTGATGTATTTCTGGAAAGAATGGCGCGAGCAGTATTTTTCTAAACTTTGAATTCATCTCAGGAAGTATAAAACGAAGTTTAAGCCGCCTTTTTGTCATTGATTTGAGATGCAAAATCGAAAACGGATTCGTTTCAATTTTCGTTTCGGGCGGTTATGTAGTTTAAAGTTACTGGCAATTTCTAAAATCAGTGAGTGCTCTAAGGCATACAACAACAAAACGTAAAGAATTTATCCGCGTAGTTTGGTTAATATGAACTTGGATAAACAGAAAAATCAAATCAATCTATTTGAGAACAATAAATTTAGGACCAATTTGCATGTCTGATTCGAATAAAGTCGTGGTCTATGCTGCCTTATTGGGCAATCTGGCAATTGCTTTGGTCAAGTTTGTCGCGGCCTATATTACCAATAGTTCGGCCATGCTGAGTGAAGCCATTCACTCGGTCGTCGATACCCTGAATGAAATTTTATTGCTCTATGGCATGAAAAAATCGCAACAACCGGCCAATGTCAGGCATCCCTTTGGTTATGGACGTGAACTGTATTTCTGGGCGTTTATTGTTGCCTTGATGGTATTTGCTTTAGGTGCAGTTGTGTCAATCTATCAGGGGATTCAGCATGTGCGCCATCCCGAAGAAATGCTGAATCCTACCTTAAATTATATTGTTTTAACGATTGCGATTGTATGTGAAGGGATATCCTGGTTTGTGGCTTTAAAAGCCTTTCGGAAGATTAAAGGCCAGCAAGGTTATTTTGAAGCTTTTCGCCGTAGTAAAGATCCGACCACCTTTACCGTTCTGTTTGAAGATACCGCCGCGTTATGTGGTCTGTTTATTGCCTTGATCGGGATTTATCTGGCCCATGCCTTAAATATCCCGGAGTTAGATGGTGTAGCATCAATCTTAATTGGTGTGGTATTGGCCATCTCTGCTATTTTACTGGCGCGGGAAACCAAGGGTCTATTATTGGGGGAATCCGCAGATCCACAATTGCGCAATAATATCTTGATGATTGCGCAGGAAGACCACGCTGTACTTTCTGCCAATGGCGTACTGACTGAACAGATGGGGGCCCATCAAGTTCTGGCATCTTTAAGTCTTGAGTTTGAAGACAACTTGAGTTCTGATGACATCGAAGCCTGCGTCAACAGAATTGAAGCGAAAATCAAACAGATTCATCCTGAAATTGTGGCATTGTTTATTAAACCGCAAACTAAAAAGGTGTGGTTGGAACGTATGAAAGGACGTTTGGAATAAAAACGTGATATATATGGCGTAATATTCAAAATATCGGATTTTGAATGTTTAAGTCACACTAAGAAATTGAATGTACATGAAGCAAATGCCTGAGCAATTACACTTTCGACTCCCGACTAAAGAATGTTGGTCACATACCTGGCGTCAGCCTTCATTTCAATTTATGCATTCGAATCATCATGATGGTGAAAGATTCTTCAATGCACTACCACGTCCGGAAGGGCATGGCCGTGCAGATTTGTTTAAATGGCTGTTAACCCGTAAGTCATCGACCTGGAATGTGGATATTGATAAAGAATATGCAGAATTCCATGCGACTAAACGGGCACTTCCTCAAGATCGTCCAGAGGCTAGCATGGATGATTGGCAAGTGTGGTTTGTGGGACATGCCACCGTACTGTTACAGATTGGTCCGTATAACTTGCTCACCGATCCGGTATGGTGTGAACATGTCAGTCCGAAGCAGGGTAAAGGTCCGAAGCGGGTCATTCCTGCGGGAATTGCTTTAGAAGAGTTACCGACCATTCATGCGGTACTGCTCAGCCATAATCACTATGACCATATGGATTTAGCCAGTCTGGAATGGTTACATGATAAATTTGCCATGCCGATTTATACCGGATTGGGCAATTCATGGTATTTACCGAAAAATTTTCATGTGCTGGAAATGGAATGGTGGCAATCGTCTTTATTGCATGATTTAAAAATTATCTATACCCCGGCGCAGCATTTTTCAGGTCGAGGCTTACGCGATCACAACCGGGCGCTTTGGGGCGGTTTTTCAGTGTTTGCTGGAAAGGATCATTGTTTCTTTGCCGGCGATACTGGTTATTCACCGCATTTTAAGGAAATTCAAAACCGTTTGGGGGCACCGCGTATTTCATTGTTACCAATAGGTGCCTATGAGCCACGTGAGCTGATGAGCTATATGCATATGAATCCGCAGGAAGCTTTTCAGGCGCATCAGGATTTACATTCAAAATGTTCGCTGGCGATTCATTACCGAACCTTTCAACTGACCGATGAAAGTCGTGAACAACCGGAAATCGATTTAAAAGTGGCAATGAAGAACAGCTCAAAGCTGATGAATCCTTTTGTCTGTATTCGTGAAGGACGGCGTTTGGTGGTCTGATTTTGTTTAAGCTTGCTGTTGGTTAAGCTTGAAAAGTTGAATGGCAAGCATTGAAAAGGCGATCATGGCAATATTCATCACCACGGGATTAAATGCAGTGGTGAGTTGTAAAGGATCTGTGAGCATAATCAGCAGTAATAAACCACTCAAGCCCAGAATATTAAGCTGATGGATGAAGACCGTTCTTTGCCAAATCAGAAAAGTACAGCCAAACATCATCTCGATCAGGCCTGATAGGGTAACACAAATTTTTGCCAACTCTTGTTCGAAACCCATGCTCTGCCAAATGGCGATTTCCGCAGCCGACTGAAACAGTATTTTGGGTATCCATCCCTGATAAATCCAAAGTACAGCAAGCGTGATCTGAATAAGTTACAGTGGTCTTTCTAATTGAAGCTTATGATTCACGAATGCAATGTTCCAAAAAATGCTGCTTGTTTTCAGCAGACGGAATCAGGCAATCATGGGTTTGACCAAAGAGCCTATAACGGTTGAGTGCGACACGCCGGTAGAGAAAATCCCGGATTGGGCGAGGAATGAGATAGCCTGCATTCATTAGCGAGAAAGGTAGCCCCAAATGCTGCATGACTTTGAGTAAAGCTGTCGATTCGGTATACAGCTGTCCATTCAGGATCACTACCATGGTGGTATAATGCGTGGTGGACATGCCGTAATATTGCAGAATCTGTTCACCCAACGCAGATTGGGCGGAAGCCAGTTTGAATTTCGAGTTTTGATCATGCGTGATCAAAAAATTTGCCCAGCCATTACAGATCACACAGACGGCATCAAATAAGATAATGTCATGTTTTTGAATCATTGCGGCAATGTGATGTTTCATGACTTGATTTATTCTTGCTTGTTATAACGCCACTATAGCAAATTATTCTTGATAAGAAATATTGTCAAAAAATCAGATCATGCTTCTTTTTTCATGCAGTGAACATGTTGTTTTAAATTTTTATTTCATTATTTAAAAATATATTAATCCTATTTTTAAGCTGATCTTGAATAGGCTTTTTCGATCGTTCCCATTCATATAACTTGCTTTATATTGTCATAGAAAACAGCTATTTTGATTATGAATTAAATTTTTTAAACGGTTCCTCACAATAATCATTTGAACGTATTTTTGGGAGTTCAAACATGTCACAAGATCAACAAACTTCAGGTTGCCCATTTCATAAAGCCGGCGGCCATACAAGTTCCAGCGGAACTCAGAACTCAGACTGGTGGCCGAATGCACTTAATCTCGATATTCTTTCCCAGCATGATAAAAAAACCAATCCGATGGATCCTGACTTTGATTATGCCAAGGCATTTAATTCCCTGGATTTAGAAGCAGTCAAACAAGACCTACGTGAACTCATCAACAGCAGCCAAGACTGGTGGCCATCAGACTACGGCAGCTATATTGGCATGTTTGTACGTACCGCATGGCACTTGGCGGGTTCTTACCGTAAGCAGGACGGTCGCGGTGGTGCCAATACCGGTAACCAGCGTTTTGCACCATTGAACAGCTGGCCAGATAATGTCAACACCGATAAAGGCCGTCGTCTACTTTGGCCTGTTAAACGTAAATATGGTAATAAAATTTCATGGGGTGATTTGATTGTCCTTGCAGGTACAGTTGCCTATGCAGAAGCGGGTCTGAAAACCTTCGGTTTCGGCGGAGGACGTCAAGATGTCTGGCATCCTGAAAAAGACATTTACTGGGGTGAGGAGCGTGAATGGCTAGCACCGACTGAAAACCGTTATGACAATGACCAAGACCGTAAATCACTGGAAAATCCACTTGCTGCAGTGCAAATGGGCCTGATCTATGTGAACCCTGAAGGTGTGGATGGTGTGCAGGATCCGCTGCGTACTGCACAGGATATGCGTGTGACATTCGACCGTATGGGCATGAATGACGAGGAAACTGTTGCATTGACTGCGGGTGGTCACACCATTGGTAAAGCGCACGGTAACGGTAAAGCTGAATTGCTGGGTAAAGACGTTGAAGGTGCAGATGTTGAATTCCAGGGTCTAGGCTGGCATAACCCTGAAGGTACCGGTAATGGTGCCAATACTATGGTCAGTGGTCTGGAAGGTGCCTGGACTACCCATCCAACCCAATGGGACAACGAATTCTTTTATTTATTGTTCACCTACGAGTGGGAAAAAACCATCAGCCCGGCAGGCGCGAAACAGTGGGAACCGATCAACATCAAAGAGGAAGACAAACCTGTTGATGCACACAACCCGAATGTACGCCGTAACCCAATGATGACAGATGCCGATATGGCACTGAAAGTCGACCCTGAATACCGCAAAATTGCTGAGCGCTTCTATCAAGATCCTGCGTACTTCTCGGAAGTGTTTGCGCGTGCATGGTACAAGTTGACTCACCGTGACATGGGGCCAAAATCGCGTTACCTCGGTGCGGATGTGCCCGTTGAAGATTTAATCTGGCAAGACCCGATTCCATCTGTGAACTACGTTTTGTCCGAAGCAGAAATTGATGAACTTAAAGCGAAACTGTTAAACAGCGGTTTAACGTCTGCCGAGTTGATCAATACCGCATGGGACAGCGCGCGTACTTTCCGTGGTTCAGATTACCGCGGTGGTGCAAACGGTGCGCGTATCCGCTTGGCGCCGCAAAAAGACTGGGTAGGTAATGAACCTGAACGTCTGACTAAGGTGCTGGCGAAATTTGGAGAAATTCAGGCAGGTCTTGAGAAGAAAGTCAGCATTGCCGACTTGATTGTACTTGGTGGTACAGCTGCGGTGGAAAAGGCGGCTCAGGCTGCGGGTGTGGACATCAAGGTTCCATTTACACCGGGCAGGGGGGATGCAACGGAAGAACAAACCGATGCATATTCATTTGAAGATTTCGAGCCTAAAGCAGACGGTTTCCGTAACTGGTTGAAAGACGATTATGTGGTACAGCCTGAGGAAATGCTGTTAGACCGCGCTCAGTTATTGGGCTTAACTGCACCTGAAATGACGGTACTTGTTGGCGGTATGCGTGTGCTTGGTACTAACTACGATGGCGCGAAAGAAGGTGTGTTCACAGACCGGGAAGGCGTATTAAGCAATGACTTCTTTGTGAACTTGACCGACATGAAGTACAACTGGAAACCAGTGGGCAAGAACCGCTACCAGATTGTAGACCGTGCAACCGGTGTACCGAAATGGACTGCAACACGTGTGGACCTAGTGTTTGGTTCCAACTCGATTCTTCGTTCATATGCAGAAGTGTATGCACAAGATGATAATAAAGAAAAATTCGTGAAAGACTTTGTTGCCGCTTGGACCAAAGTAATGAATGCAGACCGTTTTGATGTGAAGAAATAATTTGCATTGAGAAGTAAAAAACCGCTCGAAAAGGCGGTTTTTTTAATGAAACGTTAAAATTTCATGCAAAACCTGAATTTTTAGCCCCTCAGGCTTTTTTACAGATTTCAAGGGATTGATATCATTTAACTTATATTGCATTTCGTATAAGGTGTATTATGGTAATTTCAAAAATACTTAATAATCATTGAAGTCTAACAAGCATTAACTTAGCTTCAGTATGTCCATTATTTGATGCTTTTTTTAGCCAATTCAGTGCTTGTCCTCGATTCTTTAGTAATCCATTATCACCATTTAAATATTTCTTCCCAATATTGAATTGTGCCATTGCATTACCATTATTAGCCGCCTTTAAATACCATTTATTTGATAGTGCTGTACTTTGTGCTATTCCATGACCATTTGCATACATTGATCCAAGATCATATTGCGCACCTGCATGTTCTTGAGCTGCTGCCTTACTAAACCATTCAAAGGCTTTGGTATAATTTTGACTTACACCCTGCCCATAGACATACATTAAACCAAGGTTATGTTGTGCAGATGCAAGCCCTTGAAGTGCTGCCTTGCTATACCACTCAAAAGCTTTGGCATAACTTTTGGTTACGCCCTGACCATTGTCATACATCCTACCAAGATTATATTGCGCAAATGCCTCTCCTTGAACCGCTGCCTTGCTATACCATTCAAAAGCTTTGACATCACTTTTAGTTACGCCCTGACCTTTTTCATACCTTACCCCAAGGTTATGTTGTGAAAGTGCATATCCTTGATTGGCTGCTTTGCTATACCATTCAAAAGCTTTGACATCATTTTTAGCTATACCCTCACCATAAGCATACATCATCCCAAGATCATGTTGTGCACCTGCATGCCCTTGCTGAGCTATTTTTTGAAGCTGTTGAAAATTATCTGTATTAGCAAATGTAGGATTCATAAATAGAGATAAAGTGAGTGGTAATAATATTTTTTTAGTGAATTTCATTATCAAATATCTATTTTATTAAAGTGAGAAAATTGTAGTGTAGCTTTGAATCTTTATTAAATAACATTACTAAATTAATTAAATCTCTACCCATTTAACATAAGGTTGCTTAAACGAAACACGGTTGCAATAATAATTTAATATCAATTGGTTATATTAAAATAGAAAACCTGAAAAACAGTAAAAGGCCAATTCTGAAACAAGTTGGTTTTTTATGAGCTAATTTTGTATGTGTTTCCCATTCCAAACGGATCTTTAACTTCAAAAAAGGAGATTTTTATTAAAAATCAAGTTGTTTAAATTATGAAAAATATCCCTTTCCAGTATTTTCCACTGGCCAAATTCAGGCTCCACTAGCAACGTCTGTGACACAAAGCCATAACAGATCCGTTGCACATTTAAACTCATCCGTTTGAGTTGCTCAGTATCCTGAATAAATGGCGCAAGAATGCTTTGCCACATCTGTAGCATCATTTCATAACTCTTGCGATAACTCTCAATATTGGAAATCTGCCGTTCCAGCAAAAACGTCTGCGCCCATAAGAACTGCTGAGCCTGAATCTGCTCAAGCTGATAATGAATCACTAGCTTTAAATAATTATCTAGAACCAGATTTGGGGATAACTTGATCAGACTGTGTGCATAAGTTTTTAAGTCCTCGGCATTGTTTTTCACATGTCTGTAAATGGTCAGCGCAATCAAATCTTCCTTTTTGGAAAAATACTCATAAAACGTGCCTAAACCCACGCCTGCAAGATCAGTGATTTCTCGAATGGGAATTTTATTCGCCGAACGTTCATGCAAAAGCCGAACAAAACTGTCCTGCAAGGCTTCCTGAGTCAGCTTGGCTCTGGACTGGCGTGGCTTGCGCCGTACTTGAATCTCGGGATTTTTCATAAAAATTTTGATCCAGTAAAGCCGAACATCCTGTGGCTATTTTTTCTTTATACTGGAATGAAAAGCCTAGAACAACAAGCAGGAAGTATACACAATGAATTCATGGATGACCCATCAGATCAGCAACCAGTTTGACGAACTGCAAGACTACAATCTGTTTGAAACCGATCAGGTCTTGCAGGAAATCCTGTTCCGTTATGGCAGTCAGGATCAGACAAGATTATCTGAGATGGGCAAAGTCGTAGGCTCGTCTGAATATTATCAATATGCCGATTTAGCCAATAGACACACGCCCATTTTGCATGCCTTCGATGCTCGCGGCTGCCGTAAAGACTGCATTGAGTTTCATCCTGCTTGGCACAAATGGATGGAACTAAATCGCAAGTTCGATAGCCATGCTTATCCATTTATTCATACAAAATTGTCTTCCAAATGGGTGGAATGGGCAGCGCGTTTTTACTTAAGCGGGCAGGTGGAATGCGGCAGTTTGTGCCCCACATCGATGACGTTGGGCAGCATTGCATTAATTCAGCGTGAACCTGAACTGTGGGCCAAGGTTGGCGAGAAACTGCTATCTACTGAATATGATGAACGTGACTTGCCGATTGCCCAGAAAAAATCGATCTGGTTGGGTATGGGCATGACCGAAAAGCAGGGCGGCTCAGACGTACGTGCCAATGAAACTTTTGCCATGCCTGTGGCTGAGTCAGGTCGTGGCAAGGCTTACTTGCTGACTGGGCATAAATGGTTTTTCTCGGCTCCGATGTGTGATGCGCATCTGGTGGTGGCAAAAACCGAGCAGGATGGCTTGGCCTGTTTCTTTGTCCCGCGTTGGCTAGAGGATGGCAGTAAGAACAATATTCATGTGCAACGCTTAAAAGAAAAAGTCGGCAACCGCAGCAACTCCAGTTCGGAAGTTGAATTCAAAGATGCTTGGGGCATCATGATGGGGGAAGCAGGACGTGGCATTCCCACCATTATTGAAATGGCGAATTACACCCGCCTGACCTGTTCAGTTGGCAGTACGGCGATGCTGCGCCAAGCATTGGTACAATGCGTCGCCTATACCCGCCAACGTAAAGCCTTTGGCAAGCATTTGGCCGAACAGCCTTTAATGCGTGCTGTACTGGCAGATTTAGCCTTGGAAACTGAAGCAGCATTGCACTTAAGTTTTCATCTGGCAAATTGTTATGAATCTGATGATGCTCTGTCTCTGGCGTGGAAAAGAATCATGACACCTGCCTCCAAGTTCTGGATTTGCAAGCGGGCAGTCGAGTTAACTGGTGAAATGATGGAAGTCTTTGGCGGTAATGGCTATGTCGACAACGGCATTATGGCGCGTATTTTTAAAGAAGCACCGGTGAATACCATTTGGGAAGGTTCGGGCAATGTGATGTGCCTCGATGTACTGCGTGCGATTGGGCGTGAACCTGAATCTATTGAACTACTCTTTAAAGATCTGGCATCCATTGCCACGCAAGATGAAAGGCTGAATCATGAATTACAGGCTTTGTTCAAATTATTTCATCAATCCGCAGAGGACTTGCAGTTTATGGGGCGTAGTCTGGTCAGTCGTTTGGTAATTTTAGCTCAAGCAGTCTTGTTAAAACGCTATTCGCCTGATTATGTGGCAAATGCTTTTATTCAAAGCCGTTATAGTCAGTTTTATGGCCGCGTGGTGGGTATGCTGGAAGCGAAGCAGGTGGAGGTAGATCGCTTGTTGGAGCGGGCCTTAGCTCATGTTAACTGATATTTTCAGGATAAAAGCAGTTTCTGCTTTCAGGATAAGAAATACATTTCGCAAGAGAGGGCGAATTAAATTATTAAATGTTAAAACCTCTCCCTTGCGCATTTAAAATATATTTTGAGAGTGCTCATCTGCTAACAGAAGGGAGAATTTTCATTTTGAATGGAAGATACAATTATAAATTAATCAGATGTCTTCTATTTTTTCTCAATTCTACTTGGCTAACGCTTCCACAAACATAAGGTTGAAACTGGAAAATTTATATTTATTTAAGAAAACTTATTTAATATGGTCTAGAAAGTTTTGATGATCGCGACCTGTATGTATCACCAAATTAAACAGTGGGCCAAAACACTTAAAAAAGATATTGTGGTCGTCTGGCTAGTGGCTAAAGATGAGCGAACACCTGTCTGGATCAAAATATTGGCACTGATTACTGCGGCATATGCGCTATCGCCCATTGATTTAATTCCTGATTTTATTCCAGTGCTGGGATATCTGGATGATATTATTATTGTGCCCTTGGGGCTGTTATTGGTGATTAAGCTTACGCCAAAAGAAATTATAGACGATTGCAGAATGCGTACTTCGCTATTGGCGGAACGGCCTGTCAATCGCTGGGCGGCAGGCGTGATTATTTTAATTTGGTTGCTTTTTCTGGGCTATTTAGCCCTGTATTTTATCAATAGACAGACATTGTAATAATGGGTTTATATAAAGATTGAAGATTTGAGATTAAGTTGTTGAAATAAATACTTTTTATATAGAATTGATTTCACCAGAAAAACCGCTTGAATTCTGTACAAAAAAGCGTAATATCACTTTGCTATCCACTCTGGATGGTGAATGAAAACAGGTGAGTAAAATGGCAAAGAAAAAAGCTCTGCCAGAGGTTGTGATTCACAACTTTGTGGCAAAACACATGCATGAGGTCAACAAAAGCCAAGTGTTTGTAGATCGAAAGAAAAATGCAAAACGTGGCTACGACAAGCACAAAAAAGGGAGATACTCAAATGACTATCTCCCTTTTTCTTTCCCGGTAGTTGCTATTCTATAAAGCTGTTTTAAGCGCCGACAATGCGTGTTGCAGATTTCACCATATCCGCCAGACCATGGGTCTTAAAGTAATACTCCATCCAGCTTTTTACGATCAATGGGTTATCCATTTTCAAGACATGTTCCAGTTGTTGCAGTGCCTCGGTCATCGGAACATGACAAATCGCTTTACGTACCCGCAGAATATTACTCGAACTCATCGACAGGGTATTGAAGCCCATCGCCATCAATAACACGGCAGCCAATGGATCACCGGCCATCTCGCCACAAATGCTGACCGGTTTATCGTACTTATGACACTCTTTAACCAAACGTGTTAAAGCACGTAAGACTGCAGGGTGGAAATGTGAATAGACGTTAGCAACACGTGGATTATTACGGTCAACCGCCAGTAAATATTGGGTTAAGTCATTTGAACCCACCGAGAAGAAATCGACTAATTCTGAAAATTCTTCAATTTGTAAAAGTACGCTGGGTACTTCGACCATAATGCCTATTTTCGGCTTGGTGATTTTAACCTGCTCTTCTTCCTGAACCGCTGTCCAGTCGCGCTCTAGCAAATATAAAGCTTCTTCAACTTCGCTGACGCTGGTCACCATCGGCAACAAAATGTGCAGGTTGTTTAAGCCGATACTGGCCTTAAGCATGGCACGAATTTGCGATGAGAAAATTTCCGGATGATCCAGTGTAAAGCGAATACCACGCCAGCCAAGTGCCGAATTCTCTTCTTCAATGGAGAAATAAGGCAGATCCTTATCTGCACCGATATCTAAAGTCCGCATCACCACCGGTTTATTGGCAAAGTGACTCAGCTGCTGACGGTAAATGGCGCGCTGTTCTTCTTCACCGGGAAAGCGGTCACGTAGCATAAATGGAATTTCAGAGCGATATAAACCGACTCCTTTGGCCCCACGTTGCACACCCCGAACCACATCAATCATTAGACCGGTATTCACAAAGAGTTTAACCGAAACGCCATCAGGGGTAATGGCATCTTTGGTTTCATATTGCTTTAAATCTTTGGCAATTTGCTCTTCTTCTTTTTGAATTTCTTTATAGCGGGTACGCAAGCGCCGCGGCGGGTTGATAAAGACCCGGCCTTGATGTGCATCGACAATCATCTCGACATCATCAAGTGTGTTAACCGGCAGTTCAGTTACACCCACTACGGTTGGAATGCCAAGTGCACGCGCTACAATCACCATGTGCGAATTCATCGCACCTTCAGTGGTAACAATGGCGGCAATTTTATCTACCGGCAATTCAACCAGCGCCGCAGTGGAAATTTCCTCACCAATCAGAATGCTTTCATCCGTTAATTCCCGATGACTGGCATCAGCTTCTTGCAAGAACGCTAAAATGCGCCGTCCAAGATCTTTAAGATCTGAAACACGTTCGCGCAAATAGTCATCTTCCATTTGAGAAAACAGGGCAATATGGGTATCAATCACGATACGAACCGCGCCTTGTGCCCAATTACCATCTCGAATTTCAGCCTTAATTTCGGCAGGCAGGGCATTTTCATCCAGCATACGCAAGAACACACTAAATAGTGCGCGTTCTTCTGCCATCAATGCATCTTGCATTTTGTCATCAAGCGATTGAATTTCCTGACGCACTGAACTGATGGCATGATCAAGCAATTGCAGCTCTTCGCTAATGTCATCGGCTTCACGATCAGGAACAGATGCTAAATCGGCAGGGGGATACAGGATGACTGCACGCCCTAGGGCAATGCCACCTGAACCCGATACACCTTGGAAGGTTTTATAAGCCGGCAAGCTGTTGGGTTTGCGAAAGACATCAATATTTCCGACCGCATGTGCATGAGCAATCACTCCAGAAAGCTGTGCACATAAGGTCACCAGAAAAGATTCTGCTGCTTCACTAAAGTCTTGAGATTCTTTATTTTGAACGACCAGTACACCCATCACCTTACGACGGTACATCACTGGAACGCCAAGAAAAGAGTTATAAATCTCTTCACCTGTTTCCGGCAGATATAAAAAGCGTTCATGTTTGGGTGCATTGTCTAAATTGACGATTTCTTCACGTTGCCCGACCAGACCGACCAAGCCTTCACCGGTATGCAGTGAAACGTGTCCTACAGCTTCTGCTTTTAAACCTTTAGAGGCCATCAGCAAGTAGCGCTGGTTACGTTCGTCCAGCAAATAAATAGAGCAGACATCAACGTGCATGGCATTTGCCACCTGATTGACCATAATGTCGAGCGATTCATGCAAACTGGTGGACGCATTGATTTCTTGTACAATACGTCTTAAGGTGTCCAGTTGCATATTCGACATAAAATCTGCTCCAAAAAAGTCTAAATTCGTTTTATTTATAACAATATGCTACTAAAAAATCTGCATTTTCATACGATTTTTTTATGCTTATATAGACGGTAACTGGTTACACAGTTCCACCATCGCTTTTCGGTATACATCGCGTTTAAAATTCACGACCTGTCCTAATGGATACCAGTAACTTACCCATTGCCATTGGTCAAATTCGGGTGGATCAGACAAATCCAGCTGAATGTTTTTTACGGATGCTGTGAGTTTGAGTAAAAACCACTTTTGTTTTTGGCCAATACACACGGGGTCTGAATCCGAGCGTATATACCGTTGTGGCAAACGATAACGCAGCCAGCCTTTTGTCTGCGCTATAACTTGAACATGTTCGGGCAATAAACCAATTTCTTCTCTCAGCTCTCGATAAAGTGCCTGTTCAGGGGTTTCTCCATACTGGATACCTCCTTGTGGAAATTGCCAAGCATTGTGTCCAATGCGTTTTGCCCATAAAACTTGTCCAACGTCGTTTGCCAAAATGATCCCGACATTCGGTCGGAAACCTTCTGAGTCGATCATTTGGCTACCTAAATCTTCTATAATGTATGGCTTTTTCTCCGGGGATTGTTATTTCTATATCCATCTCGAAAAAAAGCACAGCTTAAATGTTAAAAATTGCTATGATCTTAACGAATTTCTATCGACTAGCGGAGATAGATTTACAATTTTTTTCTTAAATTGCAGTTTTTACGAGTATTTTCATGAAATTGGCTTTATTTGACCTCGACCATACCCTCCTAAATACCGATTCAGATTATTCATGGGGTGAGTTTTTAGTTAACGAAGGTTTAGTCGATCCAATCCGACATCGTCGAATGAATGACAAGTTTTATGAAGACTATAAAGCAGGTCAACTTGACCCGATTGCCTATAACGAATTTGTATTTGAATTTTTAACCCAGCATGAAAATGAGTATTTGACTGAATTACATGAATTATTCATGAAAAAAGTGATTCGTCCACAAATGCGTCCAGCAGGTTTTGCTGCCATTCAAAAACATCGCGATGCCGGACATGAGCTGGTCGGCATTACTGCAACTTCTGATTTTATTACTGCACCGATTTTTCATGAGTTTGGCATTACTGAAATTATTGCTACCAATGCAGAAGTCATTGACGGGAAATATACCGGTAAAGTCATCAATACTGCCTGTTACCAAAAAGGTAAATTGATCCGTTTAGAACAGTGGCTTTCAGGACGCAATGTGGAAGAATCTTGGGCGTATTCGGACTCCATCAATGACCGTTTTTTGCTGGAACATGCCGACCATGCGATTGCGGTTAACCCAGATGACCGTTTAGCGGTTTTAGCCAAACAACAAAACTGGGAAATTCAGGACTGGTCTATTTAGTAAAATTTTAAATCTTTTTTAAATAAATGCTTAAGACCTGACTGATTGAAAGATGAGTCAGGTTTTTTTTTAAAACCTGCCGCCAGGTTATACATTTTAAAATCATCCAGGATGCTTTTAAAGTTTTTGAATGATGCTATGCTGATGCGATTAATTAATAATCAGTGGAGGGGGAGAATGATTACTGTAACACCAAGAATGACCAATCTTTTTGAGCAACTTGGACTCGAATCAAGTGATGAAGCCATTGCGCAGTTCATTGCCACACATCAACTCAGCGCTCATATTAAAATTAGCGAAGCGAGTTATTGGACAGAATCCCAACGCCAGTTTTTATCGGAAAAAATTAAGTCAGATGGTTCTTGGGCCATTATTGTCGATCAGCTGAACGAATCACTGCATGAAGACTCAGTTATGAAGTAAAGATCAAAGCCAATCAAATGATTGGCTTTTTAAGCTTGAAAGGATTATTTCACCCGTTTCCATAGCGTTACTTGCGATAAAGTATGTTGATATTTACGTGCGGTTTCACGAATGACAAAGGCAACCTCCTGAGGGTCAGCCAGCATTTCAAAATGCTCTTGTAACAGCTCAGTAATCCCATCTAGCGTGTTCAAGTTTTCCCCGTCTTTTTTAAAGCCACCCAGCCATTCACTATGTGCTGTATGTTCCTCTAACCAAGTATAAGGTGAGCTCAGCATTAAAATTCCGCCCAGAGTTAATCGGGTGTGAATCTCGGCTAAAAAATCTTTTGGATGATGCAGGCGATCAATCAGATTCGCTGCAAGAATAAAATCATAGCCGCTAAAATGCGCTTTCAAGTTGCAGGCATCGGCTTGAAAAAAATCTACACGATTGGCATAGGCATCCAACCCCAGTTCTTTTAAGTTGCAGGCTTTATAGTCGAGCAGTTCGCCTTCGACTGGAAGGGTATAACGTAACGTTTCACCTTGCGCCAACTGTACCGCTTGCTGAATAAAGCGCGCGGAAAAATCCAGTCCGTTGACCTGATCAAAATAGCGTGCCAGTTCAAAGCTGGCACGCCCCGTAGCGCAGCCGATATCCAAGGCTTTATGGGTTGCAAGATGCTTGAAATGAGGTTGGGCAAGCTCAACCAGGCTTTTGGCAAAATTGGGAACATTAAAATATTCGGCACCGTACTGAAATTCTAAATACTGAGAAATCAGCTGGTCAGTTTCATACTGGGAGTGGAACTGTTTCAATTCTTGTGCTGTAGAAACATAGCGGAACCCAGCATGCTGGAAGAAATGCCGCCGAAAGGCATAACGTGCACTATGCAAAGCCTCATTGCCGGCAGAAATCCAGGAGCCGCCTTTGATCAAATTATGTCGTTCATCAAAAGTGGGTGTACTGAAGTCATCATAAATGGCATGCACCTGAAAACCTTCAAAGGCATAAATCGGGGTTTCAGTCCATTGCCAGACATTGCCCTGAATATCGAAAAAATCCCCTTGTTGAAAATAGTCGACCGGATAGGGCTGTGCCCCATATTTCAGTTCAATATTGGCATGGTCAGGACTGGGCAGCTCAGCTTCTAAACCGGCAACATCATATAAACGGTACCATTCATCTTCGGTAGGCAAGCGAATACTTTGACCGGTTTGCTGTGCCTTCCAGTTGCAAAAAGCTTTGGCCTCATGGTAGTTGACTTCTACTGGCCAATCCCAGGGCATTGGAATTTCTTCCAGCATAATTCGGAGTGACCAGCCTGAAGCAGTTTTAAGCCAAAAACCGGGATGTTTGACTTGGGTAAACTGTAACCAGGCCAGTCCTTCTTCGGTCCAGTAGTTGTCAGTTGAATAGCCATTATCTTCAACAAAACTTAAGAACTCCTGATTGGACACCAGATATTGCGAGGCTGCAAAACTAGCTACTTCAGCTTGGTGCTGACCATATTCATTATCCCAGCCATAAAAGCAGCTATCTAAACGCTTGTTCAAGCTAACTTGCCCTTCGGTAACGGCAATTAGGGTGTTTTCTGGCGCAATACCGGTGATGATATTGGCACGCCATTGGGGATGATTTTGCACATGCTCCAGCTGCTGCTGACGAATCAGTACTGATGAGGTTTCAAGATGAATCCGTTCATGTTCAATACTCATGATGATGGACCACCATGGATTCTGCCAGTTGATGGGCAAGCTCAACGGCGCATGTTCAATCACATTTAGCACCTCTGAACGAACCCGATGCCGATAAGTACGAACCTGTTCTACGCTTGGCCACTCATAATGGGCATCATTCAAGTCATCCCAGCTCATTTCATCGACACCCACCGCAAAAATACTTTCTAGCTGCGGATTTACACGTTCACTCATCAGTTTGCTTAACAGCAGCTTGTTGATAAAAAAAGTTGCCGTATGACCAAAATAGAAAATCAGTGGATGTCGTAAATTAATGGGTCTGAGGGAATAAGCTTCCTGATCTTTCAGGCATTCAAACAACAGCTCATAGGTATCAAAAGTATTCAGGAAATATTCACGCAATGTACGTCGTGCAGCCGCTTCGTCTGGAAAATTTAAATTCGGGGTAGGCAGTAGGGAGACATGGGCAGTTTGCCAGAGACCAGGCTTGCGCTGTGAGCTTAAAGCTAGGTTTTTCTTGGAAGTTACAGATAATGAATCCATCAACATATGGCCATACTCCGTTGAGTTCTTTTTTTAGATTTGAAACTACATTCTTGATGTGCTCTGTCTAAAAGTACTCGAAAGCAAGCTGTCTGTTCTCAGGATTTAGGTAACAAAATGCTGCATCAGTTTAGATGCAGCAAGAGCAACTTAGATTTAAATCGATTGTTGCATCATGGCAACCAGTTCCTGTACTGCACGTGACTGGGTGCGTCCAGGATGCCAGACCATGCCCAATTGACGGTTCATCTGCAGGTTAATATCCAGTTGTTTTAAATCATGATTAACCAGCGTCTTGGGCAATACCGACCAGCCCAGTCCAATCGAAACCAGCATCCGAATGGATTCAAGCGGATTGTTACTCATGGTGATTTTCGGTTTAACGCCTTGCTTTTCAAATTCTGCCAGGGTGATTTGCGTGGTATAGGTTTGGGCCGCCGGCAATAGGCTCGGATATTGAATCAGATCTTGCAGTTGCAAATCTTTCTGATTGGCTAAGGGGTGAAAAGGTGCTGCCACAAAAACCAGAGGATCATCCCAGATGGTGACATAGCTGAGACGAGCATCACCTTGAGGAGGAAGTGTCAAAAATGCCAGTTCCAGGTCACCGGCTAGCACTTTTTCATGCGCCTGTTCAGAGTCAACAAAATGCACATCCAAAGTCACATTTGGAAATTCTTGCACATAATTACGCAAGTGACTGGGTAAATGATGCAAGCCAATGTGATGACTGGTGCCAATTTTGAGTTTACCCTGAACTTGTCCTTGTTCATGACTGAGGGTATGGTGAATATCGCCCAGTTCATTTAACCAGTTTTTCACTTTTGGTAGTAAGGAATGTGCGGCATGGGTGGCTTGAACGCCACGACCCGCAGATTCAAAAAGTTTCACACCAAAATATTCTTCTAAACTATGAATACGTTTGGTAACAGCCGGCTGGGTAATAAACAACAGATCGGCAGCCATTGAAATAGAGCCGGTTTCCATGACTTTAACAAACGCTTCAAAGGCAGCAAGATTCATAAGGGTAGTCTGGTTATGAAATATTGAAATAATTATAAAATATTTTTATATTAAAAGTGAATCAAATCATAAAAAATCTATACATAAAAATGTATAAAGATGTGAATTTAAGTCGTGGCCATAAAAAAATCACCCCCTATAATTGAAGTGATTTTGATCAAGAAGAGAACACCCAGACCCAAGATTTATAGGATTTAACCTACGTTGAGCTGTCCATATTCCTGCTGTTCGTTATTTTTTGAAGGTTTAGCTTCCCAAATTTTTTCATGGAAAAAGAAGGCAAAGGCCTGAATGGTTGGTTCAAGCAAGCTTAGGGTTAAGGCCATCCAGATACTTCCTGTCACGAAATAGCCCACCAACATGGCAATCGTGATGTGCATAATGTAATAGCTAAAAGTTTTCTTAAACATGCGTTGGTTGTTATCAACGAATTTTTGAATCTGAGCCATGGGTTAAGTCCTCAATCTTTAACAGGATATGGCTAAATGATAATCAGTCTTATTTGATTTGTAAAAGCGAATATTTTGAATTTTTTAATCGGTTTTATGAATTTTAAGGTGAGTCAATCACAAAAATAAATAAACAGTATCAACTACTGATGTGCGACTAAAAGGATGTAAATTATGGACATTAAACATATTAAATTCTTACTCGATATTTTCGAAGAAGCGGTCGAAAAGCGGATGGGTGTCTACGAGATTGCAGATGATGAAGGTGATGAAAACAGAGCCGCTGCTGAGTGTAATATTGCGAAAGCAGAATTAATCAGGGCCATTGAGCAACTAGCAGCAGACAAACCGAACTCTTCTAGTTAAAAAGCTGAGTCTCAAGAGTTCAATATTTTTGGGACTAAGTAAATTTGGGTAAATAAGGGTTGCGTGAGCAGCACAGATTCAGTTGTCTTATTAAAATCTAAACGTTCTATAGAGCCATCCTGAATATGGGGCTGTTCAAAAATGATGTAGAAATAGCAGGTTGGTCGAAAAAATTGAGCAGATAATTGAGTAAATATATCGGATTGTATCGACTAAAAACTAATTCCAAAAAGTTTTCAAACTAATAAAAATGATAAATTAGATTTATGCGAATACGTGGTTATAATCGAAGTTAATGAAAGCATTACCCAGTTCTATGGAGCGCGTCGACATGGCAGGCAATACCCAAAAAGCAAAGACTTTGTATGACAAATTGTGGGATGACCATTTAGTAAAACAACGAGATGATGGTTCAGCCTTACTTTATATTGATCGTCATTTATTACATGAAGTCACGTCGCCACAAGCTTTTGAGGGTTTACAGCTTGCAGGTCGTAAACCTTGGCGTTTAAGTGCCAATGTTGCAACTCCAGACCATAACGTACCGACCTCAAAAGCTGAACGTGATCAGGGGATTGCCGGTATTGAAGATGAAACTTCACGTATTCAGGTACAAACTTTGGATGATAACTGTGATGCTTTCAATATCGTTGAATTTAAAATCAATGATATTCGCCAAGGGATCGCGCATGTGGTCGGCCCTGAGCAAGGTTTGACTTTGCCGGGTATGACTGTGGTGTGTGGTGACTCACATACGGCAACGCATGGCGCATTTGGTTGTTTGGCACACGGGATTGGCACTTCAGAAGTTGAACATGTATTGGCAACCCAATGCTTGGTTCAAAAGAAAATGAAGAACATGTTGGTGCGTGTTGACGGCATATTAGGTCAAGGTGTCACTTCAAAAGATGTGGTGTTAGCGATCATTGGTAAAATTGGTACTGCTGGCGGTACAGGTCATGCGATTGAATTCGGTGGTCAAGTGTTCCGTGATATGTCGATTGAAGGGCGTATGACCGTGTGTAACATGGCGATTGAAGCTGGTGCACGTGTCGGTATGGTGGCTGTCGATGACAAAACGATTGAATATGTCAAAGGTCGTAACTACGCACCAAAAGGTCAAGACTGGGATCAAGCAGTTGAATACTGGAATACTTTGCATTCGGATGAAGGCGCACACTTTGACACTGTAGTCGTGTTAAAAGGCGAAGAGATTGAACCGCAAGTGTCTTGGGGAACTTCTCCTGAGATGGTAATTCCTGTTTCAGAGTCTGTACCAACTTTAGAACAGGCCAAAGATGACGTACAACGCAATGACTGGACACGTGCTTATCAATATATGGGTTTGAATGAGGGTCAGGCATTGGCAGATATTCCGTTAGACCGCGTATTTATTGGTTCGTGTACCAATTCTCGTATTGAAGATATTCGTGCTGCTGCTGAAGTGATTAAAGGACGGAAAGTTGCCGGTTCAATTAAACAGGCGATGGTGGTTCCGGGTTCCGGTTTGGTGAAACAGCAAGCTGAAGCTGAAGGCTTGGATCAAGTATTCTTGGAAGCTGGCTTTGAGTGGCGTGAACCAGGTTGTTCAATGTGTTTGGCGATGAATGCCGATAAATTGCAACCGGGTGAGCATTGTGCCTCAACCTCTAACCGTAACTTCGAAGGTCGTCAGGGTAATGGCGGTCGTACCCATTTGGTGAGTCCAGCTATGGCAGCTGCTGCTGCAATTGCAGGTCACTTTGTTGATGTTCGTTCATTCTAAGTTTAAGCCTTCATCCCCGCCTTCTTCCTGAGCCATGAATGGTGTAAGAGAAGGGGTTCCCTCTCCTGAGTGAGTTTTAAGCACTGCTTTAAAACGAAGCACAATTGAGGACTAGGGAGAGGTTACGGATTCATTGGGAAATAATCATGAAAAAATATACCGTTGAACAAGGTATCGTTGCACCATTAGACCGTGCCAATGTCGATACAGATTTAATTATTCCAAAACAGTTTTTGAAATCGATCAAACGTACCGGTTTTGGTGAAAACCTGTTTGATGAATTGCGTTATTTGGATGAAGGTTATTTGGGTTTAGATAATTCTAAACGTCCAAAAAATCCAGATTTTGCTTTGAACCAGCCGCGTTATCAAGGTGCTTCAATTTTGATTTCACGTGCCAACTTTGGTTGTGGTTCAAGCCGTGAGCATGCGCCGTGGGCACTTGAAGAATACGGTTTCCGTACCGTAATTGCGCCAAGCTATGCAGACATTTTCTTTAACAACAGCTTTAAAAACGGCATGTTGCCTGTGATTTTATCTGAACAGATTGTGGATCAGTTGTTTAAAGAATGTGCTGCAACTGAAGGTTATCAACTGACGATTGACTTGGACGCCCAAGAAGTACGCACACCATCGGGTGAAAGCTTTAAGTTTGAAGTTGATCCGTTTCGTAAACATTGTTTATTGAATGGTTTGGATGATATTGGTTTAACCCTTCAGGCCGCGGATGATATTCGTGCCTATGAAGAAAAAACCAAGCAATCGCGTCCTTGGGTGTTTCACGAAATTCGCGCTTAATTATTTGAATTTTCAGCCCTAGTAGTATCGGAGCCTAACTCTTGCTAATATCGAGTCCATAAAAATATCTCGTTGGCTTGAATTGGTGAGGGGGCTCGAACAATGGCAAAAGTTTATGGTCGGCTTGCTGTACTCAGTCTTATGGTCGCATCCTTAAGTGCATGCCAAAGCATTGATACAGTACGTATTAAACAGGTAAAAGAAACAGAATCGACGGAATTAAATGCGTTGATTTTCTGTGCCGGTACAGAACAATGTGAATTTGAGCGTTTCGATCAAATTCACATTGTCGATGCTAAAAGTCATCGGGTGAGTCGTGAAGCAATTCAACAAGGTCTGGTTCGTCTGCAAGCCAAGTCTTTAAATGATGCTAATCCTTTGTCTTTGTCGGTACCTGCCGGGCAGCATGAATTAGTGATTCGCTTCTATCCTGTGTCCAAGGACCGCGCTGAAACGCTGCATGTATTCCACAATTTTATTTCGCAAAAAACCTATACCTTTAAGATGTATCGTGACCGAAGCAATCATAAAGGTAATTTGTTGAACGCATCTGCACCAGATCCACTGTGTGTTGAACTTCATCAAGAACAAAAGACCATTCGGCGTTTCTGCAAACCGTATAATGTCCTGAATGGCTTAGGCGAGTTTGTAGAACAAAAAAATTTAAAATCCCCATCAGTCAAATGACTGAATTGAAAAATGGAAAAACTCATGTCTAAACATATTTTGATTTTAGCTGGTGACGGCATCGGTCCTGAAATTGTTAAAGCCGCAGAGCAAGTACTCACACGCGTAAATGAAAAATTCAATTTAGGTTTGACTTGGGAACAAGGTTTATTGGGTGGTGCCGCGATTGATGCACATGGTGCGCCATATCCGGAAGTGACGTCTGAACAGGCAAAAAAAGCAGATGCAATTTTACTCGGTGCGGTCGGTGGTCCTAAGTGGGATACGATTGAGCGTTCAATTCGCCCTGAACGCGGACTATTAAAATTGCGTAGCGAACTGAATTTGTTTGCTAACTTGCGTCCTGCGATTTTATATCCGCAATTGGCAGACGCTTCGAGCTTGAAACCGGAAATTGTATCCGGCCTAGATATTTTGATTGTGCGCGAATTGACAGGTGGCATTTATTTCGGTCAACCGCGCGGTATTCGTGAATTAGAGAATGGTGAGAAACAAGGTTTTAACACTGACGTTTATTCAGAATCTGAAATCAAGCGTATTGCTAAAGTGGCGTTTGAACTTGCTGGCTTACGTGGTGGTAAAGTCTGTTCTGTTGATAAAGCCAATGTCCTTGAAGTGACTGAGCTTTGGAAGCAAACGGTGACTGCAATGAAAGAAGCAGAATATCCTGAGATCAATTTGTCACACATGTATGTGGATAACGCAGCAATGCAGTTGGTCCGTGCACCAAAACAGTTTGACGTGATTGTAACTTCTAACTTGTTCGGTGACATTTTGTCTGATGAAGCGGCAATGTTGACTGGTTCAATCGGTATGTTGCCATCTGCATCACTCGATGAAAATGGTAAAGGTATGTATGAACCTTGCCACGGTTCTGCACCAGATATTGCAGGTCAAAACCTGGCAAACCCGCTTGCAACGATTCTTTCTGTTGCCATGATGCTTCGTTATACTTTCCGTGAAGAAACGGCCGCACAAGCCATTGAACAGGCTGTAGGTCAAGTTCTAGACCAAGGTTTGCGTACAGCAGATATTATGTCTGAAGGCATGAACAAAGTCGGTACAGTTGAAATGGGTCAAGCTGTGGTTACAGCTTTGAACTAAGTTTTAGTTAAATAAAAAAACGCAGCCAAAGTGCTGCGTTTTTTTATTCTGTTTAACAAGTACGACCTGTGTAATGAACAGATTTTGCAATGTTCTGCTCTAAATAATAGACAATTTTGCATTGCAAGTTCACATCATAGCTTTGTGCTCTAGGAGTGATTTGTATGGGGATAGCGCCCGAATCAATATCAGCAGGATTTTGTACCATGGGTACCGGAATGGTCATGGGACGAATCACTGTATAAGTGAGTGTCTGGTCATTTACGGTAGGCGATAATACTTGCTGATACCCAATACTTCCCAAATCTAGATTGGCTTGAATAGCTTGGCTGCTCTGTCCAATGAATTGCTGTAAATAGGCATCACGCTGTATAGTAGTTGTGGTAGGTGTGGTAGTACACGCAGTAACTAAACCAAAAGCGGTACAGCAGCCCAAAATCAGTGTGAATTTCATGAGTTATCCTCACACCAAATAAAATCAGTTTAAGCAAATTACAGGCAAAAATACTGTTGTAATTTGATACACGGTACAGATGGATAGTCATGATAAGATCCGATCTGATCCTTTAAAATTTGTTACCGGCTATTCTCGCTGTTTAACAAGCTCTACCGCTATAGCGAATGGATTGAACAATCTCATCTTTCAAATTAAACCAGACCTGACATTTCATCTCGATGTTATACCCACCATTTGAGGGGGTAGGCATGGGTGCACCCATCGAAATACTGTGACTAATATTGGGCGTGCCTATCGGAATATTCATATCACGAATAATAGTGTAGCTGAGCGATTCTACTGTTTGAATAGGCTCTTGAGTGGTTCTAAATCTCATTGCACGAAGGTCAAGTTGGCTGCGAACTTGTTCTGCAGTTTGACCTACATATTGTTGTAAAGACTTATTAAGACGATGATGACCACCTGTCGCGCAAGCTGCTAGGACTAAACTGCAAAGTAGGGCTAAATGCTTTAGTTTTATCATTTTTAAAGATATCAATTTAATTTTAATTCAATTGATAGTCGTGAATTTAAAGACTCCTGTCGAATTTATTTTACTGAATAATAAAAAATTAAGGGAATAAAAAAGCCACTTGAAAGTGGCTTTTGCTTTCGCTAAAACTTAGCGCGCACGATAAGTAATACGACCCTTGGTCAAATCATAAGGGGTCATTTCTACTTTAACACTGTCGCCAGTTAAAATACGAATATAATGTTTACGCATTTTACCAGAGATGTGGGCAATCACTTCATGACCGTTTTCTAAACGTACACGGAACATAGTATTAGGAAGCGTCTCGGTGACAACGCCTTCGAACTCGATGAGTTCCTCTTTATTGGCCATAGCCTACCTGAATGAATAAATTGGAAAGGCGCAAATTATAGTCAATTTTTTTGCATAAAACAAGGCACAATGCGGCTTTGCCCGATCATCTGTCAGTTAAATAAGCGAACCGCCGGTTTAAATTTTTTCTACAAAAAAGCGTATTGTTCTGTTGTCAGTTTGGTCAATCACAGTTAATCTAAAATTAATCTTTTTAAGTATAAATAAATAATATATAAGGAAGGTCTTTGCGTGGGTCAGTTAACTGATGCATCGGTTGTTTTGCGATTGGGCTACCAAGCCATTCGTCGTTCAGGTTTGCCAACTGAAGAAATTTTAACCAAAGCTGGTGTGGCCTTAAATCAGGTCGAAACGAATGATCGTACTCCGCTCAGTGCCCAATATGCGTTTTGGGTGGCTGCAGAGGAAGTAAGTAAAGATCCTGACATCGGTTTGCATTTAGGTGAACACCTGCCTTTATATCGCGGCCAGGTGATTGAACATCTGTTTATTTCGAGTGAAAACTTTGGTGAAGGGCTAAAACGGGCCTTGGCCTACCAACGACTGATCAGTGATGCCTTTCATGCCAAACTGATTATTGAAGATGATCGTTGTTATCTCACTAATGGTGAGCAGGGCGCCTGGGCGGACAATTTGGTCAATCGTCATTTTTCTGAATGTGCGATGTCTGGAGTATTGCGCTTCTTTAAATTTATTACTGAAGGCCGTTTTCAGCCCATTTATATCGATTTTAATTTTAACCAAGGTGCTTTTGACGAAGAGTATTTCCGGGTTTACGAATGCCCGGTGAGTTTAGGTCAAAAGGAAACCCGCTTATATTTTGATCCTGCTATTTTGGATTACCAGTTATGGCAAGCTGAACCGGAGCTATTGCAGTTGCATGAACAATTGGCGCTTGAAAAGCTGCAAGAGCTGGCGCGCTATGATTTGGTGGGTGAGGTTCGCCGTGCGATTGGTTCGACGCTAGAAAGTGGTGAAACCACTTTAGAAACTGTTGCGACGCATTTAAATATTACACCGCGCCGTTTACGCACACAGTTGAGTGAAGCCAATACCAGTTTTCAGCAAATTCTGTCCGACTATCGCTGTCGTTTGGCGAAAAAATTACTGGCCAATACTGCTGAAAGTGTAGAACGAATTGTATATCTCACCGGATTTTCTGAGCCGAGTACTTTCTATCGTGCCTTTAAGCGTTGGACCAATGAAACGCCTGTGGAATATCGCAAAAGAAAGCAGCGTTAAGTTTTATAAAAACCCCTTCCTAAGCCCCTCCTGAAGGAGGGGTTTTTTCTCATCCATTTTAAGTGACAGTAAAATTTCCCTTCTTTGAAAGGATAAGAAGCACAGCTTCGCAAAAGGGGATGATTATAGAAGTAAATTATTCCGGCATATTTAACCAATGTGGGCCAAGCGGTGCTTTGGGTAAATCAAATTGTTCTGGATAATCAGCGTGAATAAAATACAAGCCATCGGGTGGGGCTGTGATGCCCGCCGCTTTACGGTCTTCGGCTGCAAAAATTTTGTCAATATGGTCAATTTCATACATCCCCTGACCAATTTCAAGTAGACATCCCATGATGTTGCGCACCATATGATGTAAAAAACCATCTGCCTGAATGTCGAGCACCAAATAACAACCATGACGGATTAAACGGCAATGGCTGACATGACGAACCGGTTGATTCGATTGACAGGAGGAGGCGCGAAAACTTTCGAAATTATGTGTGCCTTCAAATTTCTTTGCAGCCTCAATCATCTTGTCGGCATCAAGCGGATAATATACATGGGTGACTTGTTTATAAAGTAACGCAGGACGCACCGGATTGTTATATACCACATAACGATAACGTCGTGCTTGTGCTTTGAAACGGGCATGGAATGCCATATCCATTTCTTTAATCCATTGTATTGAGATATCTTTAGGGAGTTGGCTGTTTGAGCCCATCAGCCAACCATCAATACTACGGATGGCTTGAGTATCAAAATGCGCCACCATATTGGTAGCATGCACGCCGGCATCGGTACGCCCTGCGCCATGTAACAAGATCGGTTCATTTGCTACTTTGGACAGTACTTTTTCGATGGTTTCCTGTACGCTACGCACGCCGCTTTGCTGAGTTTGCCAACCTCGATACTCAACCCCAGAAAACTCAATACCGACCGCAAAACGCTGCATATTTACCTCTATTTACAATGAATCATGCCAGTGAGCATGCCACTGGTCTACGCTGTCGTATTGTAAATACATTTTCAGTGCTTTTGCATAAAGATCTGCATGTCCCAGACAATCACTGATCAGGATGTTGGCATAGTGTATCCATTCGCTCACGGCATAGCGCTGGTCAATAATACCGAAAGGCACTTGAGTGGTGAGAATAATGGCACAGCCTTGTGCACGTATATCTTGAAGTGTGGCAATGAATTCCTGATTCACTGCCAGATTACCTATACCGAAACCCTGCAAGATCAGAACATGAGGAAGATGTTGCTGTAAGTTTTTTAAGTTTTTAATTTGTTGTTCTATGACTATGGGCTGTG
The DNA here is from genome assembly GCF_057766365.1 of Acinetobacter sp. GG23. Lineage (NCBI taxonomy): Bacteria > Pseudomonadati > Pseudomonadota > Gammaproteobacteria > Moraxellales > Moraxellaceae > Acinetobacter > Acinetobacter sp. GG23. The sequence goes on from NZ_JBYMDJ010000004.1 coordinate 78,848, forward strand.
TCATTAAACTTAAGCAGTTAAATGATTGTGCCTTTTCAATATCATGTTCATGTACGACGTAGCTTTGCTGATGGGTAACCAGGTTCTCTTGGGCGTTTAATCCAGCGAATGCATCTAATTCAGTCGTATGTTGTTTCAACGCTGTTTGGGCATGAATAAGCTGGTGATGAAAAGCTAAATATACACCGACGGAACTAGTTGCTACCGCATCAAGGGCAAAATTAAGATTATCGATGGCGTCGGTAAATTCACGGGTATTGGTTCCGCTTATATTGAGTAGTGGGTATTGGCTACCGGTCATGACCACATGTGCAGATTGTCCCAGAAATCGGGCAAGTGTAGCACTGGCATAGCTCAGGGTATCAGTGCCATGTATTACGACAAAATGTTGATAATTTTTAAGTTGTAAATTTTGAATTAACTGAATAAGTTGCAGCCAGTCAGTTGCTGTGCAGGCACTGCTGTCTTTTATACTGGGTGCGACAAAACATTCGATATGAAGATGTAAAGGAAGAACGCGTTGTAATTGGGGAATAAAGTTTTCAGCCGGCATAGGACTCAGTGGCTCGCGAATGCAACCAAATGTTCCCCCCATATAAATTAAAGCTATTTTTTTCATAATAAAAAAGCAGTCAATGATGACTGCTTTATAGTAGATCGAAATACCTTAAGAAGCTATCTGATTACGCAACTGATCCGCTTGTTGGCGTTGTTCAGCCGTATATTCAGCTTCTTGCTCTGCTAATAATTCCCGTGCCGATTCAAACGCACCCAATTGAATATATTGCTGTGCAAGATCTAAATTAAGACTGATTTCATTGACTTCAATCAGTTCAGGAAAGGATTGAGCCAGCGGATCATTTTGATCTGCTTTAGATGCAGATGAGCTGATATTGCTAATATCAAAATTCACACCTGAAACTGGTTCTGCAGGCAGTTGTTCAGTAACTGTTACTGGTTCTAAATTGAAGTCTAAATCTAGACTTGGTTTGGTTTCTTCAACCGCAATTTTTACTTCAGTCGGTGTAACAGTTTCTGTCGCTGAAAAATCAAAATTAAATTCAGGTTTCTCATCAAGCACAGGTTCAGCAGTATTCGCTATTTGCTCTGTTGCTGAGGTATCCAAACTAAAAGAGAAATCTAAAGGTTTGATTTCTTCTGCTAAAGGAATTGCTTCTTGCTTCGGAGTGACTGCTACAGGACTCGGATCTAAAGAAAGTGTACTGAAGTCTAAAGGTTTGATTTCTTCAACAGTAGGGGGTGGTACTTCTGCTTTTTTTGTATCGAGGGCAAAGGTATTGAAATCTAAGGGCTGGATTTCATCCACTGCTTCTGTCTTGGTCAAAAACGAGTCTTGCTGTAATTGATCGAAAGATTGATGAGGTACTGTCGCAGAAGCTGCAGTAGGACTCATCAATGCATCAAAATCAGCAATATTTTTTTGTTCAAGCGGTGCTGTATGAGCAGGTGTTGGAACTGTAGATTCTAATTTGAAATCAATGGTATCTCTAGAACCTTCTGCTTCTTTTTCATACGCGGCTTTTTTAGCGAGCGCTTGTTCTAAAAATTCATCCAGTTCTAATGAACGTAGATGATTAATCAGTTGGCTAATTGCAAACTCATCTTTTTGTAAGATGTGAATATCTAGCAACAGCAAATACAACTCATGCTGAGAATTGTCTTTATTTAAGGCTTGATTAATCTGTGCTTCAGCCGAGAAAAAGTTACGCTCACGGATGAGCGCTTCAATTTTATTGTGGACATCAACAGACAAAGGGGTGGTTTTTTTCTTCTCAACAACAGTACTTGCCACAATTTGAGTTTTTTGCGAGGGCTTTTTTGTTGAGCTTACTTTTTTAGCTTTAGCCTTCGATGCGGATGTTTGCTCTGCCTGTTTATTTGCGTCACGCTTTTTTAATACAACTGCGATCACTAATAATAATATAAACGGAATCACATAAAGCAGCATGTTGTTACCCCTTACAGGATTGAGTTTCTATCAATGAAACTCATCCAAAAAATCAAATTGTATAACACCTTAGTGTGTTGGCTTTTTCTCTACTTGTTGTGCTTCCAATTGTTGTTGCAATTGGGCAAGACGAGTATTTAATAGTTGAATTCTGTGATCCTTATGACGTAATGCAAATTCTAACTGTGTTACGTTTCTCTGTAATTTAACGGTTTTTTCACGCGATGTCATAACTTTTAATGATAACTCGTTCGATGTTTGATTTTTTTCTGTGTTCTTTTTAGCAGAACCGCTGGCTGAATCTTGTTCTTTCTCTGCAACCAGACTCATCTCTGCTTGATTTAGGCGATATTTGGCTTTACCCGATTGGTTGGACGGTGTATTTGCCAAGTTTGCAACACTGACCTTCTTATCTTCTTTTTGACTATTGGTGGTGTTTAAATTCAGTGCCGCGCCGCGCCGTAAACGATTCATATCACCTTGAATAAAAGCATGTTCATTATTCGCTTTGATCTGTTTCATGACCTCACCGACCGGGCGATTTTGCTCAGTTGCCACACGTGTAGCGATTGCCCAAAGAGATTCATTAGATTGCACCACATGTTTAGTGGTTGGTGCAGTAGCTACACTTTCATTTTGTTGTTTGGGTGGTTTAGGAGTAGGTTTAGGCGCTTCCGGTTTGGTTTTTGCAGTCGCTTGTTCTGCAGGTTTATTCGCTAGTTTATTTTCGGCTATTTTTTGAGTGGGGGAGGCTGCATATTTTTTCACTAAGGGGTCTGCAGAAAAAATTGCATTGGATGCCGTTTTGTTAGACGCAAGCGGAATGTCTTTGATCTCACTCTTTGTCGTAATTTGTTCTGGTATAGGTTTTTTTATTTCGGCTAAAGCAGTTTTATTCGGTTGAGCTGCTGGCATACTCATTGATGAGATGGCCATAGGTGCGGGACTCATGGTATTTAAGCGTGGTGGCGCTGCTTTTTTTACCATTAACGGAGCTTCAAAGGATTGATAAGCGGCTGGTGCTTTTGCAACCTGATATTGAGTGCTTTCAGGCAAGTGCAAGGCAATATCTTTTTCACTAACAATCGTGATAGGCGTTAAAGGTTTTTCATTGTTTGGAATACGGGCCTGAGTATTTGTGTTACCACGTGGTAGCGGTGTTTTAATATGTTTTAGATGCGTCCTATTGCCTTCTTGAATTTTAATAATAATATTCAGTTCTGCTTCAGTCAGTGGACGGGAAGAGGTAACAGTAATCACGCCATTACCAGAGCTATCACGACGGGTAAAAAAATTAAGATGTCCAGGTGGTTGATGGACTACGCCTAAAGTGGTGATATCTGATGCACTGGCTAAGCTGGCCTGTATTTGCGCATTAGCATCCGCCTGGCGGAAATTCATTTCTGCATAGAGTAATTCGCCCGGTGCAGATTGAATGTGAATAGGATCAATAGTAATCGCATGAATATTCTGTGAAGCAATAATAGCTAAAATGGCAATCTTTAATTTGTTATATGCAGTCATCTTAATTTTTAGCTCGGTCTTATATCGCATTGCGAAAGTTGTAGATTAACGAGATGTTGAATAATTGTAAAATACTAACATAAAGGATACATAAAAAAGCCGGTCAATTGTGACCGGCTTTTTGTTTTCTTGACTTAAAAAATTAAGAATTTTTATATTCAATAAGGATGCGAAGCATACGGCGTAAAGGTTCTGCAGCACCCCAAAGTAATTGGTCACCTACAGTAAAGGCACCGAGGTATTCTTTACCCATATTCAATTTACGCAAACGACCTACAGGAACAGTTAAGGTACCTGTTACCGCGACAGGAGTCAGATCAGTCATTGACGCTTCACGGGTATTTGGCACCACTTTCGCCCATGGGTTAGATTGACGAATCATATCTTCAATTTCATCAAGTGGTACGTCTTTCTTAAGCTTCAAAGTTAAGGCTTGAGAGTGACAACGCATTGCACCAATACGCACACAGTGACCATCAATCGGAACAATTTGTTGATTGCCCAAAATTTTGTTGGTTTCAACTTGCGCTTTCCACTCTTCTTTAGACTGACCATTATCAAGTTGTTTGTCGATATATGGAATCAAAGAACCAGCTAAAGGCACACCAAAGTTGGCAGCAGGGAAGCCTTCACCACGTTGCAAGTCCGCAATTTTAGAGTCGATATCTAGAATTGGGGAACGTGGATCATCTAGCAATTCTTTGGTATTGTTATATAAATAACCCATACCGGTGATCAGTTCACGCATATTTTGCGCCCCTGCACCAGATGCTGCCTGATACGTCATTGCAGTCATCCACTCAACCAAATTGTTTTGGTAAAGTGCGCCCATGCTCATCAACATCAAGGAAACGGTACAGTTACCGCCCACAAATGTTTTAGTCCCATTAACTAAGCCATCTTTAATCACGTTCATGTTTACTGGATCAAGTACAATGATCGCTTCATCATCCATACGCAGGGTAGATGCTGCATCAATCCAGTAACCGTTCCAGTTTTCTGCTTTTAATTTAGGGAAAACGTCCGAAGTATAATCACCACCTTGGCAGGTAATAATGACATCCATTTGCTTCAGACTGTTAATGTCTGATGCATCCATAAGTGCTGGGGCAGTCTTACCACCAAACGCAGGGGCTTCACCACCGGCATTACTGGTAGAAAAATAGAATGGCTCAAAGTGAGCAAAATCATTCTCTTCAACCATACGTTGCATGAGGACAGAACCAACCATCCCGCGCCAACCGACCAGACCTACTTTCATGTCATTTTGCCTCGGTGCGTAAAAAAATAAAAAGGGGGCTTGAGTGTATCAAAAGAGACCACAACTGCAAGTGCTACATAATCAAAACATCAATATTATTGAGGAGAATATCTTGTTTATGTTACATACAAAATTGATAAACTTTTTTAAATCTAAATAAATTAAAAACATACACAAGAGTAAATGGCTATGGTTTGGGTGGAAATAATCGCAGTCATTGTGGTTTGGCTGACTTTCTGGTCGCTGATCCCGCGTGATGAATGGTGGATTCGAGGGGCGGATTTTCCACGCTTGCAAATTTTGGTTTTGGGACTGATCGCTTTTGTCTTATTGGTGGTCTGGGATCAGCCGTGGGATCTATGGCGTGAAATTATCTTTATTGCCTTGATTGCGGCACTCGCATATCAACTGAAAATGGTACTGCCTTATACTTTTATTTGGAAAAAACAGGTCAAAAAAGTCCATAAGAATCAGCTCATCCCCGATAAGCAGATCTCTTTGATTGTTTGTAATGTATTGACTCCAAATCATAAATATCATTTGTTGATAGAGCAGATTCAAAAACATCAACCTGATGTGATATTGACATTAGAATCGGATCAGATCTGGCAAAATGCGCTTTCAGTGATTGAAAAAGATTATCCATACCGTGTGCCGGTACCGTTGGATAATTTATATGGCATGCATCTGTATAGTCGTCTTGAGTTGAAAGATACCGAAGTGAAATTCATTTTAAGTGATGAGATTCCTTCCATTCATACCACTATAATTTTACGCTCAGGCCAACCTGTACAACTCTATTGCTTGCACCCTAAACCGCCAAGCCCAACTGAAGCCAAAGATTCCACCCTGCGTGATGCGGAGCTTTTATTGGTGGGTGATCAAATTAAAGATTTGGATGAAAGCTGTATTGTGATGGGGGATTTGAATGACGTGGCTTGGTCAAGAACCACACGCTTATTTCAGCGGATTAGTGGACTGCTTGACCCACGTGTAGGGCGGCATTATATCAATACCTTCCATGCAGATTATCCGTTGTTACGCTGGTCACTGGATCATATATTTCATAGTACCGATTTTTCTCTGGTTCATATGGAACGATTGCCGCATATCGGTTCTGATCATTTTCCGGTATATGTGGTGCTACAAACTGGTCGTGTTTTCGAACAGGTTCAGGACGAGCTGGAACAAACTGATGCCGATGAACAAGAAGCTCAAGAGGCGATTCAGGAAGGTATTCAAAAAGCAGAAAAAGAAGAAAAATTAGTCACTGATGAAATTGCACAGGACTATAAAAATGGTGCGAAAGTACCTTAAGACAATTAGAGGAAAAGTGTACGAAATGGCTTACAAGGATAGAGGTTAATTGCGAATAGTTCTTTTTTCCATTTCCACTTAATCTAGACTCATCAGCCAAGGAGCTGGGAATGGAAAATCCCATTATGGAAGACGGTATAGGCTGATAGTGAGTCATCATGGATATGATGCAGCAATGGATAGCAACACTATAATAAAAATATGATTTGGAAAGCACAACCTTATATACCCGAGTTTTGCAGGATGCAGAACTCGGGTTCTACTTTTATAGCGGGTCTTAAAAATGGAAATTCAGCTACGGATTTATCCCAATTCCAAGCATTTAAAATATATCTTTAACTTTACTGATTTAACATGTGATGCTGTACATCTCTATAACTGTGCTATGACTTTTAAAATATCCACACATGATCAGGTTGCTGAAGCAGAAGTCTTAAAAATTTATCCAGTAAATCATTGGTCATGAGCGCAAAAGTCAGTTCAGCTGATGGCAGCATTACATCATTCGTATAGTCTGGTTACAGCCAGACGAGATGGAGTACTTATTCGTCTGGGAAATATAATCTCTGATGGACATCGAGTGGTGTATTTCCGCATTTATTGGTATCTCCCAATTTTCCTTTTATCTTTAACAAAGAGATTAAAAGCAGCTGGGAGAAAGAAACTTGGGTTTATTTCAAAACCTGTTTATACAAAGCAATGGTTTGATCACACATCTCTTTTAGACTAAACATTTCAACAGGTTTTACTGCTTGAGGCTGATCAATATGTTGCTTGACTGCATTTAATAGTGCAGATTGATCATCAACATCAATTAAACCTTGCGGATAAATCTTCGATAAAATCTCTGCGACACCGCCACGATTCCAGCCAATTACGGGTGTTCCCACCGATAATGCTTCTAATGCCGTACGGCCAAATGTTTCGGCCTGATTGGACAGCGAAAGCACCACATCGCTGAATGCTAGCCACTCTCGAATGTCAGAACGATGTCCAACAAAAGTGATTTTTTCTCTTAGATCCTGGGCTTGAATGCTGTTTTCTAATTCTTCCAAATAAGCCTGTTTTTTCGCATCTGCGCCACCCACCACTACAGCATGTACATGAGGGTACTGCTGCACGAGCTTGCCCATCAAATCAATCAAGGTTTCATGACCTTTTAAGCGAGTAATCCGTCCAGGAAGACAAACTAAAAACTTATTTTCCAGTTGAGGGAAATCTTTAAAGGTTTGATTAATCCATTGTGCAGAAGGTTGATAGCCGTGAGGAAACTCTTGCGGTGAAATACCGCGATAAATGCGCACAATATTTTCAGGCGGACAGTTTTTATAATGCTCGGTAATGTATTGCACCACGCTGTCCGAGACAGCAATGACTTTTTCAGCTTGCGTCATAATGGCACTATAACGATTGGTTGAATAAAAACCATGTACCGTTGAAATGAGATGTGGGCGTTTATCTGCCGGGATGCCTTTTAATGCAAAATGAGTTAGCCATGCAGGGACACGTGAACGAACATGTACGATGTCTGGTTGATGTTGCTCAATCAGTTTACGCAAAGGGCGTATTTGCCAAAGACTGGATAATGATTTTTTATGAATGGCTAAACTGAGATGCTGTGAACCTTCTGCTTCAAGTTGTGCGACCAAACGTCCACCATTTGAAACCACCAAAGATTCGTGACCATCTGCAATAAGCGCACGTGCAATTTCTAGTGTGCCACGTTCAACACCACCACTGTTCAATTCAGGAAGAAGCTGCATAATTTTCATCGGTATTATCTTCATTATTTTAAAGGGTGGGGGAATTGATTAATAAATCTCGTCATAGCCTTCAGGGCGAGTTTTAAAGCGGCGGTGAAACCACATATATTGAGTGGGTGCGATACGTAGCTGATTTTCAATAATCTTATTAACACGCGTCGCATCATCAACTTCATCTTCGCTCGGCAGATTTTCTACGGCAGCTTCAATCAGTACTTTATATTGTGGATTAGCAATATCACCAGCCCGATAAAAATACAGTGGAATTGCAGCAGCTTTGGTCATTTTAATCAAACGACGATGTGCGGTCATCGTTGCAGCAGGTGTACCAAAAAAGGGTGCCATCACGCCTTGTTTTAGACCGTAATCTTGGTCGGGACTGTACCAAATGGCACGCCCATTTTTTAAATGACGAATTAAACCACGCATATCATCATGATCAATTTGGTGGGTGTAAATAGTGGCTCGACAGCGGTAGATCAGCATATCCAGCAGTGGATTATTCTGCGGACGGTAAACCACATCTGGTTCAAAATACTGGGCACATAAATAACCACCGGCATCCAATAATGTTGAATGTGTGCCTAGCAATAAAACTCCTTTGCCTTCGGCTTGTGCTTTTTGCAGATGTTCTAAGCCTTCAATAGTGACACGCCCTTTAAACCATTGTGGACAATACCAGGCATTTAAGGTTTCAAAAATCCCAATCATTTGGTCCACAAAAACCTGACGTGCATGCACTTGTACCTGTTCAGGTGTCCATTCAGGAAAACAGACTTCCAGATTACGTACTGTAGTTTTACGGCGAGATTTCAGTTTGTTGAACGCCAGATTGCCAATAAAGGTGGCTAAACGGTGTTGAATGGCCCACGGTAAAATTGCCAGAATCATTAAAAAGATGATTCCAATCCAAATGCCCCAGTATTGAGGCAGCAGGAAAGACCATTGAAACTCGCCCGGTTTGTAGTCTGGCTTTTTACTCATAATGACTGTTTATACCAAAAATTATCTGCAGTTTAACATGAAGTTATTTTTTAAATAAAAAAGCACCTGCAAAATACTTTACAGGTGCTTTTATAACGCGGCTAAATTACTCGCCTTTACTAAGATTGTCTAATTCTTCCCAACGTTCTAATTTTTCAAGCAATTGCTCGTCAATTTCCGTCAGGCGATTAGAAAGTTTCATCGCTTGATCAGCATCTGAAGTAAATAAAGAACCATCGGCAAGTTGTGCATTGATGTGGGCTTGTTCTTTCTCAAGTGCTTCCATTTCAGCGGGTAACTGCTCTAAAGCACGCTGGTCTTTATAGCTGAGTTTTACTTTTTTAGGTGCTGCTGCGGCAGCCGCTGCTTCGGCTTTTGCCAAGGCTTTTTTCACATCACTTTTTTGATCTACAGCAGTTTGATCAGGACGTTGTTCCAGATAATCCTGATAACCGCCGATGTATTCGTCGATATGACCTTTACCATCAAATACCCAAGTTGACGTGACTACATTGTCCATAAATGCACGGTCATGCGAAATTAAAAGTAATGTACCGGTATATCCTCCCAACATTTCTTCTAATAGCTCTAGGGTCACCATATCCAAGTCATTGGTTGGCTCATCCATAACAATTAAATTCGATGGTTTAAGGAGTAGTTTTGCCAGCAGAATCCGGTTACGTTCACCACCCGACAATGCTTTGACTGGCGTACGAGCACGTTCAGGAGAGAACAGGAAATCCTGAAGATAACTGTAGATATGACGACGACCGCCGTTAACATCAACAAAGTCCGAACCTTCAGACACGTTGTCTTTAACCGATTTCTCCAGATCAAGTGCATTACGCAATTGATCGAAATAAGCGACTTCAAGCTGGGTACCGGTTTTTACTGTGCCGCCATGCTCAAGCTCACCCAAAATGGCTTTGATTAAGGTGGTTTTACCGACACCGTTATCACCGACCAACCCAATACGATCACCCCGAAGTACCAAAGCAGAGAAATCTTTGATGATCAGTTCCTGATTGCCGAAAGCAACACTTAAGTGTTCAATATCAAAGACAAGCTTACCAGAGCGATTGGCATCTTGCGTTGCCATGCTGACTTTGCCCTGTTGCGAGCGACGCGCTTTTGATTCTTCACGTAAATCTTTCAGCGCACGAACACGACCTTCGTTACGGGTACGGCGGGCTTTAATGCCTTGACGAATCCAGACTTCTTCTTCAGCTAAACGTTTATCGAACAACGCATTTTGCTTTTCTTCCGCTTCCATTTGCTGTGCTTTAAGGTCAAGGTAACGTGTGTAGTTGCCTTCATAGCTGCGCAAAGTACCGCGATCAAGTTCAACAATACGCGTGGCAATGCTGTCGACAAATGAACGGTCATGTGAAATAAATAATAAAGTTAAATTATTCTGATCGAGGAGGAATTTTTCTAACCATTCAATACTTTCAACGTCCAAGTGGTTGGTTGGTTCGTCAAGTAAAAGTACATCCGGTTGGGTCAGCAATGCGCGTGCCAATAGCACACGACGTTTACGACCCCCCGATAAATCGGCTAAATCAGCATCTGGGTCTAACCCCATCTTGCTTAAAATAGAATTTACTTTAGTTTCTAAAGCCCAACCATCTACTTGATCAAGTTTGTGCTGGAGTTCACCCATGCGGTCACAGGCGTCCATATCGCCCAAGACACATGCGTCACTGGCTTCATGATAAGCTCTGAGGACTGTAGCAGCTTCCCCTGCACCATCAGCTACAATATCAGCAACTTTACCGGAATCCATGGGTACATCTTGAGCCAGCATGGAAATGGTGATGCCATTTTGTATAGAAACTTCACCACGATCCGGCAGTAAACTTCCCTCAATGAGTTTAAGTAAAGTAGACTTACCTTCACCGTTACGGCCAATCAAACACACTCGTTCACCGCGTTCCAAATTGAAGTTCGCGCCGTCGAGCAGGGAAGGTCCGCCAAACGCGAGTTGGACATCCCTTAACGTAATATAGGCCATACTGTTTCCTGAAATCCAAAATGAGGACTTAAAATGACTAAACAAAAAAATCTTAATGATCAGGCGTCATTTTCCGCACCCATAGAAGATTTGCAAGTGCGAATTACATTTTTAGATGATTTAGTTGAACAATTAAATGAGCAGGTGTCTCTGCAACATGCCGAAATAGCTGATTTGAAAAAACAAATGCAGTTTTTGTATCAACGCATTGAGTCTTCCGATTTATCCGATGGAATTGCCAATTTTGATCCAATGACCAATCGACCACCGCATTATTGAGTCAATATTTATTGGTCTTTTTGCTGAATTGATTTGACCTTTTTATTCAGGCTCGCTCTAATGCGGGCTCAAAGTCTACTTACTTGTCTATTGAGATTATGTCCAACAAAGTCGTTCTTCTTGATCTTGAAAATAATATGCCGAGCGCTCAATTGCTGCGTAAGATTATTCAACACTACGCTGTAATTTACTTATTTAACTGCCAAGGAAAGTTTGAATACTCACTTGAAGATTTAACCGAGTTTTCAAGTTGGGTCAGTAGTGGACAAGTGGTGATTTTAGAAACCGCAGAAATCGATCAAAAAGAATTTGAATATGCAGTTGTAGTTGGACAATTGATTGCATTGTTAGACCCTGAAACGACGATTGAAGTCATTTCTGCCATGCCAAGCAGTGAAATTCTGCTTGAAATGATGCAATCCTCAGACATGAACTGTCACTGGATTCAAATTCAGCCAGAAAGCTCTTCTTTAAATTCAAAATATAAACTTCCAAGTGTTGAAACGATTAAGCAAAAACCAGAGTTGTTATTGATCAAAAAATATTGTGATGTTTTGGGTAAAATGAAGGGTAAACCTAACTCGATTGAGAAACTTAAAAACTCGATCAGTAATATTTTGCAAATTGAAAGTGATCAGGCTCAGCAGCTGATTGCTTTACTGATCAATCTAAAAATTGTGAAACGTTATGATGAGCAAATTAACTTCCGTAAAAAACTGTTGAAACAATGGGCGGAACTTAATTTAGAGCAAGCAATGCCTTTAGAAACAGCAGACAACATTTCCCCAATTTTTGCTCAACTACAAACAGAACTTCCTGTAGATGAAGAGCCGAAGCAGTCAAATCCCATTCATCAGGCACAAAAAGATTTATTTAAAAACTTCTCTAAAATTGATCCGGTGCAGGTCATTGTTGCGCGTAAATTGCGTGAATTAAAATCGGATAAACCTAAAGATATTTATGCTTTACGTGATTTGCTGGAGCAAATGTTTCCGAAATCGGATGTCAGATTATTGCTTAAAGAGTTGATTGAAAAGGGATATATCTACTGGAATGGCAGTGAAGTGCTGTATAGTCACGAGATGTTCTTGAATTAATTTCATCGTTGTAACTTGCGTTTTATATTCAGCTTATGCAACTCTAATAAAGGAACAGACAAGGTTGTACTATGGAAAATACCGGTATTTGGGTCATTGGCTTCATTATTGTATTTGTTTTGGGCTCAATTTTGGGTCTTCGCGTTAGTCCGCGAGAAAAAGCATTAGGGATAATGCGTGAGAAGGCACGCAAAATGGGGCTGCACCCACGTTTAGTGGCCGCTCCCGATTGGACCAAAATTCCTATGGCAACAGAAAGCCGTGCCAGTATGGTGGCTTATTACAGCATACTGATTCCAGATGCTCGCCTGCCTTTAATGCGTGCGCGTGTTGAAGATCAAAAGCTAAAAATTGTGCAGGGTGATGATAAGTTTAACGATTTGCCCATTGCATTAAAGGGCATTTATGCTATTGATATGCAGGCAAACTGTGTAGGACTCTATTGGGAAGAAGAATCTGACCTTCGAGCGACACAGTTAGATGACATCAAAACCTATTTACAGTCTTTAGCTGAAATTTAATTTATATACGAAACAAACAGGATTAACGGTTAACTATGGCGAACGCTCCTCGGTCTACATCCAAAAGCACCACAGCAAAATCACCGAGTGCTGCGAAAAAGCGTGCCTTAGTGATTGTGGAGTCGCCTGCAAAAGCGAAAACAATCAATAAATACCTAGGTTCGGATTATATTGTGAAATCATCCGTTGGTCATGTCCGTGATTTACCGACTGGTGGTTCTAAAAGTACAGAAAAAAAACCTGTATCACGTGCCAAACTGACCGATGAGCAAAAAGCTGAAAAAGCCCAATCAGCGTTGGTTAATCGTATGGGCGTCGATCCTGAACATGATTGGAAAGCTCACTATGAAGTGCTTCCGGGTAAGGAACATGTCGTTGCTGAACTGAAAAAGCTGGCATCACAAGTCGATGAAATCTATCTTGCAACGGATATGGACCGTGAAGGGGAAGCCATTGCCTGGCATTTAAAAGAAGTGATTGGTGGCGATGATTCACGTTATCAACGTGTAGTCTTTAACGAAATTACCAAAAATGCGATTCAGGAAGCTTTTAAACAGCCTTCACGTTTAGATATTGATAAGGTCAATGCCCAGCAAGCACGCCGTTTCTTGGACCGTGTGGTGGGCTTTATGATTTCGCCATTGCTGTGGGAAAAAATTGCCCGCGGTTTATCGGCAGGTCGTGTGCAATCAGTTGCCGTAAAACTGGTGGTGGAACGCGAACGTGAGATTCGCGCTTTTATTCCTGAAGAATACTGGCAAGTGTTTGCAGATACCAAATCTTCAAGCGATGACATTCGTCTGGAAGCAGTGAAACAAGGCGGAAAAACCTTAAAACTGCAAAATAAGGCACAAACGGATGCTTTATTAAAAGTCTTGAATAATGCCGAATATAAAGTGTCGACGCGTGAAGATAAGCCGACCAAGGTTAATCCAAGCGCACCTTATATCACCTCGACCTTGCAACAGGCAGCAAGCACACGTTTAGGTTTCTCTGTGAAGAAAACCATGACGATGGCGCAGCGTCTATATGAAGCAGGTTTTATTACCTATATGCGTACTGACTCAACCTTCTTAAGTGATGATGCAGTCAATATGGTTCGTAATCACATTGAACTTGAGTTCGGAGAAAAGTACTTACCTGCCAAGCCCAACCGTTATGGTAATAAAGCAGGCGCGCAAGAAGCCCATGAAGCAATTCGTCCTTCAAATGTGGCCCTGAAAGGTGATCAGTTGGTCGGTGTCGATCGTGATGCACAGCGCTTGTATGATCTGATCTGGCGTCAGTTTGTTGCCTGTCAGATGACATCGGCAGAATACCTGTCTTCAACCATTTTAGTTGATGCCAATGGGGTGGAACTTAAAGCCAAAGGTCGTACTTTAGTTTTTGACGGTTTTACCAAAGTCCGCGGTGCCAACAAAGCCGATGATGATATTTTGTTACCGGCAGTTAAAGTGGGGGAAATTCTCCAACTTGAGAAGCTTGATCCCTCTCAACATTTCACTAAGCCACCGGCTCGTTTTACCGAAGCTTCATTGGTTAAAGAACTAGAGAAAAAAGGCATCGGTCGTCCATCAACTTATGCAGCAATTATTTCAACCATTCAAGATCGTGGTTATGTAAAGCTCGACAATCGTCGTCTATATGCTGAGAAGATGGGTGAAATCGTGACGGATCGTCTCGATGAAAACTTTAACAATCTGATGAATTATGCTTTTACCGCAGATCTTGAAGGTCAGCTCGATAAAGTGGCTGACGGACAGCGCAACTGGAAGGAATTACTGGATAACTTCTACGGTGACTTTAAAAACCGCTTAACCACAGCACAGGGTGAAAACGGCATGCGTCGTAATCAGCCTGTTGAAGTTGAAGCAGTACATTGTCCTGAATGTTCCCGTCCAATGCAGATTCGTACCGGTACCACAGGCGTGTTCTTGGGGTGTTCAGGTTATAACTTGCCGCCAAAAGAGCGTTGCAAGGGAACCTTGAACCTGACTCCGGTTGAGTCACTTGCGGCCTTGTCTGACGATGATACAGCAGAAACAGCTGATCTCATGTCGAAAAAACGTTGCCCAATTTGTGAAACGGCAATGGACAGTTATGTGATTGATGGCGGGCGCAAACTGCATGTCTGTGGTAATAATCCAGATTGTGCCGGTTTTGAGCTTGAAGAAGGCGAGTTCAAGATTAAAGGATACGATGGTCCAACCATTCCATGTGACAAATGTGATGGTGAAATGCAACTTAAGACCGGTCGTTTTGGACCTTACTTTGCATGTACCAGCTGTGACAATACGCGTAAAGTATTAAAGAGTGGCCAGCCTGCACCTCCGCGTGTCGATCCAATCCGAATGGAACATTTACGTTCAACCAAACACGATGACTTCTTTGTCCTTCGTGATGGTGCAGCAGGCTTATTCCTGGCAGCCAGTAAATTCCCGAAAGTTCGTGAAACGCGTGCACCGAAAGTCGCTGAACTACGTTCTGTGGCTGAACAGCTTGACCCGAAATACCAGTTTATTTTACAAGCACCAGATACAGACCCTGAAGGTAATCCAGCATTGGTGAAATTCAGTCGTAAGAATCAAGTACAATATATTGGTTCTGAAAATGCTGAAGGCAAACAAACCAAGTGGAGCCTTGTTTACCAAGATGGAAAATGGGTTGAAGCCTAATTTTAAGAAGTGAAAATAAGAAGTAAAAAAATGCTGACGAAAGTCGGCATTTTTTATTTGTTGATATTACGTAGTTCAGCGGAGTCTTTTCGGCATTCAATTTAATGCTTGGAGCCCATCTGTTACTTTCGTTTCGCCCAAATGAGAAGCCTCAAAATATATTTTGAGTTCGCAAGAAAGGCATGTGTCATCCGTAAAACTCGTCAGATTCCTTATTTTATCTAAAAATTCGCAGAAACATTATCTATAATAATGCAGTCTGCCTCGGACAGTTGCGGATGACTTTTTGTGTATCCAATTTTTGGATGGATTTTGAAAATGTTATTGCTTAATAATGAGAAAAACTAATGTGGAAAAAAATTCGGGTACTGTGTTTACTCATCATTTTATTCATCGTGGCAGTCAACGCTTACCGTGACCAAAACCAGGATTGGTCTAAACCCATTATTGTCATGCTGCATCCCATCAATGCAGACGGACAGGTTGCTACCCAAAACTATATTCAATCTTTGAATTTGTCTGAGTTAACTGCTGCACAAGAATATCTCAAATATATGTCGGCACAATACCGTGGACAACCTATCTCTCTGTATTTTCAAATGGGACGCGAACTCAAAAAAATGCCTCCAAAAGTACCTGAGCATGCAAATATGCTGGATACTATTCTATGGAGTTTAAAGTTCCGTTTTTATGCCTGGAAACAGCATGAAAGCAAAGATGGCTCACCCAGTGTGACGTTATTTTTAAATTATTATGATCCAAAGCACAGCAAAGAATTAAAGCATTCTACAGCCTTACAAAAAGGCCGGATTGGTTCAGTCAATTTATTTGCCTCTAAAAAACAGTCGCAACAAAATAAAATTGTACTGGTACATGAATTACTCCATGCTTTCGGTGCGAGTGATAAATATGATTTGACTACAGGACAACCGTTGTATCCGGTGGGTTATGCTTATCCAAATCAACAGCCTTTATTTCCCCAAGCCAAAGCAGAGTTAATGGCAGGACATATTCCTGTGTCAAGCGACAAAAGTAAGATGCCGGACACTTTGCAACAGACATTAATCAATGAAATTAGTGCGCTTGAACTGGGTTGGAAAAAATAAAAGCTGTAGATAATGCCTGATTTATCCACAGTTGAGCTTGTTGATGTGGGTAAAAATGTCGCATATTTCTAATAGAAATCAGTTTTAAAAGCTTGAAAAATAAATTTGTTCCTCATCAAAAGACTTGAGAAGAAACATGAAAACAGTAGGAAATGATTTAGTTCGACATCAACTGCATGAAAATCGGAAATGGTATTTAGGTTTGGGCATTCTGCTGATCCTATTCGGAATGGTGTTGCTGGCATCTTTACCGTTTGCAACTTTGTCGGTGGTTTTCCTGTTTGGAATACTGATGATGATTGGCGGCGTTCTACACTTCATTGCAGCATTTAAAATCTTTGATGGAGGATATCGTTGGTTGTGGGCATTGTTCGGCTTGCTTTATTTGGTGGCAGGCTATTATGCATTTACTACGCCAGTAAAAACTGCAATTGTCCTGACCAATCTTTTAGCCATCGTTTTGATTATTGCGGGTGTAATTCGTATCTTTAGTGCTGTGATCTTTAAGACATATCAAGGATGGGGCTGGACACTATTCTCAGGCATTTTAACCTTGGTGACAGGGATTCTCATTTTGATGTCACCTGATGCACCATTCTGGGTATTGGGTTTATTTCTTGCCGTGGATATTTTATTCCAAGGGATTAATTATCTCACTTTAGCTTCTTATATCAAACACGATGTGCCCAAAAGTTCTGCTGATATATAAAGCACAATTTGACAAAAGAGCGCTATATGCGCTCTTTTTTATTGTATAAAAGATTTATTCATTTCATTTTTTGAAGATCATGCCTAAAACTTTTGTTCTCGCTCCCGATTCCTTCAAAGAAAGCATGACTGCTGAACAAGCTTGTCAGGCAATGCAACGTGGTATTGAAAAGGTATGTCCAGATGCAATTTGCATTTCGGTTCCTATGGCAGATGGGGGTGAAGGGACAGTCGATGCCTTGATTTCAGCTTTAAATGGGCAAAAAATTTTATGTGAAGTGACAGGACCTTTGCCTGCACAGAAAGTAAAAACTTATTTTGGATTGCTGAATGAAGGCAAAACAGCAGTCATTGAGATGGCGAAAGCTAATGGCATTCATCTGATTGAACCTGCTCAGCGTAATTCTTTGCTCACCACCACTTTGGGCACAGGAGAGATGATCAAAGCAGCACTGGATTTAGGCGTTTCTAAAATCATTATCGGTTTGGGCGGGAGTGTTAATAATGATGCCGGTGCAGGTATGGCACAAGCTTTAGGGGTAAAATTTTTAGATGACAATAATATTCAGGTTGCAGTAGGTGGCGGGCAACTTGATCAAATCAGAATAATTGATACTGCAAGTTTGGATAAGCGTTTAAAAAAAGTAGAAATCATGATTGCCAGTGATGTGAATAATCCTTTATGTGGAGTAAATGGCGCATCGTATATTTTTGGGCCACAGAAAGGGGCCACGCCTCAAATGGTACAACAGCTTGATCAAAATCTTTCACATTTTGCCGAGGTGGTTGAATCAGCTTTAAAACTCAGCAAACAAAATATCCCAGGTGCAGGTGCTGCGGGGGGATTAGGTTTTGGTTTAATGGCATTTGCAGGTGCAAGTATTCATTCAGGTGTCGAAATTGTCATTGAACAAACTCAGTTGGCAGAGAAAATTGCTCAGGCAGAGTATGTATTTACCGGTGAGGGTAAAATTGATTTTCAGACTAAGTTTGGCAAAACGCCGTTTGGTGTGGCGCAGGTCGCGAAGAGACTCAATAAGCCTGTGATTGCTTTTTCGGGTCTAGTTGGCGATGGTATAGATGAATTATATGACTTGGGCTTTAGTCAAATTATAGGGATTAATCCACCTAATTTTGATTTAGAAGATGCAATGCAAAATGCAGAAAGACATTTAGAGGATGCGGTAGTTGAGGTTCTAAGCAACTTCTTGGAAAAAGATTCTTAATTTTTTTATGAGGTTCATATTAAATAATAAACTGGATAATAATCTACATATATTCACGGCCTCGAATGAATAGCTTTAGCATCAGTTTTGGGGTAGGCACATTTACTTTTCATGGATGAAAAGTAACAAAAATCCTTTGTTGGATTGAGGGTACTTCCCTATACCCCAATCCAACTGACGGCATCCATGCCGTCCTAGTCGTGAATTTAGATGAGTCGTGATAGCAACAAAGCGGTTCTGCATTGCGCTGAAAATATATCGTCATGTTTGCTCATCAAGTTTTCTATGGAGAGCTCTGTTAAACTATTCGTCTACCGAACACGATGAGACACCATGAGTTTAGCCACCCTGATTGATGAATTAAACCCTCAACAAAAGCAAGCTGCAACCACCGAATCTAAGCACAGTTTGGTACTTGCAGGCGCAGGCTGTGGCAAGACCAAAACCATTGTGGCGCGTGCAGCTTATCTGATTGATCAAGGTGTGCCTGCCAATCAAATCCAGATTCTGACCTTTACCCGTCGTTCAGCCAGTGAAATTGTGGCACGTGTAGAACTGGCTTTAGGTGAACAGGCCAAAGGGCTTCGAGCATCAACCTTTCATACCTTCTGTATGTACTTGCTGCGCCGCATTCCGAAAGCGTTTGGCTTGGAACAATTCTCGATTATCGACCGTGATGATCAGTTAATGATGTTTCGCCTGATTCGGGGCAAAGATGATAAGAAAAATCCAAATGCCCTGCCAAAGCCGAAAGAATTATGTGACCTCTATTCTTTTGCACGAAATACGCGGCAAAAATTAAGTCTGGCGCTAGAAAAGCAAATGCCAGAATTTCTGGAATATAAAGATCAAATTGCTGAAATCATGAAAGAGTATGAAGCCCGAAAACAGGCACGTAGCTTTCTGGATTATGACGATATCTTGGCCGTGGTGGCTTCAGCTCTGACACAATCAGAAGGCTTGGTGGATTATGTTTCATCGATCTGTCAGCACATGCTGGTGGATGAAATGCAGGATACCAATCCTTTGCAATGGGCTTTACTTGACCCCCTCAAAGATAAAACCCGCCTGTTCTGTGTCGGTGATGATGCACAATCCATTTATGGTTTCCGCGGTGCGGACTTTGAAAATATTCATCATTTTAAAGAGCGTGTGTCCGATGCACAGATTTTTAAACTGGAAAAAAATTACCGTTCTACGCAAGAAATTCTAGATCTATCCAACTGGTTGCTCGATCAGAGTCCAATTCAATATGACAAGCATTTGGAGGCTTATCGCGGTGAGGGCATCAAACCGCGCATGCATATTTTCCCGAATGAGTTTGATGAAGCAAAATGGATTGCCATCGACATTAAAGAGCGTCATTTGCTGCAAGGTTCGGCATGGCATGAACACATGGTGCTGGTTCGTTCAAGTTTTGCCGCGCGCCATATTGAAGCGGCTTTTATTCAGGCCAATGTACCTTACCGTTTTATTGGCGGTATGAAATTGCTCGAGACTGCGCATGTAAAAGATTTGCTGAGCCTATTGCGTGTGATTGCCAATCCTTTGGATGATATTGCCTGGATGCGCTTCCTGACGCTGTGGAATGGTGTGGGTGATGTCGGGGCAAGTAAACTGGCTCAACAGTTATTGCTTGAGTCTGAGACCGACCGTATTTTTGAAAAGTTAGAACAATTTGGCCGTATTCCAGACAATACTTTGCTGATCATGAAACAAATGCTGGTGTTGAAAGATCATGTGCAGGCTTGTGTATCGCTGGGTATTGAAGCGTTAAAAGATCAGCTTGAAGAAAATTACGCTAAAAAAGACTGGTCAAAACGTTTAGGCGATTTTGATTTAGTAAAGCAACTCGCCTCTAAACACGATCAACTGAGTGAGTTTTTGGAGGAATATGTGCTCGATCCCGTGTCGATCAGTGAAATTGAGCGTCAGTCACAGGATGATGTGGTCACACTTATCACCATCCATTCTGCTAAAGGGACAGAGCAGAAAGTCTGTTATGTAGCGAATGTCTCTGCAGGACAGTATCCGCATGCAAGGGCACAGGGTAATTTCGATGACGTCGAAGAAGAACGCCGTGTGTTGTATGTGGCCTTAACCCGAGCCAAAAATGAATTGATTTTAACCAAGCAGAATCTGAATTTATGGGCGCGTGATCAGGTCGATGATCAAGGGCGTAAGATTGAAAGCTATTTTCTGAATGAATTAAGCCGAAATTTGTGTATTAGCGAAACCCATTACAAACAACGCCAGCAAACCGTAAAAAGTGCTTTAATTGAACGACAGTCGATTAATTTAGATTTTGGCATTGATCTCGATTAAACTATCACAATTGCGTCATTCTGTTTTTTATTGCGAAGTTCAAAAAGTCGAGTAGGCGAGTGCTTTTTGATGATTTTGCCTATTTTAAGGTTGTAAGATGAAAATTTTAGTTCGTAGTTTAGAACGTACAGTAACAGAAGCTGAATTATTGAAGCTATTTCAAGATTTTGGCACAGTTGAGTCATGCAAGTTGGTGCTTGATGCGACGACAGGTAAATCGAAAGGTTTCGCTTTTATTGACATGCCACATGCTCGTGAGGCGATCAAAGCAATTAAGGGCTTAAATACCCTTCGTTTGCACGGACATGGTATTCGTGTAAAACAGGCTGAAGATAAGCCTGAAGCGGCAAGTAAAGCTGAAGATAAATAATTAAAGGAGCGAAAGCTCCTTTTTTATAAATAAAAGAAATGTAAGGGATCAGGCATAATTTTTATTGTGAATTGACTAAAATAAAGTTTAAGCTTAAGCATGTAACAAACGCCAAAATTTAGGAATATCGCTATGTCCCGTGTTGCTCGTTTCCATGCTGATCGTACCAATCAAAAACTGTATTTTGCACGACTTTCATGTCAGCAAGCTGAGCAAACCGATCATATTCAACAGGTACAGGCACATCGTGAAGCTGCTGTATTCCATTTACATGGTGCAGTCTTGGCATTTTTACAGGAATTAGTACGTTACTATCGCTTAAATGACTTTATGCCGACACTCAAGTCGATTGAAGACGGCATGGCAGAAAAGGGGCAAGTGTCTCCTGAAGTAAACGTGATGCAGCAATTGGCAAAACAAGGTTTTATTGCAGAATTGAAGCGTGCTTATCGTATGTGCCAGTATGCGCCAGAACCGAGTGCGCCAGAACCTGAGAGTGAGACATCTTCAAATCTAATTATTAAAGTGACGCAAACGCCTCAGGCCTGGCTGCCAGACACCAAAATTATACGTGAATGGCATCGTGATTTAACTCAGCTGATTGACGGCTTTCGTAATGAGATGGTTGAGTTTTAATCTTTTTTATCTGCTCTTGAAGTTTTTAGCATCGACCCGATATAAATAGTCTATGTAATGCAAAGTGCAAACGCCTTTGCCACCATGTTGAACATGGAGGAACTATGTCTATAGAACAATTGAAAGAATTATTTGGTAATCAAGAAGCTATTTTAGAATTGGTTCAACTTGAAGGTGGTGAGTTGGCATTACGCAATGCAGGCTCTCAAAAAGAACCCTTGGTTAAAATTCAGTTTAATGATGAAGTAAAGTCATTATTAGGTGATCAAATGCCTGAAATTGCACAACATATGGTGCAAGCTGCTTTATTCGCCATGATGGAAAAGCAAGTCAATGAATGGCAGGCAGAAATTGTAGATGAGCAACCGAAGTATTTGAGCTGATCGTTCATCGAAGCAAGCTAAAAAACGCACTCATGAGTGCGTTTTTTTACGATGCCAGATTAATGCGTCGGTTCTTGATGATGAGCAATCTGGATCTGATTGAGAATATGATTGGTCATATTCTTCGCCATTTCCTCTTTGGCAAAATAGACTTCACCAATATTGTCACGCCGAATCACTTCAGCTTCTTCCTTGCTTTCTGCACAGACTAGAACCTGAATTTGAGGATTCAGTGTTTTGGCAATATCGACAATTTTATGAATATCTAAAATATCCATTGGGGATAGAACTAAGAGCCGCGCATGTTGAATATGCGCTTGAATTAATACACTCGGTTCGGTGGCATGACCGGAAACCGCTGCAATCCCTTTTTGTCGCAATCTTTCTACAATTTCACGGTTTTCTTCGGCAATGACCACCTTAATATTTTGCGCCATTAATTCTTTGGTAATACGACGACCGACTTCACCATGGCCTACCAGCACTACTTGATCACGTAAATACTCTTGAGATACTTCGTCAGGCAGCATGGAAAGAGGATCACCGCTTCGTTCCAGCAAACGCGCCAGATGCGAGCGTTCACGAATCCAGTTTTGCACGGGTTCAATAGCAGAGAATATAAATGAATTAAGTGTAATTGAAATAAGCGCACCTGCCAGAATCAGGTTTTGTCCCTCTATAGAGAGTAAATTGAGTGAGAGACCCAAAGTCGCCAGAATAAAAGAAAACTCGCCAATTTGTGCAAGGCTAGCCCCGACGGTTAACGCAGTGTTAATCGGATAACGGAAGAATAAAACCAAAGCCATCGCTGCAATAGTCTTGCCAATCATGATAATGCCAATTACAGCAAGTACATGTAAGGGTTGCTCAATCAGAATGCGTGGATCGAACAACATACCGACAGAAACAAAGAATAAAATCGAGAAAATTTCACGTAAGGGTAAAGTTTCTTCTTCGGCCCGGTGACTAAAGTCGGATTCTTTGACCACCATACCGGCAAAGAATGCACCCAGTGCCATTGAAACGCCAAAAACTTTATAGGCACCAAAGGCAATTGAAACCGCAGCTGCAACAACGGTTAAAGTAAACAGTTCACGCGAACCCAAGCGTGCGACCATTTGCATGATCCAAGGAACTAAACGTTTACCGACAATCAACATAAAGGCAATGAAGCCTGTAACTTTAAGTAGAGTCACACCTAAAGTGAGCCAGATGTTTGCATTTGGATCTGTTCCGGCAATGGGTGTACCACCAAGTAAAACTGCCGTGGCAGGCAATAAAACCAAGACCAGCACCATGACCAGGTCTTCAACCAGCAGCCAACCCACGGCAATTTTACCATTTACGGAATTCAGTAAACCGCGGTCACCTAAAGCTTTAAGTAAAACCACTGTGCTGGCACAAGAAAGACTTAAACCAAACACCAGTGCAGAACCAAAACTCCAGCCCCACATCATGGAAACGCCTATACCTAATAAGGTCGCGACAGCAATTTGTAAAATAGCACCCGGTAAAGCAATTCGACGCACCTGCATTAAATCACTTAAGGAAAAATGCATTCCGACACCAAACATGAGGAACATTACCCCAAGTTCAGCCAGTTGATTCGCAAGTTGAATATCTCCGACCACACCGGGCGTGTTCGGACTAATAAGGATACCGGCAATTAAATAGCCGATCAGAGGGGGGAGGCGTATACGAGCCGCAATATAGCCAAAAATAAGCGCCAGTCCAAAGCCAACTGCTAATAATATAATGAGATCTACGTCATGAGGCACTAAAAACTCCTTAAGCCTAGTTAAGGGTAAAATACAAAAGCACAAGTGGTGCCAAAAAAAGTAGCTAAAGTGTATCAAGTCGGATAAAAAAAATGCAAAAAAAACGACCTAAAAGGTCGTTTTTTTAAGAAGGCAAAATTATTTAATTTTAGCTTCTTTGAAAATCACGTGTTGACGGATTTTTGGATCAAATTTTTTGATTTCCATTTTTTCCGGCATAGTACGTTTGTTCTTAGTCGTAGTATAGAAATAACCTGTACCAGCTGAAGAAACTAGACGAATTTTATCACGCATGGTTCGAACTCCTTAGATCTTTTGACCTTGAGCACGAAGGTCAGCAACAACCTTTTCAATACCCAATTTGTCGATAATACGCATACCTTTAGTGGTTAAACGAAGACGTACGAAACGTTTTTCGGTTTCTAACCAGAAACGGTGGTGATGCAGGTTCGGCTCGAACCGGCGTTTGGTTTTGTTATTGGCGTGCGAGACGTTGTTGCCAACGACTGGACGCTTGCCGGTAACTTGGCAAACCTTAGACATGGTGAACTCCATTGCTAGACAGCACCGATTGTGCGGCTAGTCATTAAAAGTAAACGGATGAAATCATTCAAGGGGCGTTTTATACCAAAAATGCGCTTAAAAGACAAGCGAATTTAATAAAAACCCGGCATGAATATGTACAATAGCTCATGCCTTGATCAGTTAGCGAAGAAGGGTCTTCGAAATCAATTTATGAATCGGCTTGTTAAATGGTGGGAGAATGAATTTCAAGCTATAGAGCTTAGGATTCGACATCACCGACCGTTCATGAGACAAACTGAAGAAACCTTCTGGACCATGATACTTGCCCATACCTGAAGCACCTACGCCACCAAATGGTAAATCGTCTTGTGCCACATGGGTCAATACCGTGTTTTGCCCGAAATGCCCTGAATGAGTATGCTGTGCGACATAGTCGGCACGCGCTTGATCAAAGTCGAAATAGTATAATGCAAGTGGACGCGGACGGCTATTAATAAAGTCAATAACATCGTCAATTTGATCATATTCTAGAATTGGCAGGATTGGCCCAAAGATTTCTTCTTTCATAATCCGCATTTCAGTGGTTACACCGGTCAGTAAAGTCGGCGCAATTTTTCGAACTGCTGTTAAATCTTCATGTTCAGGATTGATTTCGATTATTTCGGCACCCTGATTAACGGCATCTTCCAAATAACCTTGCAAGCGATTGTACTGTTTGTCATTAATAATCGAGGTGTAATCTTGATTATAGGCAAAATTTGGATACATCTCTTCCACACACAGCCTAAACTGCTCGATGAATTCGGCCGTTTTACCTTTAGGCAGGAACATATAGTCAGGTGCCACACAGGTTTGACCTGCATTCCAAAGTTTACCGGCAGCCAGACGTTGCGCGACATCTTCTAAATCAATTGATGGATGAACCAGAACAGGAGATTTCCCGCCCAATTCTAGAATTACAGGCACTAAATTTTCTGATGCAGCTGCCATCACGGTTTTACCAATTTCTGTAGAACCGGTGAAAATAATTTTATCAAAAGCTAAGTGGCTAAAGGCATCAGAAATAGGACCACCCCCATTGATGACTGCAACCAATTCGATCGGAAAGGCTTCGCTTAAGGCTTTTTCCAGGGCACGACCAAAATTACTTGATGCACTGGAGATTTTGATCATGGCATTGTTGCCGGCAGCAATTGCACAAATCAATGGACCAACCGACAATAATAAAGGATAGTTCCAAGGAGCAATAATTCCCACTACCCCGAGCGGTTGATACTGAACCCAGGCTTTTGCCGGTTGATGAATAATTCCGACATGGCGTTTCGAAGGTTTCATCCAATTGGTCAAATGCTTGCTATAATATTTAATCTGTTCAAGACAGGTGAGTAATTCACCGATTTTGGTTTCGCCAATAGAACGGTTACCATAGTCTTGGTTAATTGCTTCGGCGAATTGATCTTGATATTTAACTAAGATACGTTTTAAACGTGCTAAACGATCAATACGTTCTTTTGCGCTTGGCAAAGAATGACGTTGATAGGCATGTTTTTGCTGTTCCAGCACATTATGCAAGTGCTGAATATCGAAAGAATGTGGTGTCATTGAAGTTGTTTTTGTTTGACTATTCATGACCTGCTACCATTAAATAAAAAGCGATTAAGTTAGTTTTTAGAGTAAAAGCTCTAAATAGTCAAGTTACTTTATGTGTTAGCTCGCTAACCTATTGAATAAATGGTCACTTCAGGATGTCTCACTCCAAAACGGTGAAAACCAAAGAGCGTATTTTACAGCTCAGCTTACAGTTGTTTAATGAGCGCGGTGAGCGTTCAGTTACAACCAATCATATTGCAGCTGAACTGAGTATGAGTCCGGGTAATTTGTATTACCATTTCCGTAATAAAAACGAAATTATCAAAGAGTTGATGGAGCAGTATCAAAAAGAAACTCTGGAAATGCTTGCATTGCCGGATGATCGCTTGCTCGATGCCAATGATAAGATTCGTTATTTTCAAGTGCTGAGCAGCCAGCTGTGGGCTTATCGCTTTTTGCATCGTGATGTTTATCATTTGGTTGAAAATAATGATGATTTTCGAAAAATGTATCCACGTTTTGCCGGTCAGGTGATGCAGCAGGGGCAAAAAATTTATAAAGCCTTTGTCAATGCAGGGTTAATGCAAATGACGGACTCGGAAATTGAGGCTCTGATTATTAACTTGTGGATTGTGTTGACCAACTGGACCAACTTCTTATATATGTCGGGTCATATTACCGACTCCAATACTTTAGAGGAAAAGTGGGTTTGGCAGGCATTACGTCAAATGGTGTTCCTGGAAGGGGCGTATTTGCGTGGTGAAAGTCGTCAAACGTATGAACATCTGCTTGAAACGCTGGGGCCTTCAGAACTTTTTGAAAGTCTGTCTTCAAGTAAAAATCACGATGCGACATAGCCTATTTAGAAAGCCTTAAAAAAGCGTTAGAATGCTCGGCTTGTTTTTCAATTTAACTGATTAGTGATATAAACCAACATGAATATGACCACTGCCAACACAGCACGTTTACTGATTACTTGCGAGGATAAACCGGGAATCGTGCAAGCTGTATCGAGCTTTTTGTATCATCAGGGAGCAAATATTACCGCACTTGATCAATACGCGACTGAAGCTCAGGGCGGGCGTTACTTCATGCGTGTTGAGTTTGAACTGGATAACTTGCAAAGCCGCAAAGAAAATTTGACTCAAACTTTTGCGACCAATGTTGCAGAGCGCTATAACATGAATTGGCGTTTGGCTTTGGTCAGCGATGTCAAAAAAGTCGGCATTTTAGTCTCTAAAGTCGATCATGCCTTGCTTGAGCTTTTATGGCGTCATGCGCGTGGCGGTTTACCTTGTGAAATTACCAAAGTAGTGTCCAATCATGAAGATTTACGCGAGTCAGTGGAAAACTTTGGTATTCCATTTGAAGTTGTGCCAGTCAATAAAGAAAACAAACGTGAAGCTTATGCAAAAATTGATGAATTGATGCAAGGTAATGATTTGTTAGTTCTTGCACGTTATATGCAAATTCTGGATGAAGAATTTGTCAAAAAATGGGAAATGAAAGTGATCAATATTCACCATTCATTCTTGCCTGCTTTTGTTGGTGCAAATCCCTATAAACAAGCTTATGAAAAAGGTGTGAAACTGATCGGTGCTACAGCGCATTATGTGACTGCGGATCTCGATCAGGGGCCGATTATTGAGCAAGATGTAGAACGGGTAAATCACGATTTTACAGTCGATCAACTGCGTGAACTGGGACAAGACGTCGAACGAAACGTGTTGGCTCGTGCGGTAAGATGGCATCTTGAAGATCGCATTATTGTGGATGGCAACAAAACAGTTGTTTTCCAATAATAATTGTTAAAATAATTCATTCAAAAGGCGTGCTTTAGGCATGCCTTTTTTGTTTTCGATTCAAAAAACTCATCAAAACTTACGATTTAATAGTTGCAAATGAAAACACTTCTCATTTATTATTGCGTTGCTTTAATTGTATTAACCGATGAGCTTGATTGCTTAAATTTGTATAGACCTGCAATCGCTTTAATTAGGTAACTGATTTTAATGAGTCAATCTCCCGCTCTAAATATGCAAACTCCCAATCCGATGAAAAAGAAAATTATCACAGCGCTTATCGCCGTTGTGGTCGGTCACATGGGCGTATTGTGGGCGGTGGGGCAAATGAAAACCCCAGAACTGAAACCGATAGAAAAACAACCTTTAAAAGTTCGTTTTGTTAAAATTCAAGAACCTCCAAAACCTTTGCCGCCGAAGCCAAAAGCTGAACCAAAAAAAGAGCAGCCAAAGCCTAAAGAAGTGAAAAAAGTTGAAATTGTAGAAAAACAACTTCCACCACCGCCGAAAAAGGTAGAGAAGGTTCAACAGGTTAAGAAAGCAGAAACACCCAAACCTGTAGTAAAGCCGGTTGAAGCACCACCTAAACCGACTGTCACTACAACGATTTCTGAAACTAGAGCTGTGAAACCGGCACCGGTAGCGCCACCCGCACCGCCAGCGCCAGTAACACCACCGGCACCTGCTGCACCGCCATCGCCAAAAAGTGTATCAATTGGCGGTTCAGGCGTGCAATGGAGTCGTTCGCCAAAGCCTTCTTATAATAACAATGATTTAGAAGGGCAGACGCGAACTATTGTGGTTCATATTGAAGCGAATGAAAAAGGGGTAATCACTTCTGCCCGCATTTCACGTTCAAGTGGCATTCCTGCTTTAGATGACAAGATTTTGCGCTCAGTGCGTAGTTCCAAATTCAAACCGTACAAAGAAAATGGCGTGGCTTACCCAATTAGTGCTGACCAACCATTTGAATTGACATTGAATCCACACGGCTAACATTTTTTAGGAGTTCGAGTATGAACTTTTCAGTTTATTGGCAACACGCCGATGCAGTGAGTAAAACACTGTATTTCGTGTTATTGGCAATGTCGATCACGACATGGACAGTCTTCGTTTTACGTTTAATGGGGACTCGCCAACTGAAGCAACAAGCTTATGCTCAACTTTCTCAAGCGTTAAGCAAGTTAAAAGCGAAATTTGCCCCACTCAGTTTTGAACAGCGTAAGGCTGTTGCAGAACAAGCTTTATTGCGTCAAATTTCTGCTGAAAAATCGAGTGCAGAAAAAGGTGTAGCAGTTCTCGGTACTATTGCTTCACTTGCACCGTTTGTGGGTTTGTTCGGTACAGTTTGGGGTATTTTCCATGCCTTGGTCGCAGTCGGTAAAAGTGGTCAAGCCGGTTTGGCACAAGTTGCGACCCCTGTGGGTGAAGCCTTGATCATGACCGGTTTAGGTTTGGCCGTGGCAATTCCTGCAGTATTGGCTTATAACATTTGTACCCGTGTAAACCGTGGTTTATCGCATGAGTTACAAGACCAGGCACACAGTCTTTTAATTGATACCATGTTGCAACAAGATAGCACGGCTCAAGTGACTGAAGCTAAAGCAACCTCGAATCATTTGGTTGGAGGTCAAGCTTAATGGGCTTTCAATTGGGCGAAGACAACGATGTAGGCATGAATGAGATGAATCTCATTCCGCTGATCGATATTATGTTGGTATTGATGATCATCTTTTTGGTGACAGCAACCGTTGCTAACCCATCAATTCCATTAACCTTACCAAAAACCACGGCAGATATTATTGATTTGCCTCCTAAAAATGTGACCATCAGTATTAATGCGGGTGGAGAAGTTGCGTGGAATGGCAAGGTGCTCACGCTTGACGAGTTACAGACAAAATTTAACCTAGCAGGTCAGGAAGAGCGTCAGCCGACCATTGTGCTGAAAGCAGATAAAGAATCACGTTATGACGCTGTTGCACAAGTGATGTCTCGTGCGAGCGAAGCCGGGCTCAGCGATATTGCTTTTGCAACTGATAACTAAGAAAAAATTTAAAAAAAGCGACCGAGAGGGTCGCTTTTTTTATGTCTAACGTTTGCTGAAAAAATGGAGTTACTCAGATTTAAGCAAATCTTGAAACTTGCTGCGTAATTTCATCAGTTTCGGTGGAATGGAAAAATTACAGTAGCCTTGAGATGGATTTCGGGCAAAGAAATTCTGGTGATATTCTTCAGCCGGATAGAACTTGGGTGCAGGACTCAGCTCAGTCACAATATTCAGGCCTTCTGCTTTTAAAGCGTCAATGGTTTGTTGTGCCTGCTGTTGCTGTTCATCATTCAGGTAATAAATCACGGAACGATATTGAGTGCCAACGTCATTACCTTGACGGTTTAATGTAGTAGGATCATGGGTAGTGAAAAATACATCCAAAAGCTGGGTAAAGCTAATTTGCGTTTCATCATAATCAATTAAAATTACTTCTGCGTGATTGGTGTCTCCACGGCAAATATCGTCATAACTTGGATTGTCGGTGTGACCACCCGCATAGCCACTGACCACTTTTTCTACGCCTTTCAACTGTAAAAATATGGCTTCAACACACCAAAAACATCCACCACCAAATAATGCCTGTTGCATGGTTTTATCCTATATTTGTTTATTATTTTTAATATATGGGTTTTTTATGAAGCTACAATGTATTTATTTATGTATTTTAAATACAAAAGCCTGCATTTTCAGGCTTTTTATCTGCATTATTTAACGGAGAACCGGACTGGTAAATTGGATGAGAAGATTTCCATGACGATCAAGCAGCTTGAGTGTTTTACCAAAGACTTGATAGTTTGCCACTTTAGTCAGTGCTTCATTAAACTGTTGCGATACATTGTGACTATCTAGACATGCCATTCTGGTGCCTGCCATTGGGCCAAGAACCAAAGTATCCCGTCCTGCCTCATAGCTCCCCATAATACGGTTACAACCATCTGCACCACTGACGCGTTTCGTTGCAGCATCAAACTGTAAGCTTGGAATATTATGTCCAGTTGGGGCTGTTTTTATTTCAGTATTGCCAATATGTGTTGCAATCCAGGTGCGGTTTTGCAGTTGCACTAAATTTGCAGTTTCAATCGTAGTAGAGGCGCTCGGTGTAGTTTCACAACCGCTAAAAGCAATAGCAGCACCCAGTATGCCAACAGCAAATAATTTTTTTAACATATTGGAATTCTCGTTGTTGATTTAACTTATGTTCTATATAAACAAAAAAATAGCCAATTAACTAGCGTTAAATGTATGTTTTATATATTTTTTAGATTACCTGTTAGGGTTTATCTACAGTTATAGGGTGTGGTAAACCCTGACGAATAAGGGATGAATATTGAGTGCTGGAGATATGCTTTAATTTACTGACCCGAGGGTTAATATAAGCAACCTCATACCATTGTTGCATGGTTAAATCGTGTGAAATCGCATTTAAATCATATAGGTAATTAGGCAAGTATCCTGAAGCCAACAGTCGGTAATCAGCCGGTAAGTGTCTTTTAGATACTGCTTGTACCATATCAAAAACCAGCGTAGTACAGTTACTGGTGAGGCTGTTATACCATTTCGGCTGATTTTTTAATTCATGGGCTTTACGCAGATATTCTTCAAACAAGGCACGTCTTTCAGTTTTGGACATATTGACCGGAAAGAAATAGACATGTTCACCACGGACATTACTGCGGGTATAAATCAGATCCTTTTCATCTGCTGCAATCAGGCTGAGTTCATATTTTCTAAAAAAGCCACCATAAGTCGAAAATTCTTCATTTTTTTGTTTGCGAACTTCAATCGAGAAGGTCAGTGGCTTGCTATTGGCAAAATCAAAGCTAACCAAGGTATGTGCAATTTGTGGTCCCATCCAATAGGAGGTGATGATATTCACACCGGTAATTTGGTTTAAATCAAAATCACGCGTTTCCCAGCGTTCATCATAACTCCCATCAGCACGCCAATTAAAATTACGTACATTGTGCAAGATGATCTTGTCACCCTCTTGTTCATAGAACAGCATTCGGGCTACTTCCGGATTCCATTCACGATCTTGTTTGGCTTCCAGGTTAAAATACCAAAATAAGCCCAGTAGAAAAACAAGGACATAAATCAGCACATCCGTATGACGGTTAAAGAAATGCTGGGTGATATAAATGCCGAGAATGCTTAAAGCAAAGATAATCCAAATGCCAATCAGTAGCCGGGTGACTAACCCACCAAAAGGTTCTTGAAACCATAAAGCAAGACACAGCCAAATAGAGGACATAATAACGAAGAGACTGAACACGGAATGGAGTAAAGCCATGCCCAGTGCAGTGAAAAATTCCCTTTTTCCAATATTATGCATATTTGACTTTATAAGTAATTATTGTCTTTATTTTCTGTAAGTTGCGAACTCAAAAGCAATCCCAGTTTTGTCGTCAATATGTTGTTCAGAAGCGACCTTTTTAAATTCAGCTGGAATTTCCGGATAATAGGCATCGCCTTGAACGTCAAGCTCGACATGGGTCAATTCCAAACGGTCGGCAATATTCATAGTCTGTTTGAAGATTTCACCGCCACCAATCACAAAGATCGCATCTGGTTTTTCTGAAGCTTGCACATCCGCTACAGCTTGAGCCAAAGCATCTTCAATAGAATAGGCCACTTTAGTTCCTTCAAATGACCAATTCATGTCCCGGGTAATCACCCAATTGACACGTTTCGGCAGAGTGCGTCCCATAGACTCTAAAGTTTTACGACCCATGACCACGACACCACCTTGGGTGATTTCTTTAAAGTGCTTGAGGTCAGCAGAAATGTGCCAAGGCAAGTCATTGTTTTTACCAATGCAGCGCTGTTGATCCATGGCTACAACATGTACAACTTCTAAGTTTTGGAAGGTCATAATTTTCCCTGTATTTTTTATACTCAGATACGTTTTCCCCCTTTGCAAAAGGGGGAATTAAAGGGGGATTTTAGAAATTAAACCGCAACCGGTGCTTTAATCCCTGGATGTGACTCATAGCCAACAATTTCGATATCTTCAAATTTAAAATCGAAGATGTCTTTCACTTCTGGATTCAGTTTTAATTGGCAAAGCGGTAATGGTTCACGACTGAGTTGCAATTTTGCCTGTTCAAAGTGGTTGGTATATAAATGGGTATCACCACCAGTCCAGACAAAGTCACCTACAGCTAAACCACACACTTGCGCAATCATATGCGTGAGCAGGGCATAGCTGGCGATATTAAATGGCACACCCAAGAATACGTCCGCACTGCGTTGATAGAGCTGGCAAGACAGTTTGCCGTTCTGTACAAAAAACTGGAACAGGGTATGACAAGGCGGAAGAGCCACAGTTCCTGCTTCATTTGGATTCCATCCCGACACGATTAAACGGCGTGAATTTGGATTGGTTTTAATTTCATTAATCAACCATTCAATTTGATCAAAACCATCTTGCTCATATAAACCATTTTCTTTTTTGGTAGCACCAAAGTTACGCCATTGATGACCATAAACTGGACCCAATTCGCCTTCAGGACGACCAAAACTGGCAGTTTGTTCTGCAGTTGCCCATTCATCCCAAATTGAAACTTTGTTGTCCTGTAGATATTTGACGTTGGTATCACCCTTTAAGAACCATAACAGTTCAATCACGATAGAGCGGAAATGGACTTTTTTGGTGGTCAATAAAGGAAAACCTTTGGAAAGATCAAAGCGCATTTGATGACCAAATACAGAACGTGTACCTGTACCGGTACGGTCGCCTTTGTCACCACCGTTGTCGAGGATATGTTGTAAAAGGTCTAAATACTGACGCATGTCTCTCTCATTAGAATCTGGTTTATGTCTCTATCATTAGAATCTGTTTGATAACTCTAATTTTAGAATCTGTTGGCTAACCCTACATATTAGCCTTTTTTTACAGAAAACTGTATCTCATCAAATCTGAGGAAATTAAAAATACATTTAGATTTATTTTAAGTTAGTGATTTTAAATTTTTTTAGTATTTTTTTTGAATCTGAGATGAAGGATTGATCTTCAGCCTAATAATGTTTGACTAAAAATTATAACGAACAATAGAAATCTATAAAAATTTCTGCGGATTGTATTTCAGCAGGCTATTTTTAAGTTCGAGCGAGAAGAATCCTTTGAAAGACAAACTGAAACATAGGTATTAGGAAATGGATTATCTGAATACAGAAATAAATTCATAGGTGAGCATACTCACAGTTCCTATTTATGGTTTCTTAAAGTAAAAATTAGCTAAACAGAATATCAATCTAATCTTGAACTATATGGATGATAGAAGGATTTAAAACTGATTATTTTTTTATTTTAAGATTCATTAAAGTTTGAATGATTTAAATATGACTTTAAATTACGGGCAAGAATTACAAATATAAAAATTAACAAAAAATAATCAGTTAAGTTAATTTAAAGCGATTTATTTATATTTAATTACATTTATTGCATGAAAAATCACATTTGACAAGGTACTATCTTTGCCGTCGAAATGAGTGAAAAGCCCGAATTATAAGGGTTAGGAGTAGTTGTAAAGAATGGTGTATGATCATAATGTAAACATGAATGAAGTCTATGCTCCTGTCCAGACAAATATCGTAATTCGTTCCCAATCTGGTAACAATTCTAATAAAAATACAGAGTCCAAATCCGTTCAAGCCTTTCCGAAAAAGAACATCGTTGTAAGCAATGGGCAGCGAATTGATGTTGATAAATTTACGAATTTCTTGCAAGGTATTAGTTCATACAGCAGTTCACAAAAATGTGCCAAAAGTATCCGACTTGCTTTGGAGTCAGCAGGGGCAAGGTTCCAAAGTCATCCCGTTGCTGCCGCAGACTGGGGCAATACTTTAACGAAAATTGGCTATCGACAAATTAATCCTAAATTTGATGCTCCGAAAGAAGGCGATATTTATATTATCGATCGAACCGGAAAACATGTTTATGGACATATTGCAGGGTTTAATGGCACGCAATGGGTATCCGACTTTAAGCAAAAAAGTTATGATGTTTATAATGAAAAAGGTTTGACCTATAAATATTATCGTCCGAGTTTTTAAAGTTTTTCTATAAACATTAGATCTCTTTCATAAATCAAAAAGTATTCAATATTAGATTTTTTAAATCAGCACGGTCTCATTTAATTGATTTAATTTTTTTTACCTTTTTGTAGGCATTCATGTCACGCTCATGACTCTAATATTTGCTAAAAATCTATTTTCGGTTTTGGTTTTTAAAATGATTTATGGAAGAAGTTTATTGATTCAATAAGAAAAGCCTTCGTAGGATAATGCTGATTAGTTAATGTCCTAATATATAAATATTTTTATATTTTAAAATATTATGCTGGAGTCTTTTTTTATTAAGTCAAACAGTTTGCAGCTCAAATGCTATTTTTCTTTCGGAATGAGCAACATTGTTGTGCAAGGCCAAACCATTTTGCGAATAGGCGAAAAAATATTTTCGGCTATTCTCACCGTCAAAACTCGTTCACTACCCTCTTATGACAAATCTATCGCAGAAACAGTTTCTTTTAAGATAGTCCTGACTCAAACAGTTGCGGATGACCTTTCTGTGTATCTAATAATATTTCAAGTTTAAAAATAGAAAATGCCAGTCAATTTCTTAATTGACTGGCATTGCTTCGCAGAGGCTTTTTATGACCTGAGTTAAGGTAGCTGTTTGATTGGACTACCACCCAAGGCTTGCATCAAGGTCACATAGGCATTGTATTGACTCTGCTTGGTTTGTACCAAAGACAAACGGGCATTACGTGTGGTTTCCTGGGCATCGAGCAGGTTTTTAAGTGCAATTGCGCCGTTACGGTATCGTACTTCAGTTAATCGCTCAGTTTTCTCGGCCAGTTGTACATTACGTTCTTGTAAGGCCACCTGTTTGTTTAATTCGGTACGTGCCGAGAGTGCATTTTCAACATCTGCAAAAGCCTGATACAAGGTTTGACGGTATTGAATAATCGCTTTTTCATAATCCAGATCACTAATCGCTAAATCTTTCTTCATATCGTTATATTGCAAGAAAGGTAAGCTGAGACTGGCACCCAAAGTTAAAGCCGGATTCTGTAATAGATTGGTTAAAGAGGTACTTGAAGCACCTAAATTTCCGGTTAGATTAATTGAAGGGTAATAACTGGCTTTGGTGGCATCTTTGCTGGCCAAAGCCTTACGTAAACGTAGTTCAGCGGTCTGTAAGTCTGGGCGACGTGACAGCAAGTCTGCTGGCAAGCCGGCTGCAATGCTCGGCAAAGCTATACGCGGTAAGCGCTGCGGTTCGGCTATATTCAGTTGCTGTACAGGTTGATTCATCAAAACAGCTAAAGCCGTTCTGGTTTCCACTTTTTGCTGCTCAATCTGGCTCAACGTCGCTCTCTGGCTTTGAACAGATTGTTCAGCAGAAGTTAAATCCAGACCAGAAACTGCCCCGGCACGATACTGTATGCGCACCAGTTCATACGTCTTTTGCGTACTGGCCAGGTTTTGCTGTGCAACGGCGTAACGCTCGTTCAGATAACCCAATTGCCAGTATAAATTGGCAGTCGTTGCCACCAGACTTTGTGCAGTACTTTGCAAATCCTGTTCAGTTGCTAAAGCTTCCCATTTAGTTGCTTCAGTTTGACGAGCCAGTTTTCCGAATAAGTCCAGTTCATAGCTTACACCGCCACTTAAAGACAAGCCACGTGACGAATCATCACCTGAATTTAAGTCAATCGTATGTCCTGCCGATACGCTTGAACTGACACGTGGACCTTGCTGATTTTTTGCCAAACCAGCTTGTAAACGAGCTTGCTGCAAGTTAATCCCCGCCACTGCTAAATCACTATTGCTCGCTAAAACTTGATTAACCAGTTGATTCAGCTGAGTATCGCCAAATAAGGTCCACCATTGATCGGCATAGACATCGGCATGCACTTGTTGGCTCAGTGCTTTACTGTTCTGGAAATTGCCTGGAATATTTACGGCAGGTTGTTCATACGGCGTTTTGACGACCGCAGCACAACCGACCAGTGACCCAGTTAAAATAAGACTAGCGACAAGTTTGGTAAAATTTATTTGCATTCTAAGTATCCTTATTCGCGAGAAAGTGCATCGACAGGATTAAGCTGTGCTGCATTACGGGCCGGGATAAAGCCGAAGATAATCCCGATCATGCTGGAACAGACAAAGGCGGCAATAATTGAGGTGGTTGAATAGGCCATCTGGAAAGTACTGCCAGCAAAATGACTAATCAGCTGTCCAATGCCTAAGGATAGAAGTACCCCCAAGATCCCGCCTAAAATACACACCAACACCGCTTCAATCAGGAACTGCTGCAAAATGTCACTTTGACGTGCACCGACCGCCATACGCACCCCAATTTCTTGGGTTCGTTCAGTCACCGAAACCAGCATGATGTTCATGACTCCAATACCGCCCACAATCAGGGAAATCACCGCAATCGCAGAAACCAGTAAGGTCATAGTTTGCGTGGTTTGCTGAATGGTTTCACGGATACTGTCGGAGTTTTGGGTAAACACATCTTGCGCACCGTGACGTTGTACCAATAAATTTAAAATGGCATTTTCAGCGGCAGCACTTGGGTATTCATCTTTAATCCGTACAATAATGTTACGCACATTGGACTGACCCAGCATGCGGCTCATGACCGTCGAGTAGGGCAGATAAACATTTAGGCTGTCTGAGTTACCCATCATCGATTTTTGCGCTTCAATCACGCCAATAATACGACTCGGTACACTGCCCAATAAAATGACCTGACCCACCGGATTGGTGCCATCATTAAAGAAAGTATTCTTGGTGTTGTTATCAATTACAACATCCTGGGCACGTTCAGTGACTCCTTCTTTGTCAAAAGGTTGTCCGGATTCGAAGGTCATGCCTTTTACATAAAAGAAATCTTCACTGACGCCATTCACGGTAGCTGAAGCTTCGGTATCTTTAAAGCGTGCAGTAACACTACTGGTGACCGACGGACTGACCCCGTCGACATAGGGTTGTTCAGCCAAAGCTTCAGCATCGGCAGGAACCAAGGTTTTGACTTGGGCTGTTTTGGAGTTGTCACCAAAGCCACGTCCTTGGAATACGGTAATGGTATTGGTGCCAAGGCTACTGATATTTTCCAGAATCTGTTTCTGCGAGCCATTTCCTAGTGCCACCACTGAAACTACCGATGCAATCCCGATAATAATCCCGAGCATGGTCAGGAAGGTACGCATACGATGAGCATTCATGGCAAGCAGTGCCATGCGGAAGGCTTCGGCCAGTCGGTCGGCAGCAGAACGCCAAGACGGGGTTTTCTTTTGTGGGGTGCGGTCAAGCTGCTGCTTTTCCAGCACTTCGCCGTCCGTTTCAGGCACATTGGCCCGATCCGAAATAATATTCCCGTCACTGATTTCAATAATGCGTGAGGCATTTTTCGCCACATTATGATCGTGGGTGACTAAAATGATGGTATGACCTTTGGCATTCAGTTCACGTAAAATACGCATCACCTCAATACCACTGTTTTTATCCAATGCACCTGTTGGTTCATCGGCCAGAATCACATCTCCGCCGTTCATTAGGGCACGTGCAATCGAGACACGTTGTTGCTGACCACCGGAAAGCTGGCTGGGACGGTTCTGGGTTTTTTCAGCCAACCCTAGGTCCGAGAGCAGTTCGGTTGAACGTTGCTGACGGGCTGAAGCATCTACACCGGCGTAAATGGCCGGAACTTCAACGTTACCTGCTGCAGTTAAATCACCGAGTAAATGATAGCGCTGGAAAATAAAACCGAAATATTCACGGCGCAGTTGTGCCAGTTCATCTGGTTCCAATTTGCGTGTTTCACGCCCTTTAACCTGATAGCTACCGGCAGTCGGTTGATCTAGACAACCGAGGATGTTCATGAGGGTTGATTTCCCCGAACCGGATTGCCCGACAATGGCCACCAGTTCTCCGGGGTAAATCTCTAAATTAATGCCCTTCAGAATCTGAATGGTGTTTTCCCCGGCAGGGAATTCACGAGTCAGATCTGTGACCTTGAGCAAAGGTTGTTGATCTTGACTCATCATTACATTCTCATTGGACCAGCACCACCGCCAGCACGGTTACTACGTTTTGCAGAATCATTCGAAGTGTCGGAACCATCTGCAATCACCACTTTGTCACCTTGTTTCAAGCCTTTAATCACTTGAGCGGTTACACGGTTATTTAAACCGACCAAGACAGGTTGCGGTTTTGCAGTACCATCGGCCTGAACCACGCGAACCATTGACATAGAGGCTTTGCCTTGTTCAATCAGTGATTTTTCTTCAGCAGACAGTTCCAGACGTTTTGGACGTTCAGTTTTAGCTTGATCTGTATCCGTTGGTTTTTGTTCTTTAGCTTTATCTGCATTACGATCAGCACGTTTACCTTGAGGACGGTTTGAGCTTTGTAAGGCCGCTGCAGGAACTGTTAAGGTGTTTTTTGCTTCACTGAGTACGATATAAACCTGTGCTGTCATATCAATACGTAACTTGCCATCTTCATTTGGTACATCAAATAAGGCGTTGTAATACACTGCAGAACTTGAAGATGAAGTTGAACTGTTATTGGTTTCAGTATTAATTGAATTTGGTGCAGGTTCTACCTGGCGTAGTTTTGCATAATGTTTTTTGTCGCTATTTCCCAAGGTAGTGAAATAAACGGTTTGTCCTTCTTCAACTTTCATCACATCGGCTTCTGAAATTTCAGCCTTAATGGTCATAGTGTCGAGTTTGGCCAATTTAACAATAGTCGGTGCACTTTGATTGGCATTTACGGTCTGACCTTCTTCGGTCACAATCGCCACAATAGTGCCATCCATAGGCGCAACAATCTGGGTGTAGCCCAAATCTTCTTTGGCCGTTGCCAAGGTTAAGCGAGATTGTTCAATTTGTGCATTAATCGCCAGAATTTCGGCTTGAGCTGTTTTATAGCTGGCCAATGCTGATTCTAATTCAGCACGTGAAGTTGCATCTTGTGCATACATAGCTTGCTGCCGTTGATATTCAGCTTGAACTTTGGCTAAGTTTGCTTGTTTGACTGCGAGTTGCGCTTGTTGATTTTTAATACTCGCTTCAGCCGTTTTAAGATCATTTTCCTGGCGAATTGAATCAATTCGAGCAATCAGTTGACCTTGTTTCACTTGGTCGCCCAATTGCACATACATTTTCTTAACCTGACCGGAAACCTGTGCACCAACGCTAACCATTTTGGTGGCTTCAAGTACACCTGTTGCAAGTACCGAGTCTTCAATATCGCCGCGGCTGACTTCGCTGGTAATGTATTGAGGGGGTTGCTCTTTGGGTTTTAAGAAATACCAGGCGGTAAGAGCGATAGCAAGAATGCAAACCACCGCGACAACGATTTTGGACGGTTTTATTTTTGGCATGGTGAGCAGGTAAATGAATAGAATTGAACAGATTATAAAAGCTAAATGAGGATAAAACGTGAATTTTTTAATAATAAATGAGAATTGTTATTGATTTCTTGGACAAATTTTTATGTGTAAACTGAACTTTTTTGATTGAAAAAGATATTAAAAGGTAAGTGTTAAGGCTGAAAAACAACCAGCGAAACAGTCAGCATTTGGCTTTATTCTGAAAATAAACTTTGACCACACATGCTGCTAATGGCTTGCAAGACCAGATGTTCAGGATTCTCTTTTCCCAGACCTTTAATGGATGCATCAATACGTAACAGCAACGAAGGCCAGGTTAAAAAGTTATTTGGGTTCAGTCGTCTTAAAGCCTGTTGATATTGACTGACCTTATTTTTCCAAATCCCGAGTTGCAAGGCATTTTGCGGTTGTTCAAACAGCTGCATCAGTAGGCGCATTTCTTTACTGATGCTCCATAAAATCAGACTCATCGGCTCACCTGAGGCAATTAAATATTGAAAAATTTTAATTGCCTGAGCCAGATTTCCGGCAAGCACGGCATCGTTTAAGTCATAAGTGGTGTAACGGGATTGATCTTGTAAACAGGAATACAAATGCTCAATCTGAATTAGATCGACATCGGCAAAAGTATCACTGACGCGCATTAAACTGTTTTTGGCTGCGAGCAAGTTGTGCTCATGATGTTGTTCAAGCCACTGCCACGCATCATTGGCGAGTTTAATCCCGAGCTTTTCTGCCTCAAGCCCTAAAATCCGTTGTCGGTCTTGTGGATAATTGGCTGTGAGAGGAACGGTCACCCCGTTGGCATCCACCACTTGGAAAAAACTTGATTTTAAGCTGCTACTGTCCTGTTTGGGCATCACCACAAGCAACAGGTTTTGTTCATTGTGCTGAATATAGCTTTTCAGTTGCTTGATGCCATTCGCATCGGGTTTAATATTGCCATGCACTTCAATGGCAAGTTGATTAGAAAAAAGCGATAAACTATTTAAAGCATTAAAGACAGTTTTCCAGTCGCTGACATTGTTAATGTCATAGCGTTGACGTTCAATTTCCTGTGTATGCCAGCTTTTTCGAAAAGCATCCAGTAAGTTTTGCTCAAGCAATGGCTCTTGACCATACATAATCCAGGCACCGCGAGCTTCATCAACACGTTTTAGTGCTTGAGGATAGTCAAGTTTCATAGCGCTTAATTTCTATTTTTAAGGTTGGGTGGTTGAAGCTGCTGGTTTGGTCACGACTTTCGGTAAACGGTTCGATGAAATCTGACGCACAATTTGCTGTGCAATATCATCAACAATAACTTGATTGAGATATTTCTGTTCTTGGTCATCGGTGTTTACGGTTGCGACATCATATTGATAGCTGCGTGAAGCGGTCAGGGTACGTGGTTCAGTCACGGGATTACCTTGCGCATCTTCAATACGGAAAGTCACAGTTAAGCGAAGCAAGGTTTCAATCAATTTACCGTTTAGTTCATGACGTTGAGGCGTGTACTCGAGTACATGTAACACATAAGCATCTGGATTGTTGCTGAGTTGTATACCGGTTGCACCCAAATAAATGGCAAGTTTTTCGTGTAATTCTTCTGTGTCATTTGGAAGTGCTAAACTCATTTTTGAGTATGCAACAGGGGCTGTGCTCGGGTTAGTCCCTTTTAGGTGAAAACCGCAACCGACTAAGCTGGCACTTAGACCCAAAGTTAATACAACTGCTGCAACACGTTGAACTAAATGCATGCTTATTCCTCTGTTTATCCCAAAGATGGGTAAATGAATTTCTGAGTTGATTGTAAAGTCAAAGCCCGTTGGCTGGCAACGGGCTTTGTTTAGCTTTTGTTTTATCTTAAATTTTAATCTCCCTTTTCCAAAGGGGGGCTGGGGCTTCCCATGCTTTGAATTGGTTCTAGCCAGTACAGCTCCTCCCTTTATCAAAGGTGAGGAGCATGCTCCGCAAGGGTAGGGATTTTAAATAAGAATTAAACCACCAAGTTCACTAACTTATTTGGAACAACAATTTCTTTCTTGGTTGGACCAGTCAAGAACTGTTGAATTTCTGGTAATGCTTTTGCTTGCGCCAAGATATCATCTTTCGATGCATCGACAGACACTTCCAATTTACCACGAAGTTTACCATTGACTTGAACCACAATCGTTTGAGTATTGCGGGTTAACGCAGATTCATCAACGACAGGGAATAAAGCAGTGGTGAGCTCAATGCCAAATTCATTCAATAAGGTTTGACTTAAATGAGGCGCAAATGGCGCTAACAAAGTCAGAAGGGTGGTGATAGATTCACGTGCTACAGCAGCATCATTATCATCTTTCGCTTCAAACTTGTTGTTGGCATTTAACAGTTCCATCATTGCTGCAATAGCCGTATTAAATGCATGACGACGATCTAGGTCATCACCGACTTTTTGAATAGTTTCATGCGTTTTACGGCGTAAATCTTGTGCATCTTTTGATAAATTTGCTTTATCAATCGTGCTAGCGCTATTGCCTTGTTCAAGGAAACCTGTCGCTAAACGCCATACACGTTTCAAGAAACGGTGCGCACCTTCAACGCCTGCATCAGACCACTCTAATGATTGATCCGGCGGTGCAGCAAACATCATGAATACACGTGCAGTATCTGCGCCGTATTGATCAATAATGGCTTGCGGGTCGATACCGTTGTTTTTCGATTTCGACATTTTCTCTTGACCGCCAACCACAACTTCCTGACCGTCACCTTTATATTTTGCTGAAAGAACACGACCTTTTTCGTCTTTTTCTAACTCGATTTCCGCTGGGTTAAACCAGGTTTTCTTACCAGATTCTGCTTCACGGTAGAATGTATCTGCAAGTACCATCCCTTGAGTGAGCAAGTTGGTGAACGGCTCGTTACCTTGTACCACACCTTCATCACGCATTAATTTATGGAAGAAACGTGCGTACAGTAAATGTAGAATCGCGTGTTCAACACCACCGATGTATTGGTTCACTGGAAGCCAAGATTGTGCAGCCTCGGGTTTCACCATACCACCCGTAAAATCTGGAGATGCATAACGTGCGTAGTACCAAGAAGATTCTACAAAGGTATCTAAGGTATCTGTTTCACGACGAGCATCCGCGCCACAGCAAGGGCAAGCCGTTTCATAGAATTCAGGCA
Organism: Acinetobacter sp. GG23; assembly: GCF_057766365.1. NCBI lineage: Bacteria > Pseudomonadati > Pseudomonadota > Gammaproteobacteria > Moraxellales > Moraxellaceae > Acinetobacter > Acinetobacter sp. GG23. The sequence goes on from NZ_JBYMDJ010000004.1 coordinate 122,318, forward strand.
TTTTGTTGAGTGGGTTACCTGAACCATCAGGAACCACGTCAGTCGGAAGAATCACTGGAAGCTGTTCTTCAGGTACAGGCACCTGACCACACGTTTCACAGTTGATCATTGGAATTGGACAACCCCAATAACGCTGACGCGACACACCCCAGTCACGTAAACGGAACTGAACTTTGGTATTTGCCAGATTTTGTGGTTCTAATTTTGCAATAAAGGCATCAAAAGCACTCTGGAAATCTAAACCGTCAAACTCACCCGAGTTAACCAGTTTGCCTTCTTTAGAACCGTACCATTCTTGCCATTGGGTTGAGTCAAAGTCTGCATCGTCTGCGCCTTTGGCATCAATCACTTGCTTGATGGTTAAACCGTATTTATTGGCAAATTCGAAGTCACGTTCATCGTGTGCTGGAACTGCCATTACCGCGCCTGAACCGTATGACATCAATACATAGTTAGCAATCCACACTGGAACAGCTTCACCCGTTACAGGATGCTTAACAGAAAGACCTGTTGCCATACCTTTTTTCTCGGCAGTCGCAAGATCTGCTTCGGCAACAGAACCCATACGGCATTCTTCAATGAATGCAGCCAATTCAGGGTTACCTGCTTCTGATTGAAGAGCAGCAGCTTTCAGTGCCATTGGATGTTCAGCGGCAACCGCAACATAAGTTACACCCATCAAGGTATCGCCACGTGTGGTATAAACTGTTAAATCATCGGCATAGATTTCTGGATTTGTTGACGGGAAAGTGATTTCCATACCTTGAGAGCGACCGATCCAGTTACGCTGCATGGTCAACACTTGTTGAGGCCAGCCGTCTTTAAGTGAATCTAAATCGTCTAGTAATTCTTGTGCATAATCGGTAATGCGGAAGTAATACATTGGAATATCACGTTTTTCAACCAATGCACCTGAACGCCAGCCCCGACCATTTTCAACCTGTTCATTTGCCAGAACGGTTTGATCAACCGGATCCCAGTTCACTGTTGAAAGTTTGCGATAAATCAAACCTTTCTTATAGAGTTGTACGAATAACCATTGTTCCCAGTGGTAATACTCTGGCGTACAGGTTGCAAATTCGCGATCCCAATCGACTGAAAGGCCAAGCTTTTTCAATTGATCGCGCATGTATGCGATATTTTCAAAAGTCCATTTTGCAGGAGCAACCTGGTGGGCAATCGCTGCATTTTCTGCAGGAAGACCGAACGCATCCCAACCCATTGGTTGCAGTACAGTTTCCCCTTTCAAACGGTGAAAACGGCTGATCACGTCACCAATGGTATAGTTACGCACATGACCCATATGCAGCTTGCCGCTTGGGTAGGGGAACATCGAGAGGATATAACGATGTGGACCTTCTACAGTGTCGGCAACTTTAAAGGCTTTGCGAGTTTCCCAGTCTTGTTGGACATTTGGCTCAATCGCACTAGCTTGATATTCAGGGTCAATGTGAGTAGTCATAAACGTAATTAAGAACAACGGTTAAAAGTTTGTTGCACAGCATAGCGCAAAATGCACCTAAAAGTGAATTTTGCGGCGATGGATAAATAAGAAAAATATTGAAGTTTTTGGATAAATATTAGCAGTTGAATTTATATAGCCAAATCGGTCATCGTGCCGAAGGTACTGAGGTGTCAGTTGACGTTGGAGTGGATGTTGGGGTAGGTGCTTGGATAACTGGAGTTGTAGTGGGTGGCGGTAAAACAATAACTTTTTCGCCTGACACTATGGTGGTGTTTTGAGTCGGCTGTTCTATGGTCTTGATATTTTCAGGTGCCGGTTGGCTAGGCGTTGAAGAAGGAGTAACACCATAGGTATCCACTTTCCCTTTTTTCTTGGCCGATTTTGGTGGAGGAGTGGTGGTATAGTGCGTAGAGCCTTTGGCATCGACCCATTTATAATATTCTTTGGCAAAACTAGTGGTGGAGCTTAGACTGAAGGTAACGCATGCAGCCATGAATCCAGTTTTAATGAAAGATGATGACATAATGAATAAGTTCCTAGAATAATCAGTCGGTTATAAAGTATAAAATATAGTCATATTCTATGTGTTCTATTTTATATGATTTTCATTTAATTGCAGAAAAAAAAGATAAGCTGACGAATGATATGGGTTGTTGAGTTCTGCACGAACATATTCTATTTTGGCAGTAATTTTTTAAATATAAGACTGTTCTATGTTGATTGATTTATGCTCTTTTGAGTACTGTGGCTAATATAAAAATAAAGACAAAATATTAGGTAAATGACAGCATTACTTTAAATTTTTATTAATGAGAAGGAATTTGCAAAGCAATAACATATTAAAATTATTTATTTAATTTATAATATTTTTTTATTACTAAGTGATCAGGTGTAATAAAGTGATTGGTTTTTCTCATTAAATCTGCAATAAACAAATAAACTGTAAAATCATGCATAAAGCTTAAAAAATAGACGGTCTGTAAATAATCAAGAAAAAGCTAATTTTTAAACTTGACTTTAATAGTCGAAACCACAAAAATGCTGACTGTAGTTTTATATGCGTTGATTTGATCACCCTTCGAATCAGCGTCATTTTAGCAGTGGACTTCCTCTCTAGCCGAGAAGTTGAACAAAGCCAACAAAATGTGTTTATCCCAACATGTTTTAGACCTCATATTGCTCAAACAGCAGTCAGGTCAGATTTTTTTCCTATTGCTATGAAAACTATGAAATTTGTGTGCTATAACAGTGCAGACAGTTAATGAATTAACCACTACAAATGCCCTCCATTTGTTAGTGAAAAGATTAGGGTGAATCACGTTGGAACTTTTATCTGGTGGTGAAATGCTCGTTCGCGCATTGGCGGACGAAGGCGTTGAACATTTATTTGGATACCCAGGCGGCGCAGTACTACATATTTACGATGCGCTCTTTCAACAAGACAAAATCAATCATTACCTCGTGCGTCATGAGCAAGCTGCTGGTCACATGGCAGATGCCTATTCACGTGTAACAGGTAAAACTGGTGTCGTTCTCGTTACATCAGGTCCAGGTGCAACTAATACAGTAACGCCTATTGCAACCGCATATATGGACTCAATCCCGATGGTGATTTTGTCTGGTCAGGTTGCAACACATCTAATTGGCGAAGATGCATTCCAAGAAACAGACATGGTTGGTGTTTCTCGTCCAATCGTGAAACATAGTTTCCAAGTGCGTCATGCCAGTGAAATTCCTGGAATTATTAAAAAAGCATTCTATATCGCCTCTTCAGGTCGTCCAGGTCCTGTGGTTGTTGATATTCCTAAGGATGCAACCAATCCTGCAGAAAAATTTGCTTACGAATATCCTGAAAAAGTGAAGATGCGTTCGTATCAACCACCGCATCGTGGTCACTCGGGTCAAATCCGTAAAGCGATTGAAGAATTGATTAGTGCTGAACGTCCAGTCATCTATAGTGGTGGCGGTGTGGTTCAGGGTAATGCATCTGAGTTACTTACCGAGCTTGCACATCTTCTAAACTTCCCGGTAACCAATACCCTTATGGGCTTAGGTGCGTTTCCGGGTAATGATGAGCAGTTTATTGGTATGCTGGGCATGCACGGCACCTACGAAGCCAACATGACCATGCACAATGCAGATGTAATTTTGTGTATCGGTGCGCGTTTTGATGACCGTGTAACCAACAATCCAGCAAAATTCTGTCCAAATGCTAAAGTGATTCATATTGATATCGATCCAGCGACGATTTCAAAAACCATCATGGCGCATATTCCAATCGTGGGTGCAGTAGAACCTGTACTTCAAGAGATGTTGGTTCAATTGAAACAAATGAATGTTTCTAAGCCAAATCCTGAAGCGATTGCTGCATGGTGGTCTCAAATCAATGAATGGCGCAAAGTACATGGCTTGCGTTATGAACCAGGTGTTGACGGTGTAATGAAACCACAACAAGTGGTTGAGGCACTTGATCGCGTCACCAACAGTGAAGCCATCATTACTTCAGACGTAGGTCAGCATCAAATGTTTGGTGCAAACTACTATACATACAAACGTCCACGTCAATGGATCAATTCTGGCGGTTTGGGAACAATGGGTGTGGGCTTGCCATACGCCATGGCGGCGAAACTTGCATTCCCTGATCAGCAAGTGGTGTGTATTACTGGTGAAGCCTCGATTCAGATGTGTATCCAGGAATTATCGACATGTAAGCAATATGGCTTAAATGTAAAAATCCTCTGCTTGAATAACCGTGCTCTAGGTATGGTTAAACAGTGGCAGGATATGAACTACGAAGGTCGTCATTCAAGCTCTTATGTTGATTCATTGCCAGATTTTGCCAAATTGATGGAAGCATACGGTCACGTCGGTATTCAAATTGACCATGCAGATGAGCTTGAGTCTAAGCTTGCAGAAGCAATGGCAATCAATGATAAATGCGTATTCATCAATGTTATGGTTGATCGTTCAGAGCATGTGTATCCAATGCTGGTTGCTGGTCAGTCTATGAAAGATATGTGGTTAGGAAAAGGAGAGCGCACAAAATGAGACACATAATTTCTGTACTCGTTGAAAACGAAGCTGGTGCGCTTTCTCGCTTGGTGGGTTTATTTTCTCAACGTGGTTATAACATTGAGACTTTGAACGTTGCACCGACTGAAGATCCAACCATGTCGCGTTTGACTCTGACCACGTATGGTGATGATCATAAAATTGAACAAATCACCAAACAGCTCAACAAGCTGGTTGAAGTTGTAAAGGTTGTAGATTTGTCGGAAGGTGCACATATTGAGCGTGAACTGATGTTGATTAAAGTGAAATCACTTGGATCAGCACGTGCAGAGATCAAACGTACGGCAGACATTTTCCGCGCTCAAGTTGTTGATGTAACACCGACAACCTATACCATTCAAATTGCGGGAACCACTGAAAAGCTAGATGGTTTTATTGATGCTCTAGCGGAAAATACCATTCTTGAAGTGGTACGCTCTGGCGTTTCAGGTATCGCACGCGGCGAAAAAGTTTTAACTATTTAACAGATTTTAATTTTATTCACACATTCTGCTCATCTTGTAGGTGAGGTTCTAAGCCAATGAATACCAATAACATCATTGGCTTGGATAAAAGGAAACAAAAGCATTTAAGCGGAGACAGCAATGCAAATTTTTTACGATAAAGACTGTGACTTATCTATCATCCAAGGCAAAAAAGTAGCGATCATCGGTTACGGTTCACAAGGTCATGCACATGCGCTTAACCTTAAAGACTCTGGCGTTGATGTAACTGTAGGCTTACGTGCTAACTCTACTTCTTGGAAAAAAGCTGAGAATTCAGGTCTTAAAGTTGCTGAAGTTCCTGCTGCTGTAGCGCAAGCTGACGTAGTAATGATCTTGACTCCAGATGAATTCCAATCACAACTTTACCGTGACGTGATTGAGCCAAACATCAAGCAAGGCGCGACTTTAGCATTTGCTCATGGTTTCTCTATTCTTTACAACCAAGTTGTGCCACGTGCTGACTTAGACGTAATCATGGTTGCTCCAAAAGCACCTGGTCATACAGTACGTTCTGAATACCAACGTGGTTCAGGTGTGCCTGACTTAATCGCGATTCACCAAGATGCGTCTGGTAATGCACGTAACGTTGCGCTTTCTTACGCTTCAGGCGTGGGTGGTGGTCGTACAGGTATCATCGAAACTTCATTCCGTGAAGAAACTGAAACTGACCTTTTCGGTGAGCAAGCAGTTCTTTGTGGTGGTGCGGTTGAATTGGTTAAAATGGGCTTCGAAACTTTGGTTGAAGCTGGTTATGCGCCTGAAATGGCTTACTTTGAATGTCTACACGAACTTAAATTGATCGTTGACTTGATGTTCGAAGGCGGGATCGCGGACATGAACTATTCAGTATCTAACAATGCTGAATATGGCGAATACGTAACCGGTACTGAAGTAATCAACGAACAGTCTCGTGAAGCGATGCGTAATGCGCTTAAACGTATCCAGTCTGGTGAATATGCGAAAATGTTCATCCAAGAAGGTGCGTTGAACTACCCATCTATGACTGCACGTCGTCGTCAAAACGCGGCTCACGGTATTGAAGTAACGGGTAACAAACTTCGTTCTATGATGCCTTGGATTCAAGCAAATAAAATCGTAGACAAAGAAAAGAACTAAGTTCTAATTTCTAAGTCAAAAAGCCTTTGTTTTATAACAGAGGCTTTTTTTATACAAAGTTGTGCTTTTCCTCCTTGCACTTTGTTCAAAGCAATGCCTTGTCCTCGTTCATATCTTGGATTCAAGCAAATAAAATCGTAGACAAAGAGAAAAACTAAATTTTCTTTCTGTTTCAAAGATACAAAAAGGCCGCTCAATTGAGCGGTTTTTTTGTGATACAGTACTCATAATCGTCTGCATTATTGAGTGTGCTGAACAATGAAAACTAAGTTATTGCTTTGTATTGCTGCGTTGGCTTTTTCCAATCTCAGTACTGCTGAAACAGTTTTAAATGCTCCAGAATACAAACCACTCAATAACGTTCGTGTTTCCATGCAACGCATGTTGCGTTCAAGTGAGGGAAGATATTTTCTCAGCTTATATGCAGGTGTCTGGAATCCACATGCCACGCTATATGACCTTGTTGAAGAGCAGACAATCAATTTAAAAGGATCGCAAAAAGGAGATCAGCTGAATTTAAAATCTGTTGATGTTGATTCTGAAAATAGAATAAATAAGACTTATCAATTATCAGGAATACTTAATGCCAATAGTGGGGATTTTAAAGCGATATTTGCCGAAGGTGGCGACGCTGTGGGAAAATCTATTCAGTTTGAGCCTGCAATAAGGGTTTCTGATAAACCTAATTTCATTTTTAAATTTTATGGTCTAGAAGATATTAACCAGCCCTATGGTTCATTACTCAAACGTTTAGATATAGTGAATAAAAATAATAATAATGTTGTACAAACTCTAACAGGATTTACCGCATTTCCGAAAAGTATCGGTTATATGGATGTTAATTTCGATGGATATTACGACATCGTTTTATCCGATATTTCAGAGGAACACACTATTCAGGATAAGCGTTATATTTACTGGATGTATAACCCTAAAACCCAACAGTTCCAGCGCTCACCACAACTTGAAAAAATCGTGGGATTTCCAAAATTACATGGAGAAAAACAACAAATTGATTTTGGGGAGGGGCAGTTATATCAAGTGAAAAATGGCTTATTGAATCGGATGGAATGAGCGGAAATTTTTAACAGTTTAATAGAGAAAATGGATTTAAATCAAATTAAGTGTTTAAGCTAAATAATTTATAATATTAAGTTTTATATAAAGCAGATTGAAAATTCATTTTTATTAAAAACATTGGTTTTAAAAATTTAATCATTTAAAATGATTGGTTACTCTTCCAGGCTTATATAAATGATAAAATAGTCTTAATTAAATAAATATTAACAAGATATTTTATATAAATATTTATTTAATATAATAGATTTTTCTAGAGAGAAATGATTAAATGTTATCTGCCTAATTAAAATAAGTACGGTTACTTATTGCCTTTAAAATCTTGGAATTAAATAAAAATAACCAATAAAATAAAATCATAATAAATATTTTTTATTAGGTTGACATTTATTAATTATTTAAGTTGTTCGTGTCTTTTTGCTTTAAGAGTTGAGCATGAGTGCATAAAATTAAAATAATATAGAGTTGTTTGAAAATGAACATAAAAACAATAACTGGATCACAAAATAATTGATAAGTATGCATTGAATTACAGTATTTTGTAAATTATGTAACTTTGTTAATAATTTGCGTAAGAATATAATAATTTATTAAATATATATTAATCATATGCTTATATAGCTAAAGATGTTTTTAATATTTTTTGCTAATTATTTTAGACATGATTAGAAACAAATTAAAATTGTATCTCAATATTTTATAAAATAAAACTTAATGAAAATAGGATATTAGATATATTTATGGTGATAACTAAAAAATTAAAAATATATTGTGAATAATAATGCTTTTTAATATTTTTAAATTAAAAGTAATAAGATAACTCTACGGTTACGTAACCTTACTCATAATAAAAAGAGTTACAAACGTAACTGTTAAAACTACTATGCATATACATTCTTTTAAAAAAGAAATGGAGAAAAACATGAATAAAATGACTCAGGCTGCATTAGCAGCATTGGTACTCGGTGCTTGTTCAACAGCAGTTTTTGCAGAAGATGATGCAGCAAGGGGTGGTTACAATCCTAAACCTCCTGTGGATTGGAGTAAGTGTAATACTTTAGGCTGTGAAAAAGAAATTCCAATCACACTGGATATTAAGAAAAAATGTGTTGTTACTGGTGGTCAAGGAATAGTGCTTAGTGCTGCAGGAGGAACTCAGACTACTAACTATTCAATTACAACAAATACTCCTTATGTTTTAAATTTACAAACAGCAAATGCTGGTACTAGTAATACCACCTTTGTAAAACATGAATCAGATCCAACTGCGAAAGTTTCTACTACGATTGTTACTACTAAATCAGGTCAGGTAGCTGCTGTTGGTTTAGGTAATTCCAATCATGCGGGTGAAGCTACTGACGTATTTACTCTTAAAGTAACTAATGCAGCAGTAAGTGCTTCACAAAAAGCAGGTATTTATAATGATAAATACCTGATTAAAGCTTACTATTAATAGTTAAATGAACCTAGCCTGACGAAAATGTTGGGTTAGGTTTTTATTATAAAAAATAATAAGGATATAATTAAATGAAAAATATAAGTATGTTTTTAACCACTTTTATTTTTTTTATATCGGGTGTGCAGGCAGATGTTTCAATAGACCCTGTTCAAATGTATATATTGAATGATGCTAAGCAAAAAACTACGACTTTAACCCTTGAATCTATAAATGAAACTGAAAAAAAAATTTTTGAAGTAAAAGCATTTAAATGGGATCAGAATAAGAATGGGGAAGATGTATTGGAGCCAGAAGATGCATTAATTATTAATCCTAGAAGTTTTATCCTGCAACCAAATGGAAAACAGGTCATTCGGATCGGATTTAATCGTCCTACGCAATCTATATTGGCCGGTAAGCAAGAGGGTACTTGGCGAATTTTGGTAGAAGAAATACCTCAAACTGTAAAAGAATCATCGATTACTTTTTTACTTAATTTTAATTTACCTTTGTTTATTGGGAAACAAGATGATATTAAATTAAAATTCAATATTGAAAATGATAAGTTGATTGTATTGAATAAGGCAAACTCCCATATTCAAATTGCCAATTTGAAAATTATTGACTCGAATAAAAAAGAAATTTTTAAAAGTGATACATTGGGCTATGCACTTGCTAATAAAAGTCTTTCTTATGACCTGAAGGGGTTAAAAATACAAGATCCTAATAAGTATTATGTTAAATTACAGACAGATAAATCAAATGAAATGATAGAACTTAAATTTATGGAATAATTTTTATTTAGGGGGTTTCTATGAAATCAAATCAAGGGGTCTTAATATTAATAAATATATTTCTCATTTTTAATGTTAATGCAAGTGAAAATAATTTAGAAGAAAGTTTTGCGAACTTATGGATCAATGATTTAGATCACAATGCCGATATAGTTTTGTTGAAATATAATGAGCAATTTTATGTTGAATGCAATGAGTTATCAAACCGAAATATTAATATAAATAACTTATTGCGATTAACATCCCGAAATAATTTTTGTTTGGTTTCAGGTGACTCTATTCAATCTCAATTTGATAGTTCTATTCAGGCTATTAAACTAACAGTACCTTCTACACTTTTTACATCTTCTTCAAATATATTAGAGACGAATACGGTACCAGAAAAAGCAAGTTTCGGAGGTTTTATAAATTATGATTTAACCTATTTAAACAATCGTATGGATGGTGAAATAGATAATTCGTACAATGGTTTAGCTGATTTAGGAATTTTTAAAGATTATTGGATTTTTAGAAATTCAGTTGCTTATCAAAATACACCAGCAGGTGAGTTTTTTAATCGATTAAGTACAAATATTGATTTTGAAATTCCCAGTAACATGACACGTCTTACATTGGGTGATACTACCACTGTATTTAATCCACTTATTAATTCATTACGGTTTGCGGGTTTGAGTTGGGGAACTAATTATACAGAAAGACCAAATTTTATTTATTGGAATACTCCTGCGCTACAAGGAAGTGCTCGTCTTCCATCAACCGTTGATTTATATATTAATGGTGTAAGTATTTATAGTCAAAAGGTCAGTCCAGGTGAATTTAATCTTCAGACCGGTGCGCAAATTCAACAAGCCGGAAATGCACAAATTGTTGTCGAAGATGTTTTAGGAAATAGAAGTGTCCAAAGTTTTCCTATATTAGTCACAAACCGTTTATTGCGTCCTGATTTAAGTGAATATAATATTTCATTAGGTAAGTTACGTTACAATTATAATATTAAAAGTGATGATTACCGTGATTTTTTTTCTAATTTCTATTATAGGCGCGGTTTATCAAATGCAACGACGCTGGGTTCTAATTTTCTCTACAGTGATAAAATACAAAACTTGGGGTTAATGTGGACTCAAGCTATTAGTCATTATGTTGTATTGGATAGTATAGTTCAGACATCACATCATGATAATCAATTTAATTATTCATATGGGTTATCAGCCAGTAAGGACTTTGGTCGATTTTCATTAGGTGCTAGTTCAAAATATACAGAAAGAAATTTTAAATTTTTAGGGGATGATCTAAATGGGGTATCTGTTTATCCTAAATTTGAGCATTTAATTTATGGTGGAATGAGTAATGTGCCTGTCTTAGAAAATATTTTCTTTAATTATGCAGAGCAAAATTATCATAAAGGATCAATAATTACTGAAGATAATTTTGCTTTTTTACAGGAAGATCGTAAAACATTTAGTATAGGTTTTAATCGACGTTTGGGTAGAAAAGCGACACTCGGGTTGAGTTATTATAATTCATTTGGTGAAGAGAGAGATGCCAGTGCCATATTAACTTTTAGTTATAGTTTTGATGATAATAAGGCTATTTATTTTAGTCATGCAACAGATGATAATACTAAATTACAATTTGTTAAAAGTAATGTTAATCAAGTTGGTTTTGAATATGAAGCAGGAATGAATCGAAGAAATGAAGAGAATTTTTATAACCTGAAAGGCCGATTAAAAACCAATGTCGGTGATTTAAATTTTTATCATATAGAAGGTGAACATGAAGGGGAATCACAATTAAATTATCGTGGGGGAGTGGTTTGGTTGCAAAATAGTTTAAGTTTTACAAAACTTGTAGATAATGCTTTTTCTATTGTGAGTGTAGGTGATTATGAAGATGTTGATATTTTACGCTCTTTATCAGTAGTAAATAAAACCAACAAAAAAGGTTATGCATTTATTCATGATATTATTCCTTATGTAAATTACGATATTGGATTTGATCAAAATCAATTGCCGATAGAGGATAAAATTCCATATTTAAGTAAAAAGCTTACCGCTTTTAATCAGCGCGGCTATATTATTAATTTTCCGGTTTTTCATGCGAAGCAAGTTACAGTTCGTCCTTTAGATATTAATAATAAAAAATTTATAGCAGGTTCTGAATTACATATTGATAATGATGGAGGGGAGGTATATCCAATTTCATCAGATGGTACGGTTACTTTGTATGGCTTAATTCCTAAAACTTATAATGTAAAAATAAAAATCAATGATTCAAAAACCTGTTCAGCACAGTTAATGGTTACTGAAAATCCAAATACGGCGGATAAGGTGGTAAATCTTAATTGCAAATAAATGGAGAAATAAAATGAAATTTAAATTAGGTCTATTTATATTAGCCATGTGTTTTAATAACCTTAGTTATGCTGGCCGATGTCAGATTGAAAAAGCCACAGCATCACAACTTCAACTAAGTTCCTCTTACTTAAGTCAGGCAGCTACATCATTTTCAGTGGCATGTGATAGGAATTATGCGATTAAATTCAGTTCTCGAAATTTAACCAGTCCTGCTGGAAATAGCTATCTGGTTAGTGACCGAAATCGTAAAATAAGAACACAAATGTTTATTTCGGGTGCAACATCTTCAAGATGGAATACCCCTATCTCACAACCCGCAACCGATCAAACTAAATTTGTCGTGCTTGTGCAATTGGCTGAACAACCCACTGCCTCTACGCCAGCAGGGCTTTATAAGGATAGTTTATATGTCAGTCTTATATATTAGGTAGGCAGGGGAATATGTTAGTAAAGGCCTATAAAGTTATCTTAGAGTAGGGAGTATTTTTTCATGGAAACAGATAAGTTCAATAAAGAAACATATTAATTATTAAATTTGAGGTCTTATTATCATCAAACTGAAAGAAACAGCATCTAAGCTAAGTTTAAAATAATGACATAGGTGTTGTATGACAAATTCGTATGCGACTAGTCTGCTAAAACAACAAGATTTTCCAGAAAGTTTTCAATTTTATTTTAAGCAAAAAAAACAAGACGTTATTTATAGCGACAGCCAAGTTTTAAATGACCTGGTTCGTCCACGTCTAAAAATAGCGGTTGTCACTGAAACTTGGCCTCCAGAAATTAACGGAGTGGCCCTCTCTTTATTACAATTATGTAAAGGTCTGCAAAAACAAGGTCATAAAATTTTATTGATTCGGCCAGAGCAACAACAGGCATGTTACGACTTCTTACCGACTAAGGAGTGTCTAGTCAAAGCGCAATCTATTCCTAAGTATCCTCATCTTCAATTTGGTTGGCCACAATTTTTAAAAGTATCACATGCGCTGGATGAATTTGTACCGGACGTTGTGCATATTGTTACCGAAGGACCTTTGGGTTTAAGTGTTTTACAAACTGCAAAAACCAAAGGAATTCCTGTTTCAAGTGGTTTCCATTCACCTTTTCAAGAATTTAGTCGCTTCTTCGATTTGGCTTTTTTAGTTAAGCCTATCCAGCACTATTTACGTTGGTTTCATAACAATACACAACTGACATGTATTCCCAGTAAAGATACGGAATATATTTTAAGAAAGTTTGGTGTTCGTTGTCCTTTGGCTATTGTTGGGCGTGGCGTGGATGTTGCATGCTTTTCTCCAGACCATAGCTCAGATGCTTTACGTCAACAGTGGAAGGCTACTTCAGAGACTAGGGTCATGCTCTATGTAGGACGGTTATCTCCCGAGAAGGAGGTTGAGGTAGTGGTGAATGCCTATATAGCAATGAAGCAAACATCCCAACAGAATATAAAACTTGTGATTGTAGGGGATGGACCAGATCGAAGTCGTCTGGAAGTGCTCTGTGAAGGTCATGATGTCATTTTTATGGGGAATTTAACCGGGTTAAATTTAGCGCAGGCCTATGCAAGTGCCAATGTTTTTGTATTTGCTAGCCAAGTTGAAACCTTTGGTAATGTGGTACTTGAGGCGATGGCCAGTGGTTTGCCTGTGATTGCTTATGATTATGCCAGTGCGCATTTGCATGTGAAAAATGGTGAAACTGGTTGGTTAAGTCCTTTAGGGCAAATAGATAAACTGATTCAGTCAATTCATCACTTACCGAATAATCAACAGTTGAAAATTATGGGAATTCAAGCCCGCGAAACAGTGTTAAATGTAGGATGGCAGCATCCGGTCCGGCAGTTCGAGCAGGCACTGTATGGTGTTGCTAGAGAGATAAAAATGACATCCTGAATTTAAAGCAGAAGCTTAAAGGAGAATCATCATGAAATTAAAAAAAGCAATAATAACGATGTTAGATCTCGACTTAAAAGGATGTATGTATCTGAATCATTTTTCACATTCACATACGGTTGCCCATTTTTTTAAGATCATTAGTCGTCTTGGCAATGGTTTGTTTTGGTGCCTGATGTTGGCCAGTCTGTGGGTATTGGAAGATAAATTCTATATTGAGCAGTTGCTATATATCCTGATCAGTGGATCTATAGGAACTGCAATTTACAAAATCTTAAAACAAAAAACCACACGCCCCCGTCCTTACCAAGTTCATCAAGTGGTTCTATTGCAAGAGCAACCGCTAGATCACTTTAGTTTCCCGTCTGGACATACCTTACATGCTGTCATGGCGAGTATAGTGATGGGCTATATTCAGCCGATGTTATTGGTTTTAATGTTGCCTTTTACGTTTTTGGTTGCAATATCCCGTATGGTTTTAGGATTACATTATCCAAGTGATGTGATTGTGGGTGCACTAATTGGGGTGTTGGTCGCAACTGGTATCATTTTCACTGCGCCATTATTAAATATCGTGTTATAAAAATGTCTTTTAAGAATCGAAAAACTATCTCTCGATTTTAGGAATTTGTTAAAGTAGGACATTTATTTAGCGCTTAGGAATACCCATGGGTTTACGTTGGACTGACACCATTGATCTTGCCATTGAACTTTCTGAAGCACATCCCGAGGTCGATCCACAATGGATTCGCTTTACAGACTTACATGCATGGGTTTGTGCCTTGCCAAACTTTAAGGATGACCCGCAAAAATCGACAGAAGGCTTGTTGGAAGGGATTCAAATGGCGTGGATTGATGAAGTTCGTTAATCAGTAAATTGAAAAAAGCAACTTTTTACATATCAAAAGCTGATACTTGCTGATTATCTCGGTATAATGCGGCAAAATTTTCTCGTCAAATTGACATAAGGAGCCAATCATGGCTATTGAACGTACTTTATCTATCGTTAAACCAGATGCTGTTGGCAAAAACAACGTTGGTGATATCTTTGCTCGTTTCGAAAAAGCTGGTCTTAAAATCGTTGCGACTAAAATGAAACACCTTACTCAAGCTGAAGCTGAAGGCTTTTACGCTGAGCATAAAGAACGTGGTTTCTTCGGTGACCTCGTTGCGTTCATGACTTCTGGTCCGGTTGTAGTATCTGTTCTTGAAGGCGAAAACGCTGTTCTTGCTCACCGCGACATCTTGGGCGCAACTAACCCTAAAGAAGCTGCTCCTGGTACTATTCGTGCAGATTTCGCTGTAAGCATCGATGAAAATGCTGCTCACGGTTCTGACTCAGTTGCATCTGCTGATCGTGAAGTTAACTACTTCTTCGCTCAAACTGAGATCTGCCCACGTACTCGTTAATTCGAAGTATTCAAGCCAGATAAGTGTTATTATACTTATCTGGTTTTTTTATTCTCTGAATAATACTTTGCTCGATTATTGAGCTTCTCCTTTCATCTTTAGACATGGTTTAGGTAATTACACATGAGTACTGAAGTCGTCGCTGTCTCTGCAATTTCAGCTGAACAGCAACCATCTCTATCCACTCCGACACAGCAAAATGCCGTGGAAAAAGTGAACTTACTCGGCATGTCACGTCCGCAACTGGAAAAATTCTTCGAAGATATGGGTGAGAAGAAGTTCCGTGCTGGACAGGTGATGAAGTGGATTCACCAGTTTTTCGTGACTGATTTTGCCGAAATGACCAATATTTCTGGCAAACTGCGTGAAAAGTTGGAAAAGATTTGTGTCATTGAAGCGCCTGAAGTGGTGCATAAAAATTATTCGAAAGACGGTACTCGTAAGTGGGTATTCCGTGTCGGTGAAGGCGAAGGTTCACTGGTCGAAACTGTACTGATTCCTGCTGAACATCGCAGTGGTTTACGCCGTACTTTGTGTATTTCTTCACAAGTGGGCTGTGCGCTGGATTGTTCATTCTGCTCAACCGGTAAACAAGGCTTCCAACGCGATTTAACCCCAGCTGAAATTATTGGTCAGTTGTGGATGGCAAACTATTCTTATATGGAAGATGTACCTGTATTAGAACGTGAGCGTTCAGTGACCAATGTGGTCATGATGGGTATGGGCGAACCCTTATTGAACTACGATGCTGTTCTGAGTTCAATGCGCATCATGCTGGATGATTTTGCGTATGGTATGTCTAAACGCCGTGTGACTTTATCGACCTCAGGTGTGGTACCGAAGATTGACCAATTGACGAAAGATATTGATGTGGCACTCGCCATTTCTTTACATGCGCCAAATGATGAACTGCGTAACGAATTGGTTCCAATTAATAAAAAATATCCATTGGAGCAATTGATTGCCGCATGTCAGCGGTATATTGGCAAAGATGGCAATGAAAGTTCACGTAAACATGTGACCATTGAATATGTAATGTTGGATGGCGTGAATGATCATCCTGAACATGCGCAGCAAATGATTAAGTTACTCAAAAATTTACCAAGTAAAATTAATTTAATTCCGTTTAATCCGTTCCCGCATGCACCATACGGTCGCTCAAGCCGTAACCGCATTATTTCTTTCCAAAAAACTTTGTCTGATGCCGGTTTTGTGTGTACGATTCGTCAGACGCGTGGTGATGATATCGATGCAGCATGTGGACAGCTCGTGGGTCAAGTGGCCGACCGTACACGTCGTGCGGAACAGTGGAAAAAGAAAATTGCGCAAAGTAATGAGATTATGCGCTCTCAAGGATAATAAAAGGGGACGCCAATTGAGAAAGCCCACATATAAATTAGCTTTTATTACAACGATTTGTATGTCTGCTATTTTTATCACTGCTTGTCAATCACCGACGACAATGGTGAAGAAAGATCCAGAAAAAGCAGTTAAAGTTCGTACTCAATTGGCTGCAGAATATATTAAATCGGGTGATCTGGATTCTGCAAAGCGTACTTTAGACCAGGCGCTTGAAATGAATTCCCGAGATTCCGCTGCGAATATGATGATGGGAATTTTACTGCAACAAGAAGGCAGTAAAGTCAGTATGGATAAAGCAGATGCATATTTTAAACGTGCGATTTCTGCTGATCCCAAAAATGCCCAGGCGCGTAACAACTACGGTACTTATTTGTATCAAATTGAGCGTTATAATGACGCGATTGAGCAGCTCAATGTAGCCGGGACGACGCTGGGGTATGATCAACGCTATAAAGCACTGGAAAATGTAGGGCGAATTTATTTAAAACTAGGTGACATGTCGAATGCTGAAAAATCATTCAAACAGGCCCTACAAGTCAATCGTGATTCCTATATTTCAATGTTAGAGTTGTCCGAAATTTTTTATTTGAAACAGCAGACCGCTGCTGCAACACAATTGTATGAACAGTTCGTGCGTGGTGTAGGTCAAAAGAATCAAGGTGCGCGTGCGCTCTGGATTGGTATCCGAAATGCACGGGCAAATAGCGACACGATGGGAATGCAGGCGCTTGTTAATCAATTACGTGCGCTTTTTCCGGAAAGTCCAGAATACCAACGTTATCTGCAATTACAGTACAGTACTGAGGCCGTATGGAAGTAAATCCTAATTCACAGCAATCAAATGGTTCAAGCGTAGTACCCAATGCATTAGGAAATGTTCAGCGTCCAGGTGAGTACTTACGTCAAATTCGAATTGCACAAAAGCGTGAATTAAATGACGCTGCCAAAGATTTGAACATGCAAGTGAAAACTTTGACAGCTTTAGAACAAGATGATTATAAAGCTTTGCCTGAAGCGACCTTTATTAAAGGTTACTACCGTATTTATGCGAAATATCTAAAGGTCGATGCAACGTCAATTATTCAGCGTTTTGATGAGATTTATCAAAATGATACAGGATTACTGCCTAACCATGCCTTAAACAATTCACCGATTAAAATCATGGGTAAATTGCCTGGTTCGAATAGTGATCGTAATAAGAAATGGTTAAAACGTATTATCATTGCTTTAGTGGTGCTGTTTGCTATCGCTGTTGCTGTGATGGCTGTGCAAAACATGTCATCAAATAAAGATGATAGCCAAGAAATTGCCCCAGCAAAATCCGATGTGGAAGTGTTGAATTTAGACAATTCAACGGCTGTATCCGGTGATCAGCTGGAACTTGACTTTAGCCGTCCAACCTCGGTTCATATTGTAGACTCAACCGGTAAAGTCCTGGCAACAGGTCGTCAGGCATCAACAGTGAAATTGAATGGTGAAACACCGTTCCAAATTCGTCTTGATGATGCATCAGCTGTAACCTTAACCTTGAATAATGAAAAGATTGCGTTGTCACCTTATACAGTGAATGGCAAGGCAGACTTCCGTTTGTCACGTTAATGGGTAAAGAGAAGAGCGATATTAATGATTGAAAATCCGATTAAGCGCCGTTCCACTCGCAAAATTCGTGTTGGTTCCGTCTATGTAGGTGGTGATGCACCGATTAGCATCCAGAGTATGACCAATACCGAAACCTGTGATGTTGCGGCAACTGTTGCACAAATTCAGCGCTGTGCTGATATCGGTGCGGACATTATGCGTGTTTCTGTACCTTCAATGGAAGCAGCAGCAGCATTCGGTGAAATCCGTAAGCAAGTCAAAGTACCCTTGGTTGCCGATATTCATTTCGATTATAAAATCGCTTTGGCTGTGGCCGATGCCGGTGCAGATTGCTTACGTATTAATCCGGGCAATATTGGTTCGGAAGCAAAAATTCGTGAAGTGGTTGCTGCGGCAAGACATAACGATATTTCAATGCGAATAGGTGTGAATGCCGGTTCGCTAGAAAAAGATATACAGAAAAAATATGGTGAGCCGACAGGTCAGGCCTTGCTTGAATCTGCGATGCGTCATATCGATATTTTAGACCGTTTGGATTTCCATGAATTCAAAATTTCGGTAAAAGCATCGAATGTGTTTTTAACCATGGATGCCTACCGTTTATTGTCAGCGCAAATTGATAATCCCCTGCATTTGGGTGTCACTGAAGCCGGTATTTACCGTACCGGTTCAGTGAAATCAGCGATTGCTCTGGGTGGTTTATTAATGGAAGGCATTGGCGATACCATGCGTATTTCCTTGGCGGCTGAACCTGAAGAAGAAGTGAAAATTGGTTTTGATATCTTGAAATCATTGGGGCTTCGTTCTAACGGGATTAACTTTATTGCCTGCCCAAGCTGTTCGCGCCAGGAATTTAACGTGATTAAAGTGATGCAATCACTGGAAGAGCGTTTAGAAGATATTCGTACCCCCATGGATGTATCGGTGATCGGGTGTAAGGTGAATGGTCCGGGCGAAGCCAAAGAAGCCGATATTGGCGTTGTAGGTGCAAGTCCGCGTTCACTGGTATATCGTAATGGCGAGAAAAGCCATTTAATCGATACCAATCAACTGGTTGATGAAATCGAAACGATGGTTCGTCAACGCGTTCTAGAGCTTGAAAAAGCTAAATCTAAAGAGATTATTCGCACAGGTTTTTCTGAGTAGATCATGAGTTCAATTGTCGCAATCAAAGGTTTTAATGACATTCTCCCAAAGCAAACTGCTGCGTGGAGACGTCTTGAGCAACATTTAGCATCACTTATGGATGCTTATGGCTACCAGCAAATCCGTTTGCCGATTGTTGAACAGACCAATCTGTTCAAACGTTCAATTGGTGATGCGACGGATATTGTTGAAAAAGAAATGTACACCTTCCTGGATAAGGGTAATCCACCTGAGTCTTTGACTTTGCGTCCTGAAGGGACTGCAGGCTGTGTACGTGCCATGCTCGAACATAATTTGCTTCGCGGTGCGACACCTCGTGTGTGGTATGTCGGACCAATGTTCCGTTATGAAAAGCCACAAAAAGGCCGTTACCGTCAGTTCCATCAATTTGGTGTGGAAACATTTGGTGTGGCTACACCGGATATGGAAGCAGAATTGATTTTGATGACTGCACGTTTGTGGAAACGCATGGGAGTTGCCGACAAGGTTCAGCTTGAATTGAATACTCTAGGTGAGTCTGATGAGCGTGCTGCATATCGTGCTGCATTGGTAGATTTCTTGGAATCGCACAAAAGCGATTTAGACGAAGATTCACAACGTCGTTTAGAAACCAACCCACTACGTATTCTCGATTCTAAAGATGCACGGACTCAAAAAATTCTTGAGAATGCACCAAAACTTCACGACTTTATGGGTGAAGAAACTTTGGCTCACTTTGCTCAATTGCAGCAGTATTTAACTGATGCAGGAGTGGAATTTGTAATTAACCAGAAACTGGTCCGTGGTCTGGATTACTACAACAAAACTGTCTTTGAATGGACAACCACACATTTGGGTTCACAAGGAACGGTATGTGCCGGTGGCCGTTATGATGGTCTGGTAGGTCAATTGAAAGGTAAGGCGGATCAGTCTGTACCTGCAGTTGGATTTGCGATGGGGATTGAGCGTTTACTTCTTTTACTTGAACAAGTTGAAGACAATACACCTGTACGTGATTGTGAAGTATTCTTGTTGTCGGATCCTGCATCACAAGGTAAAGCCTTAGTACTTGCAGAACAAATTCGTGACCAGCTGGAAGCGGCAAATAGCAATATTCGTCTGAAAGTAGGTTCACAAGGTTCGATGAAATCTCAAATGAAAAAAGCGGATCAATCAGGCGCTCTTTTTGCCGTGATTGCAGGTGAACGTGAGTGGGAAGCGCAGCAATTAACTGTGAAAGAATTGGCGACCGCTGAGCAAACTGATGTTGTTGTGGCGAATATTGTGCCATTCTTCATTGAAAAATTTTCTTCAAAATAAGCTTAAAAACATAAGGAAAAGGTAATCACATGAACGCATTGAGTGATGAAGAACAACTTGATAGCTTGAAATCTTTCACTAAGAAATATGGTTCTGCCATGATTAGTGGGATTTTAATTGCGTTGATTGCCTTTTTCGGATGGGAATATTGGCAGAAGAAAAACCTGGCTGAATCTCAAATGGAAACAGCCAAGGTTCAACAGTTGATGGATGATGCTAAAAATGCGCAAGGCAATGAAAATGCATTTAATGCCTTATCTGCAACTGCAGATAAAATTGTAAAAGAAGCGCCCGATTCTGCTCAAGCTATTCAAACGCAATTGCTAATGGCTAAACTTGCGTATGACAAAGCAGATTATGCGCATGCAGAAAGAGCATTAAAAAAAGTTGAAAATTCCAAGCTGGATGATGCAGGCTTGGTTCAGCTGGTTAAGCTGCGCCTGGGTTATGCTCAACTTGCCCAAAAGAAATATAATGAGGCATTAAAGACATTAGCGGCAGTAAACGATCCAGCTTTTAAAGCGACTGCTGATGAAGCGCTGGGTGATGTGTACGTGGCTAAAAATGATATAGAAAATGCTAAAAAGTCGTACAAGAGTGCATGGGATGCGCTGGTTGAACGTCAGCAAGAACGTCAAATTTTACAAATTAAACTCGAAAGTGTTGGCGTTTTAGTTGATGATCCTGAGGTAGAACGACCAATTTTAGAAACACAAGTGGATGAGTCATGATGGATAGAAAATACAAAATACCGTTTGCGCTGACAATTTTAACATTTGCATTGGTTGGCTGTTCAACCAATAAAATTAAAGTGGAAGAAGCCAAACCGAATCCATTACCTAAATTGGTCCAAGCCAAAAGTCTTGTTCCAGTATTTTCTCAAAGTGTTTCATCAACCTCGACAGCGGATCCATTACGTCTACGTTTAGATGCGGATAACGGTGTAATCTTTGCATTAGATCCAAAAGGTGAAGTGGCAGCTTATCAAGGTAAGCAGCGCATCTGGGAGAAAAAAGTTTCTAAACAGGGTTTAAGCTCTGGTGTAGAGGCGGGCGAAGGCACAGTGGTTGTGGGCAATCACAAAGGTCAACTGTTTGCTTTAGATCAGGCGACAGGCGAGCAAAAGTGGACTGCCCAGTTGTCGGGTGCCATTTTATCTGCTTCATTGATTCAATCAGGTCGTGTGATTACTGTCAGTAATGACGGCACTGTTTATGCGCATGATCTTGCCACTGGTCAGCAAGTTTGGACATATAACCTTCCTAATGTACAATTTAGCTTACGTGGAATGGCATCACCGGTTGCACTCGATCCGCGTACGGTATTGATTGCTTCATCCAATGCTTATGTTTATGCCCTGGATATCATCAGTGGTGTACCGCGTATGCAGCGCCGTGTTGCAGTAAGCGAAGGCCGTTCAGATATTCAACGCCTCAATGATATTGATGGCGATCCAGTTGTTGCAGGTCAGTTTCTTGTAACAACCAGTTTCCAAGGACAAGTGACTGTTACAGATTTAGCTTCACAACAAGTCGTGTGGAGTGAAGATGCAAGCAGTATTCAACGTCCAGAAGTAATGAATAATACCGTTTTTGTTGCACAAGCAGATGGCAAAATCACTGCTTATGCACTAACAACAGGTGAGCAATTATGGCAAAACGATAGTTTGCTCAATCGTCAGCTCAGTAATCCTGTTGTTCTCGGACAAGACCTTGTAGTTGGTGATCTAGATGGTGTATTACACTTAATCGATCCAACTTCCGGGCAACTCATTGGTCGATCAAAAACAAGTGGTGAAGTACGTTCACTACGCGAAATTGATGGACAACTATATGTCTCCACCAGAAAGGGCGCGTTAAGCGTTTGGCAGAACCGTTAATTTATGAAACCCGTAATTGCGCTAATTGGACGTCCGAACGTCGGTAAATCAACGTTATTTAACCAGATTACCAAGAGTCGTGATGCACTCGTTGCTGACTTTGCTGGTCTTACTCGTGACCGCAAATATGGCGATGCAGTATTCCAAAATAAATCCTTCATTGTAGTCGATACAGGCGGTATCGGTGAAAGTGAGGCAGGTATCGATTCATATATGGCTGAGCAATCAAAAACAGCCATCAATGAAGCCGATATTATTGTTTTTGTTGTTGATGCGCGTGCGGGATTACTAGCGTCAGATGAACAGATTGCACGTGAACTTCGTACTCTAGGGAAAAAAGTTTACTTGGTTGCAAACAAAGTTGACGGCGTACATGCCGAAGCTGCGGTAGTTGAGTTTTATCAACTGGGCTTTGGTGAACCGTTGCATGTTGCAGCAAGCCACGGTCGTGGTGTGGCTCAAATGCTGGAAGATGTGCTTGCAGATGTTCCTGAGGATGAAGATCCTGAATTGCATGACCAGAACACCGGTCTACGCTTAGCTGTGATTGGTCGTCCAAACGTCGGCAAATCGACTTTGGTCAACCGTTTACTCGGTGAAGAGCGTGTTGTGGTTTATGACATGCCGGGTACTACGCGTGATTCTATTTATATTCCATATGAGCGAAATGAGCAGAAATACACCCTGATTGATACTGCGGGTGTACGTCGTAAAGGTAAAGTAGATGAAATGGTTGAGAAATTCTCAATTGTGAAAACTTTACAAGCCATTAAGGACGCTCACGTTGTGGTTGTGGTATTGGATGCGCGTGAAGGCGTGGTTGAACAAGATCTACATTTGATTGGCTATGCTTTAGAAGCAGGCCGGGCAATGGTGATTGCGATTAACAAATGGGATAACATGACGGAGTACGACCGCAAGCAATGTAAGCTTGATGTCGATCGTCGTTTTGACTTTATTCCATGGGCCAAAGTGCATTTGATTTCAGCATTGCATGGGACTGGTGTCGGTGAGCTATATCCGTCCATTCACCGTGCCTTTGATTCTTCACATTTGAAAGTTTCGCCTGCGAAATTAACCCAGATTCTGAATGATGCAACCGAAGCGCATCAACCGCCAATGATTAGCGGTAAACGTATTAAAATGCGTTATGCCCACATGGGTGGTCAGAATCCACCAACGATTATTGTGCATGGTAACAAGGTCGATAAAACACCTGCGGATTATCGTCGTTATTTGGAAAATGTATTCCGTCGCGTCTATAAACTGGAAGGCACACCGGTTCGTATTGACTTTAAAACCTCTGAAAACCCGTTTGAAGGCCGCAAGTCACAAATGGACGAACGCGTGGCAGCACGTAAACGTCGTTATGTGCAAAAGTTTAAAAAGGCTGAAAAGAAATTTAAGCGTTAATTGATTTTTGTCGATGCTGATAAAAAGCCTGAAGTTTACTTTGGGCTTTTTTCTTTTAATATGTCATTATATTTTGGAATAAGGTGGTATACGTGACCAGAGCAATACGAATAGCAGTCGATAAAATTGAGCGTATTGTCCCTCTAGCTAAAGAATTGGATCGCAAGACCAAAATTCAGCAGCAAAAACAGGCTATCTATCATTATCGAAATCAATTGCTCTCCCAACAATTACACGCCACCATTCAGCAAGAAGATTTTGCTACCAATGAACATGGCAAACCATATTTAATCAAATTCCCTCAGTTTTATTTTAATCATAGCCATAGCCAAAAAAATTATGCTTTAGCCACCAGCTCTCATATGCCAGATTTAGGTGTGGATCTTGAGGATTTAGATCGGAAAGTACGCTTTGAGGCTTTGGCAGTACACGCTTTTCACCCCAATGAATTACGATACTGGAACGAACTGGAACAAGATCGTGAGTATTGGTTTAAAGTCTGGACGACTAAGGAAGCGGTATTAAAAGCATCTGGCTTGGGTATACATCTAAATTTAAATGAATTAGAAACTCGGGTGCATCCTATTTATGATGGAGGATTATGCAGTCATCCTTCAATCGGAACATTTGCGTATCAAAATTTCAATTTAGGTCATGCCATATTAACGGTTGCGTGGCGTTCAGAATCCTCCTGTAAAGGTTTTGCTTTTCCCGAAATTAAAATAATTTTTTCCTCTTAAAGAATTTTTTAAATAAAATTGATGAAGCATTGAGTGCTTTAAAGAGCCTGATCATCAGGCTCTTTTTTATTTTGATTCCGCTTGCTTTCTTTTCGCTAACGGCATATGGCTCATCCGGTTAATAAATTATTGGTTGAGATTGGAAGGCGTCTTTTAATGGTTATCTTGGTTTCAGAAAAAGCCTCTCAATTCATTCTTCACCTCCCATTCTTCTTTTGATTATGACCTGTTGGGTTCGAATCTGCTTTATTGGTCTTACCCGAGTATATTTAAAAATATTTTAAAAAATCACTAAAAACTCTGCCTGAACATAAGGTTTTTTTGTTTAGAACCTCTAAATAATAAGTTAAATATTTATAATTTGTTGAAAATAAATAAAAAATAAAATTATGTGATAGAGTTAATATTAAAATTTGTTTATTATTTGTTTGTTTTTTGTAGATTTATAAATTACGTAAAAAATAAACACAATGTAAGAGTTGCTGCACCTAAAAAACTTTAGTGAAGAAGGTATAAAAGATGAAAAAAACCGTATTGACACTTATGTGTATGTTTGCAGGACACGTTGCCAATGCAGAAATCATTAAAGTAAATGGTGAGGGTAAAGCACCTATTATCAAAAAAGATCCGAACGGTACACGTAACCAGGCTTTCAGTAATGCGAAAACAGATGCCGTCATTGCAATGATCAAAAAAATAAATGGTCCACAGGCCATGGGTGAAGCACAACAGTATTTAGATGAAATTGTGAAGCAAGTTGATCCGACTTATGTCATGAATCGTGGAAGTTCAACTCAAGGCAATAATGAATTAGTGACTCAAATTAGCTTGGAAATGGATGATCAAGAATTTCGTTCTATTCTGAATGATTTTGGTCTTTCTAAAAAGAATAGTCGTTCAAGCCCAATCATGATTGTCATGGACGAATATTTTGGTGTACCCAAAGATAATTCTAAACCGGTAAAAGAATTTACTTCTTATTTTTCCGATCGTAGCTATAGCTATGATGAAGATGCAAGCTACAAAGCCAGTGAAAGTGCCAAAGCAAGCGATAGTAGTTCTTATTCTTCTAAAGGGAAATCTGCAGCGGCCTCAGGTTATGCCTATGGCAATTATTATGGGGCGGGCGCAGGCGTTTCTGCACGTTCAGCAAGTCATAACAACTCAGGTAAATCTGCATCTTCAAGCAGTTATAACGCCAGTGAATCGGCAAATTATAGTCAGTCTGAACGTCAGAATGATATTCAGAGCTTTGTAAAATATGTGGAATATCAGACACCAAGTACTAAAGCTGAACATGACAATCAAACCTTAAATGCGATTGCAGCTGCAGCTTCCCGTTACGATTTACGCTTGTTGGATTCCGGTATTTTTCGTAGTACCTACCTCAAAGGTCGCAGCCTGACCATTCAACAGCTTTTAAGTGATACAGAGCTTGCAAAACTGGCAGTTGCGGCACGCAAGGAAAAAGCCGATTGGTTTATGGCGGGAAGTTCGTACATTTATGACCGTGGTCGTTCACCCGCAACAGGACAGTTTGTTTGCGATGGCGCAGTTAGTTTTAAAATTTATTCTGTAGATGACGGCACTTTAATGGGCGGTGAAACGCGCACTGAGTCATCGACCGGTGCGACTACAGATTCATGTCGAACCAATGTAGCAAAAAAACTGGGTGATTTAGCGATTAGCCAGGTGGGGCCACAAATTCTTGCCTACTCTAAAAATCGTTCAATGTACGGTAAAGAAATCACCATTTTTGTGAAAAGTGTTTCCGGCAATGTCTCTACACGTTTAGGGGATGATTTGTATGTGGCACTTGAAGAAATTGAAGGTGCAGAAAACATTGATGTGCGTACACAGGATGGCAGACTAGTCGAACTGACCATGACTTATAAGAGCAGTAAACCGATTACCGGAGAGTTGGCAAAAGCCCTACGTAAAGTCAATCCGACACTTTCAAGTGCAGAACGCTTGCAGGCAGGTAATACAATTACACTTTGTATTGGTGGTACACAATGCAAGTAAAAGCTAATGCACTATTGTTTGCAATGTCGATGCTTTCGATATCTGCTGTACAAGCAAATATACAAATCTATCCATCTCAAGGTGTTTTTGGGTTGGAGCAAGGTTGCCGTACAGATCTCAGCAAGTATGAAGCCAATGGTTCTTCAATTGACTGTGATTTTAGTCGGGCAATTGATAATCCTGCAATACGTAAACAAACAGAGCAAATTTTTTTACAAAGTTTAAAGCAAAATTTTGGGACTCAAATTGTCGATACCATTTCGCAAAAAACTAAAAATCGTACCTATATTGCATCGCTAGAGGTTTTACGTGCGAGTCAATATATTGTAAAAAAGGATTCGACCGCAGAAATTTTCCTGCCTGTCACCTTAAGCTTAAAGCTGACCAATGTATTGTCGGGTGAAGTCATTTATAGCGACAGTGCAACCTTATCTCAACCGATTCAAGTGCTCACTAGTGAAATTGAATCTGCTGCAACAAAAGCGGCGATTAAGCAAAAATTTCAAAGTACTTTACTGAGCTTGACGCAACAGGTCACTCAGGAATTAAAGTCGAAACTTAAAATTTCTGAAACCGAAACTCAAGTGATTGATCAATGGAAATCTTATCTGGTTCTAGATAAAGGTTTTAATCAGGGGATTGCTGCACAGGATGAGCTGAGTTCGGTAGACGGTGATTTGATTCGTGTGGTTCATGCGGACAGTGATTATGCTGTGGCTTTGCCCGTATTAATGTCTGGTAATAGTAAACGTTTTAGCAAAGTATCTACTAATACGCGTCAGGCCATGAATAAGCCAAAGGCTTTGGTGGTTGATGTACTGACTTATCAAGGTGAGTCGAAGGATCTAATCGAGCAAATCTTTTCTGATGCGGTGGGTGAGCAAGCATCTTTTACTTTAACCCCTGTCAATCGACGCTATAGTGCCATGGCGCAAAGTGTCAGTGAACAGACTGCCTTGGCGCAAAGTGAAGATATCAATCAGCGTGAATTACCTGAATTCTTTATTCGTATTAATGTTGTTCCAGTGATTGCCTATCAACAGCAGATTGGCAAAATGACTCAGCAGCAGGTTTTTCATAGCGAAGTCTTTGCTGAAATGATTGATCAATCCGGCCGTGTTATTTATTCCGCCCATGCAACAGATGATATTAAAGACGTTATTTCTGAAGGAATGGGCTTTTCTTTAGAGGCGCGTAAGGAAGTGGTACTGAAAAATGCGCTTTTAAAACTAGGTCAAAAATTTCAAAAAGGGATTCAATTTACCCGGTCTGATTTAAAAGTCTCGGGTTCAAGTGGTCAGAGCATTACCATTGATGATGCGGGTGAGCGTTTAACTACTGGCATGAAAGTTCATGTCTATCATCAAGATAAAGCAGCAGGGCGTAATATCCTGATTCCGACATGGGAAGCTACTGTACTGGAACGTCAAGGTGCGAAAGTCAAAGCGCAATTAGATTTCCCAGTCAGCAGCAACGATCGTTTACCGGTGCGTTCTGGCGACAGTATTTTGCTTGATAGTTCTGCTCCAGTCGGCGATTCAAAACAAGCCCGTGTTTTATGTCCAGGCTTGCATACCGAACAAGTCGGTGAAATTCCTTTCTATGGTTTTGGCTCTTTGATTTATCACGCCTTTACCAGTCAGTCGAAACGACCATTTTATGCTACAGGTTCAGGCTTTAAAGGCCAGACTTCGCTGAAAGATTCAGTGATTAGCATGACTGAAAATGCCGGATTTAAAAAGGATATGAAAGTCAATTTCCATATTCCGCAAAATGAATGTCTGCAACCGGTGTTTAAGATCGAAGTGAAACAAGACAGCATTAAATGCAATGCAGATAAAAGCAACTGTGATGCCACCTTGGTCATGGCGAGTGGTGCGCGCAGATTTAATGATAAAGCTGAAAAAATTGGTGCCTATGGGTTACAGCAAGAAATTGGATTGAAGGGAATCGATCACCAACATCGCCATGAAATGTACAACATCCAAATGTTTGAAGCTTTACCAAAAATTTTAAATCAAATCGTGCAAAAAGCCGATTCCACACAATAAGGGTAGTGACGTATGAAAAAAATTGCGATTGTATTGGCAGTAACTGCCTCCATGGGGGCTTCAAGCGTCTATGCAGGTTTTGGTTCACTGAGTAGTCTTGCTTCAAACTTGACTGAATCTGCAACTGGTGTATCTTCTTCAAATATGGATTTGAATGGGTTTTTTACTCAAGCCAAAGCCACTAATCAAATGTTTATAGAAAGTCGTGCTGCACTTGCTTATGTGCTCGCCAATAAACAAGATGCTGAAGAGCTAAAAACCAAATTAAATAGCTTTAAAACCACATCTGATCTCAAAGAAAAACAGGCTATTCAGCAAGAAATTACCAAGCTGTCTGCAACTGTATTAGATGCATCTAAAAAAGATGAAGAAAATACAGTGGAACAGCTTGCAGCTTTAAATAGCGAGAAAAAGCAGCTTCTATTGAAATCAATGTCTAACTTCGTAATTGCAGGTCTATCCGCGCGTGAGTTAGTGGTAAATAGCAAACAAGTATCGATGAGTTTGCTTTCTAATCCTACCGGCTTGTCCAATACAGGCTTATCTTTGGTTGATGCTAAAAGTCTATTAGGTGATGTATCGGGTATTGCTAAAAACTCTACAATGGTTATTGTGGAATATCCTAAATTATTGAAAAAAGCAGGAATTGAATTTAAAGTACCTGAATCATCCGCATCAAAAACACAGGAAATTACCCTTTAATTTTTAATATCTGAGCGATTTTCTGGACAGTATAAGATACAGTCGAGAGATGGAAAAAATGAAAAAGTCTGAAGTTTTTTCAGACTTTTTCATTTTTACGCTGAGCTAAAAACATTGTACTGATCCGGTTTACAAACTGCGGACTGACTTTAGACAAATTAAACATAATTTTGGTCTTGAACCCTACTGGTTCATGGGTTTTGGTAAATACAGAATCTTTCGCTTGCACACGTGTGTAAATTGTCTGTGCGACATCTTCAGCAGTTAAATGTACTCCCATATTTTGAATGCTGCCTGCATCCATATCTTTAACCATAGCGGTTTGAACAAATAAGGGCATGACATCCAAAACCCGAATACCATATTTCTGCCATTCAATATCTAGCCCTTCGGTAATACCGCGAACTGCAAACTTACTGGCTGAATACGAGACTAAATCAGGTTGTCCATAAATGGCGGAAGCAGAGGATAGGTTAATCACACGTGCAAAAGATGCCTGTCTTAAAAAAGGTAAAGCAGCATGGCAACCGTTTAAAACCCCGTTAACGTTGATATTGAAAGTTCGTTGATGCGCTGCAATATCGGTCTGCTCAAAAGCCCCTGAATAGAGAATACCGGCATTATTAACTAATATATTAATTTCTCCTGCCCAAGCCTGAAATTCATTTAAAGCCTGTTGCCATTGTTCATAATGACAAACATCAAGTAGACCAGCTTTAGCATTTGTTCCTAGGCGTTGGGCAAGTTTTTGCGCTTGAACAACATTGATATCATAGATGCCGACTTTATAACCATATTGATAAAACAGCGTTGCAATTGCGGCCCCAATTCCTTGTGCTGCACCACTAATAAAGATACTGTGCATATATTTTTCCCTTTCAGTTTTGTTTTTGTAGCGCTTAATTGTTAGCGATTTTAGCTTGAGCATAACAAATATTGACTGCGAAAAACGAATTTTTTCAAAATGACTGGAGTGATGAAAACATGGATAAATTATTAGCAATAATGCGTGAGTTACGTGAAAAATGTCCATGGGATCAACAGCAAACACCACAAAGCCTGACCAAATACGCCATCGAAGAAGCGTATGAGGTAGAAGCAGCGGTCAGGGAAGGAAATACAAACGAGATACGAGATGAACTTGGTGACTTGCTCCTGCAAGTGGTTTTTCAGTCGCAAATGTATAGTGAAGTTGGGGCCTTTGATTTTAATGATGTGGTAAATGCGATTACTGAAAAGTTAATTCGTCGTCATCCACATGTATTTCAAGCAGAGCAATTTTCACAACTTAGTTCTGATGATGTGGCGGTACTTTGGAAAAAAATTAAACAAAAAGAAAAACAGGGCAAAGCCCAATCCCGTTTAGATGACATCAAACATGGACCTGCAATTCAGCAAGCGCATGAAATTCAAAAAAATGCAGCACAAATTGGCTTTGACTTTCCTGATGTAGCAGGTGCTTATGGCAAGCTGAATGAAGAGTTGGCTGAATTACAGCAGGCTATCCACAATCAGAATTCCGACGAAATACTCGATGAATTTGGTGATTGTTTATTTTCACTTATCAATGTTGGACGTAAACTGGGACTTTCCAGTGAAATGGCGCTTTTAAGCACTATTCATAAATTTAGAACACGTTTTGCTTTCATTGAAGATCACGCTCAGCAACAACATAAAAAAATTGAGAAGCTGTCTTTAGAAGAAATGGATCGACTCTGGGAGCAGGCAAAACAACAATTAAAATAAAAGGCCTAGAATGAAAAAAATAATACAGATCCTAAATGCCATTTTTTATCTTGGTACATTGATGTTAGTGCTAAGTGGAACGACTGGTTATGCTCAGCAATTTGACCAGCAATACTTAAAATGGAAGGCTGAGCAGGAAGCCGAAGATGCACGCTTAAAAATACCGCATGTATCTCCGCCAAAAAATTACTATTTGGCGAAACCTGCCTTACAGGCATCTACGGGGTCTAAAATAAGTTTGAACCAAGCCAACCTGCAACAGCTACAAGAGTTGTCCGGGGTCGGTGTAAAAAAAGCGGAAGCAATTATTGCCTATCGTCAAAAAAATGGAAAATTTAAAAACATTGAGGAATTACAGCAGGTCAAGGGGATTGGACCGGCTTTATTTGCCAAGAATAAAGATCGATTAGCCTTATAATTCGTGGCTCAAGCAGTCAACAAGGGACAAACAATATATTTAGCATCGAGATAATCAAATTGCCCTTTGATTGTGTTAGATATATGATTAGCGTCATCTTAGATATTTTACGTTCAGACGTAGGAGACAGCGTCTTTTGCAAACTTTGCGCGCGTCAAAATGTGGTTTATCAACCGCTCAATTACCTTCTTCCATATTAGATGTTATCGATGCCTTAAATAAGGCAGGCTTTGAAGCTTATATCGTCGGTGGTGGTGTCCGTGACTTAATGTTGGGTCTTAATCCTAAAGATTTTGACGCAGTCACCGATGCAACACCGGCGCAAGTGAAAGAAGTTTTCGGACGGCGTTGTCGTATTATTGGACGACGTTTTGAGCTTGCTCATGTCTATTCAGGCCGAGAACTGATCGAAGTTGCGACATTCCGTGCACCGCCTAAAAAAGCAGTCACTTCTGCTTCAGGCATGATTTTACGTGACAATAATTGGGGCACGATTGAGCAAGATTTTGCCCGCCGTGATTTTTCCATTAATGCGATGTATTACCAACCGCGTAAAGGGATCGTGCTCGATTTTTGTAATGCAATTGATGATATTGAAAATAAAACTTTACGCTTATTGGGCGATCCGACTTTACGTTTTGAAGAAGACCCAGTGCGTATGCTGCGTACTTTGCGTTTCGCGGCAAAATTAAATTTCAGTATTGCACCTGAAATTTTAGAGATTTTCACTCCGGAAATGACCCAGTTGCTGCGTGATATTTCTCCGCATCGTTTGTATGACGAGTCGCAGAAATTGTTCACCATGGGGCATTTGAATCGCGTGCTGCCGATGCTGATTGATTTTGATATCTGGCGTCAGTTGTTTGCTGATATCCGGCCAGAAATTTCCACATTTATCGAACGCGCTGCCATCAATACCGACCAGCGTATTCAAATTGGTAAAACCATTAATCCTGCATTTTTCTATGCGGTGTTGCTGTGGAAACCCTTTTTAGAGCGTTGCGAATTTTATCTCAGTAAAGGTGTGGTTGCTGCAGAAGCACGTGCACAAGCGGGTCTGGATGTATTAAAACGTCAGGCCACCCGTACCATCATCCCACGTTTTGCAGAAACCTTTATTCGTGAAGTTTGGGAAATGCAAACTCGTTTGCTGAATCCAAAACCACAACAAATCCAAGCTTTATCATCCCATGCACGTTTCCGTGCCGGTTTCGATTTTCTGCTACTTCGCGAAAAGTCAGGGGATAACACTACCCAAGGTATGGGCATGTGGTGGGATTCATATCAGTTAATGAGTACCGATGAAAAAGAACGTGCCATTAGTCAATATAATCGTCAACGTGCAAAAAGTCGTCGTAAAGCTGCAACAGAAGATACAATTGAACCTAAATCCGTCTCTGTAGAAATTGAACCGTTGGTCAACGAACCTGAACCACGTCGCCGTGAGCGCAAGAGCAGAACCAGACCTGACAGACCTGTTCAAACAGTTTCTGCAGGTGGCTCAGAGATTGCATATGACCATCCAATTCTAAAACGTAAACGGGTAAAACGTGATTTAAATCACGTTGTTTTTGGGCCGACACAATGACCACAGTCACCTATATTGGCTTAGGTAGCAATTTGGGTGATTCACGCCAGATTTTGCTTGAAGCTGTGCAAAAACTGGCAACACTTGGAACCGTGAAAACATCCAGATTATATCAAAGTCCACCAATGGGCCCCCAAGATCAGCCGAATTATTTAAATGCGGTGGCGCAGCTAGAAACTGATTTAGCGCCTTTGGTCTTATTGGATGAGTTGCAACGTTTTGAACAAGAGTCGGGTCGGGTACGTTTACGCCGTTGGGGCGAGCGTACCTTGGATCTGGATTTATTGATCTATGGCCAAGAACACATTCAAAATGATCGTTTAACTGTTCCACACGTGGGACTGTTCGAACGTGATTTTGTGGTCATACCCTTGTTAGATTTAGATGTAAATATACAAATTAAAGCACAACGATTAAAAAATTTACCCGTGGTTCAACATCCGACAGTGTCTGTTTTGGATGATGAAACTTGGTCAAATATTTAATTTAGACATGTGGAAAGCATGGGTTAGAGGAATATCTTGATGATTAGTCTCAGCGACTTAAGAAAATTTAAAACTGATGGACGCAAATTTTCTTGTTTGACTTGTTATGATGCAAGCATGGCAAAAGCGATGGAAATTGCCGAAGTCGACAGTATTTTAATTGGTGATTCTTTAGGGATGTCGATTCAAGGGCGTGATTCCACGCTGCCGGTTACTGTAGAAGATATGGCTTACCATACTGCAGCGGTACGTCGTGGTAATCAGCATGCCTTTATTATGACTGATTTGCCATTTATGAGTTATGCCACTCTAAATGATGCCTTACTTAGCTCAAAAACCGTCATGCAGGCGGGCGCACAAATGGTCAAAATGGAAGGCGGGGCCTGGCTAAGTGAAACTGTCACTGTTTTGACCCGAAATGGTATCCCTGTGTGCGTCCATTTAGGTTTAACGCCTCAATCCGTACATGTCTTTGGTGGTTATAAATTACAAGCTCGTACTCGTGAAGCCGCGGATCAATTAATTGCAGATTGTAAAGCCGTGGTTGAAGCGGGTGCTGCATTATTATTATTAGAATGTGTACCTGCACAATTGGGTAAAGAAATTGCTGAACTGTTCCCGCATATTCCTGTAATTGGGATTGGGGCAGGCGCAGATACTGATGGTCAAGTACTTGTGGTTCAAGATATGCTTGGGCTGACCTTTGGTCGTGTGGCTAAATTTGTACGTAATTTTATGAAAGAACAAGCGGGGGAAACTGCAATTTTGGATGCTTTTAAAGCCTACCATGCTGCAGTACAAGAGGGTTCTTTCCCTGCCAAAGAACACACTTTTCAAGTCGAGCTGTAAACATGAAAACAGAAACCACCATTCAAGGATTAACGGCTTCACTTAGTCCAGCTCGATCGGCACGAAAAATTATTGGTTTTGTTCCAACCATGGGTAATTTACACGAAGGTCATTTAAACCTTGTACGTGAAGCGCGTAAATTATGTGATGTAGTGGTGGTCAGTGTTTTTGTCAATCCAATTCAGTTTGGTCCAAATGAAGATTTTGAAAATTATCCGCGTACTTTGGAACAGGATAGCCGTTTGTTGGCAGAGGTAGGCTGCGATATTGTTTTTGCGCCAAGCGTTGAGCAAATGTATGGTAATAAACCCCGTTTAACCAATATTAGTGTCTCTGAAATCACCAATGATTTGTGTGGTTTACAGCGTCCGGGTCATTTTGATGGCGTAGCCGTTGTTGTGACTAAACTGTTTAATATGGTGCAACCAAATTTTGCATTCTTTGGACAAAAAGATTATCAGCAATTGGCGGTGATTCGTCAGTTTGTACGTGATTTAAATATTCCATTGGAAGTGATTGGCGTACCGATTACCCGTGCTGAAGATGGTCTGGCACTGAGTTCGCGTAATGGGTATTTAAGTGAAGAACATCGTCAGATTGCACCGACCATTTACCAAAGTTTAAAAGCTGCTGAACAAGAACTTCAAAGCGGTATTGAGCTAACGGAAGTGTTGGAAAATATTAAGCAAAAGTTGACACAAGCCGGTTTTATTGTGGATTATGTGGAAGCACGTACTCTGGAATTACAGCAAATAGAAGCATTTAATCAGGATGTGGTTTTGTTTGTCGCGGCAAAATTAGGTACAACCCGACTGATTGATAACTTGCAAGTTAAGTATACTGCGTAAAATTTAGTTAAGGACAGCCTTGCCATGAAGCGTATTTTAATCGTTACAGGACAATCCGGATCAGGGAAATCATCTGCATTGCAGGTGCTTGAAGATTTGGGATATTACTGTATTGATAATTTGCCATTGGCACTGCTGCCGGAAATTGTTGCTAAACTGGACAGTGAAAATAATTTAGAACAATTGGCTTTAGGTGTAGATGTACGCAGCACTCGCGCGGACTTACAAGAGTTTGATCATGTGTTTGAACAACTGCAAACCCATGGTTCAGTCGATATCATTTATCTGACCACCCAAGATCAACAATTGATTTCCCGTTTTAGTGCTTCGCGTCGCCCTCATCCTTTGTCCAGTCGTTTTAAAAGTTTGAATCAGTGTATTCAGGAAGAAAAAACCTTATTGCTTCCGATACAATTACGTTCAACGGTACATATTGATACTACGGATAAAAGTGTGCATGATCTGAAGCACACTTTATTGTCTAAACTTGGACAATCCGATAACCTCATTTTAATTTTGCAGTCTTTTGGTTATAAGCACGGTATTCCACTGGATGCCGATTATGTGTTTGACGTACGTCATTTGCCTAATCCGCATTGGGAGCTGGAATTACGCAAATATTCAGGTTTGGATTTACCTGTGCAGCAATTTTTGCTGCAAAGTGAACAAACCAATGAAATGTTCGAAGATATTTATCATTTTTTAGATAAATGGTTGCCTGTCTTCGCAGAGGGACATCGTCACTATATGACAGTGTCGATTGGATGTACCGGAGGGCAGCACCGTTCAGTATATATAGTGGATAGACTCAAAAAAGCTCTTGAGGCAAAATGGTCTATTCAGGTCTTACACAGGGAAATGAAGCACTGGTCATGATTGACACAACTGTTGACGTAATTAATAAACTAGGTTTACATGCGCGTGCATCTGGAAAGCTAATTGAAGTTACCACCAAATTTCGTTCATCGATTCAAATTGGTAAAGGTGACAAATTAGTCGATGCAAAAAATATTATGTCCTTGCTCATGCTCGGTGCAGGCAAAGGCACAACTTTACGTTTAGTGCTTGAAGGTGCAGATGAACAACAAGCTTTATCTGAAATTCAGGCGCTATTTGCAGCAAAATTTTACGAGGCAGATTAATCGTGGCACGTCGACCGCAACAGCGTTTTACTGAAGATGACTTTGAAACTTTAGAAGGACGTGCAAGCAAAACCGAACAAAAAAAAGCAGTTCAGCGTATGGCTGCTTTAGGTGAACAACTCTCTGAATTGAGCCTTAAGCAAATTCAGAAACTCCCTGTGGAAGAGCGTTTAATTGATGCTCTGCTTGATGTGCGTAGTATTACTTCACATGAGGCACGCCGTCGTCAGTTTCTACGGATTGGTAAATTATTGCGTAATGAAGATGAGGCAGTGATTTTGTCTTATTTAACGCCGCAACAAGGTGCGAAAAAAACCGCACAATTACAGCGTTGGGTTGACCGAATGATTGCACAGGGTGATCCTGCAATCAAAGAATTCATGAAAGCACACAATGCGGCTGAGCATCATCCGATTCGTCAGCATATCTTGCGTATTCAACGTGATATCACCAAACAATTGCCTGAAGAACAAGTCGCTGCGTCTAAGCTGAAATTATTTAACTATATTCAGCAAGTGGCATTGATTTCAGATAACTGATTTTTTGTTCAGTGCAAAATCTAAAAAAGCGACTCAATTGAGTCGCTTTTTTTATTCCTTAAGATTTCTCTCTCCCTTTGGGGGATTAAAGAGAGGGTTGACCGCTATCCAAAAATATCTTCCAAACAACTCATTTTTCAAATAGCTACGTAAAATCACGTATTTCTTCGATGTATATAACCTCTCCCTACCCCTCTCCTACTAGGAGAGGGAAACTTTTGTAAGATGAAAGTTTATTCAGCATAGAAAGAAATTAATTAAACTCACCTTCAGCACGTTCTTTTGCCCAGTCACGCAAGATGAATTTCTGCAGTTTCCCGGTTGAAGTTTTAGGAATTTCGGTAATCACTAAATCTTTAGGCACTTTAAAGCGCGCTAGATGTTGTTTGCAGAATTCGATCAGTTCTTCAGGGGTGGCTGTTTTACCTTGTTTGAGTTCCACAAAGGCACACGGTACTTCCTGCCAACGTGGATCAGGTTTGGCCACCACGGCTGCAGTCAGTACAGCAGGATGTTGATATAAGACTTCTTCCACTTCAAGCGATGAAATATTTTCACCACCTGAAATAATCACGTCTTTGGAACGGTCGGTGATTTTGGCATAGCCATCTGATTGGCACACAGCAAGGTCACCGGTATGGAACCAGCCACCAGCAAATGCCTCGGCTGTTGCTTCGGGATTCTTTAAATAACCTTTCATGACAATATTGCCACGGAACATAATTTCTCCCATGGTCTGACCGTCATGCGGAACCTCTTGCATAGTTTCAGGATCAAGCACTTTCATGCCGTCTTGTAAGGGGTAAGGAACGCCTTGGCGTGAGTGTAACTGCGCTTGTTCTTGAATCGACAAATCACTCCAACCCGCTTGGGAGGCACAGAGAGCAGAAGGACCGTAGGTTTCTGTTAAGCCATAGACATGAGTGACATTAATGCCAATATTGCGCATCCCTTCAATGATCGCTGCTGGAGGCGCAGCACCCGCGACCATGACTTCAACACGGTGATCAAGCTGGGGCTTCTTCTCTTCAGGCG
Organism: Acinetobacter sp. GG23; assembly: GCF_057766365.1. Lineage (NCBI taxonomy): Bacteria > Pseudomonadati > Pseudomonadota > Gammaproteobacteria > Moraxellales > Moraxellaceae > Acinetobacter > Acinetobacter sp. GG23. Next base: position 160,287 of record NZ_JBYMDJ010000004.1, read on the forward strand.
TGTTGATGAGCATGGACAAGACAATCGGCGCACCACAGAAGTAATCCACTTTATGTTCAGCAATTAATTTAAAGATCAGTTCAGCATCGACCTTACGTAAGCAGACATTTGTTCCACCGTTGGCAGCCATAGTCCAGGCAAAGCACCAGCCATTACAGTGGAACAGTGGCAGTGTCCATAAATAGGTGGCACGAGGCATCATGCCGCAAGCAATGATATTGCTGGCCGCGTTAATGTAGGCACCGCGGTGATGGTAAACCACACCTTTAGGATTACCGGTGGTTCCAGATGTATAACTTAAACTGATGGCATCCCATTCATCTTGGGGTAAATGCCATTCAAAATTTGCATCGCCTTGGGCAATCCAGTCTTCATATTCAACTTGACCAATTGGTGTTGACGCATTTTCATATTCTTGGTCAGCCACATCAATCACATAGATCTCTTGTGACACCAGCGAGAGTGCTTCGGTAGCAACTGCAGTAAATTCGGGATCGACCAATAACACTTTGGTTTCAGCATGCTCAAGCATAAAGGCAAGGGTCTTGGCATCCAGGCGCGTATTTAAGGTGTTGAGTACCGCACCCGCCATAGGCACGGCAAAATGTGCTTCAATCATGGCAGGGACGTTTGGCAGCAGTACTGAAACGGTATCATTTTTACCGATGCCTAATTTTTGGAGTTGGTTGGCAAACTGACGGCAACGATTGTATTTCTCACGCCAGGTAATACGACGCTTACCGTGAATAATCGCATCTTGATTTGGATAGATATACGCTGCACGATCAAGATAGCGTAAAGGTGACAACGCTACAAAATTTGCGGGGGTACGCGGTAATTCATCGTATGCGTTAACCATTTTAAAACTCCGTTATATATTTATTTTCATATCCTGTTAAAAAGATATGCACTTCTTGGGAATCTTGCATTTAGGCTTTAGTCGAGTGCGTTTTTATAATTTTTAACATATTGAATATTAATGATAATGTTTGACGATATTCAAATATTTTGAACGCCCCGGTTCCCATGTTTGATTTTTTAAGTATTTTACTCTAATTGAGCAATTAAATAATATCAGCCAAGGAAGAAGAATGAAATTTTGTACAGTATTACCAGCAAAGCAAATGTAATGATTTGGCTTTGGGTTAATGTTGATTAAACCGAGTGCTTGTGATCTGGACAATTTATCAGAACTAAAATGCACACTCTAGATTGCTATACCCGTGTTAAATTTTTTGCCTTATACCTAATTAGCCGGTTTAGAATTACTGAATTATTTTACCCATAATAATCAAGCTTAGTTTGTGTATGGGGGGATGGGCGCGCAGATGATATTCATCCTGCAAAATATTAGCCGCATATTTTATATGGATATAGCAGTAATCCGGAAATGGTACAGGTTCTCAAACGGCGCGATGTCGTTGTGGATAATTATGTGTTCTTAAAGCGGAAATAGAGCAAAGCGGTTTATTCCGCAATTTTCCAAGCTTTATGCCCATGCTCAGGCAAAATTTACAGAGCGGGATACCTTTAGAGAATAAAATAAGAAGAAAGATTCCCAGATTCTGATAAGGGTAGAGGAGTGGCAAATAAATTCAAAATGAGCCAAATCGCGAATTTTCTAGGTAAAAAGGTTTAATCCTGTGGATAAGACGTGTAAAATTCGAATCGATTTTATTTATCCACCGTTTTTATCTTTTGAGGCTTTGCCTCGATCATAATCTCGCGGTGATATGCCCCATGGTACGGGGCATCACTCCTTAAGGATTTCTTATGCCAATTATCACTTTGCCAAATGGCGATCAAAAACAGTTTGATCAAGCCGTATCTGTGATGGACGTTGCACTCAGCATTGGTCCGGGTCTTGCCAAAAATACAGTTGCTGGTCGTGTGAATGATCGTTTAGTGGATGCGTCCGATCTCATCACTGAAGATGCAACGCTACAAATCATTACGCCTAAAGACGAAGCGGGTGTCGAAATTATTCGTCACTCATGCGCACATTTGGTTGGCCATGCTGTTAAGCAATTGTTCCCAGAAGCAAAAATGGTGATTGGTCCGGTCATTGAAGAAGGTTTCTACTATGACATCTGGATGCCACGTCCATTTACATTAGACGATATGGCAGCGATTGAGGAGCGTATGAAAAAGCTCATCGATCAAGACTATGATGTGGTGAAAAAAATGACTCCACGTGACGATGTGATTGCAGAGTTCACAGCACGTGGCGAAGAATACAAATTACGCTTGATTGCGGACATGCCTAACGAGACACAAATGGGCTTGTACTACCATCAAGACTACCTGGATATGTGCCGTGGTCCGCACGTACCAAACACCAAATTCTTAAAATCATTCAAGCTGACTAAAATCTCTGGCGCTTACTGGCGCGGTGATGCGAAGAATGAACAATTACAACGTATTTACGGTACAGCGTGGGCAGACAAGAAACAGCTAGCGGCTTATGTAAAACGTATTGAAGAAGCAGAAAAACGCGATCACCGTAAAATTGGTAAAGCGCTTGATTTGTTCCATATGCAAGAAGAAGCGCCGGGTATGGTGTTCTGGCATCCAAATGGCTGGACCATTTACCAAGTGCTTGAACAATACATGCGTAAAGTTCAGCAAGACAACGGTTATGAAGAAATTCGTACTCCGCAGGTAGTGGATTTCACGTTGTGGGAAAAATCAGGACATGCTGCAAACTATGCAGACAACATGTTCACCACGCATTCTGAAAACCGCAACTATGCGGTTAAACCAATGAACTGTCCTTGTCATGTACAAGTGTTCAATCAGGGTTTAAAATCGTATCGTGATCTTCCTGTACGTTTGGCAGAATTCGGTTCATGTCACCGTAATGAACCATCGGGTTCATTACATGGCATTATGCGTGTTCGTGGCTTTACTCAAGATGACGCACATATTTTCTGTACCAAAGAACAGATTGGTCAGGAAGTTGCAGACTTTATCAAATTGACACTGGATGTATACAAAGATTTTGGCTTCGAAGAGGTACAAATGAAATTGTCGACTCGTCCAGAAAAACGTGTGGGTGAAGATGCTCTTTGGGATATGGCAGAAAAATCTTTGGCTGATGCTTTAGATGCTGCAGGTCTAGATTGGGACTTACAACCAGGTGAGGGTGCATTCTACGGTCCTAAGATTGAATTCTCATTGAAAGACTGCTTAGGTCGTATCTGGCAATGTGGTACTATTCAATGTGACTTTAACTTGCCTGAGCGTTTGGATGCTTCTTATGTCACAGAAGATAACGATCGTGATCAGCCGGTAATGTTGCATCGTGCAATTCTTGGAAGTTTTGAACGATTTATTGGTATACTTATTGAGCACTATGCGGGCTTTATGCCACCTTGGTTAGCACCAACACAAGCATGTGTAATGAATATTACAGATTCGCAGGCCGAGGCGTGTGAGTCAGTCGTCGCTAAACTTAAAGAAAGTGGAATTCGTACCATTTCTGACTTGAGAAATGAGAAAATCGGCTTTAAGATTCGTGAACGTACTTTAGAGCGTATTCCTTACTTACTGGTTCTTGGAGACCGTGAAGTAGAGGAAGGTACTGTGAATGTTCGTACCCGCTCAGGAAAAAATTTAGGTACTATGTCAATTGATGCCTTCGTTGACCTAGTGAAAGCAGCCGTAGCCGAACGCGGCCGGTACATTGTGGAGTAATAAAGATTAAACAGCCTGACCGTAACCAACAACAAGGTGCTAAAAGCAATCGTCCTGCATTAAATGACGAGATCCGTGCGAAAGAAGTACGTCTCGTTGCTGCAGATGGTGAACAAAAAGGCATCGTTTCACTTGCTGAAGCGTTGCGTGCTGCAGAAGAAGTTGAGCTTGATCTTGTTGAGATCGTTGCTAATGCAGAGCCACCTGTTTGTAAAATCATGGACTTTAACAAACATTTATTCGATCTGAAGCAAAAGCAAAAAGATGCGAAGAAAAAACAGCATCAAGTTCAGGTTAAAGAGATTAAGTTGCGTCCTGGTACAGACATTGGTGATTACAACATCAAGTTACGTGCAATTCTTCGTTTCCTAGAGGAAGGGAACAAGGTAAAAATTACCTTGCGCTTCCGTGGTCGTGAAATGGCTCACCAACAATTAGGTCTTGCTCAATTACAAAAAGTTGAAGCAGACGTAATTGAATACGGTACAGTCGAACAAGCACCAAAAATGGAAGGTCGTCAAATGGGCATGCTCATTGGACCGAAACGTAAAAAATAAGCACTTGTTGATCCATTGATAAAAAGCACTGCAAATGCAGTGCTTTTTTATGCCTGCCTTTTTTACTTATTGTTGTAGAGGGCTACTATTTTTACCTGCTTCCACAATTGGAATATTGGCTTCAGTCGGTACATAAATAATTTGCTGAATACGACCATCACGTAACGCCTCACCAAAGGCGCCAATAAACTCCTGTTTACGGTATTCAGGATAGTCTTTCGCGGCTTGACCGACTAATTTTATGGCTTCGGCACGCAATTTGGCACTTTCCAATTCTGCTTTAGCGACCTGAACCTGAATCATTTTGGATTGCTCGGCTTCTGCTAATGCTGCTTGACCATCCATACCTTGTTTCCATACTTTATAATGTGGCCAGCCAAAAAGAAATAAGCCAATCAGAATGATGAAACAGATAAAAGCGATAAAAATCGTGGCTGGACCCATATTGGCAGGTTTTGAATAATGCATATTTTGCCTATTTTTCTTTGCAAATGTTTATGATTTTTTTATGTGCTACTTGAGCAGTATATTTCATATAAGCTTTTAAATAGCATTTTATTTTTTTGAGGTGATTGTTAAATTAAAACTAGAAGAAATAGAAAAAGACCTACACTTAGGCAGGTCTTTGATACGGTTTATGCGTCAACAGTAGTGGACTCTAAGCGTTCAATTTTCTTCCCAATCGGAATTTGTCTCGGCAATTTCTCTTCTGGAATAATACGCTGTAAGTCTATTTTTAATAAACCATTTTCATAGTCGGCATGCTGTACTTCAATATGTTCATCTAGGCGTAGCGAGAGTTTGAATGAACGACGGGCAATGCCTTTATGTAAAAATTCAATCGTGTTATCGGTACTTTCTTCCGCAGGTTTACCTAAAATGGTGAGTACTTGATTTTCAAGATTAATCATCAGTTCTTCTTCGGCAAAGCCTGCGGTAGCCACCACAATGCGGTAGTGATTGTCACCCGTCTTTTCAATATTATAAGGTGGGTAATTAGGGGTATCACTTTGCATCGCATAATCAAATAGATCATTCAGACGGTCAAAACCGATACTGCGACGAAATAGTGGAGTAAGACTTACATTACTCATTGATAGAACCTCCTGAGTTCAGCAAAGTTTTATAAATAAGATTTCAAGGCTGTCATGCTGAGCATCAACAGTCAGTAAAGCTATAGCTTCACGCGATCATGGCTTTACTTTGAATAAATATAGGTCTGCAATTTGGCTTTTCAAGCATTTTAATTAAAAAAATTGAGAAAAATCTTAATCGGATAATAGGGGATAAATTAATAGGTCAAGCAGCTTAATTGTGTTTATTAAGTTTCACTAAAGATTAAGGTTTAGCGCAATAAAACATGCTATAAATATTCATATTGTTCAATAATGTTATATAGAACCAGAAAGACAAAAGGTAGAAAAAAATGATTGATCTCTATTATTGGGGAACGCCCAATGGTCATAAAATTACAATAGCTTTAGAAGAAATGGGCTTGGATTATCAAATTTTCCCCATCAATATTATGGAAAATGATCAGTTTCAACCTGACTTTTTACGTATTTCTCCAAACAATAAAATTCCGGCCATTGTCGATCAGGATGGTCCGGGTGGTGAGGCCATTTCCGTATTTGAATCTGGCGCAATTTTGCAATATTTGGGACGTAAAACCGGCTTGTACTATCCAACCGATGAACAGCAACGTGTTGAAGTTGAACAGTGGTTGATGTGGCAAATGGGTGGTTTAGGACCTATGCTCGGGCAGAATCATCATTTTGGTAAATTTGCAGCTGAAAAAATTCCTTATGCGATTGATCGTTATATCAATGAAAGTAAGCGTTTATATGGCGTGTTAAACAAACAGCTGATGGGGCAAAAATATGTCGCGGGAGAATATTCAATTGCCGATATGGCAATTCTGCCGTGGATTTTGCGTTATGAATGGCAGCAAATTCAGCTCGAATATTATCCATACGTAAAAGAATATATTGAGCGCTTAACTGCACGTCCGGCAGTGCAACGTGCATTGGCAATTCAAGTGAATCCTTGAGGATAAAAATTGCGAAAGGTTTTTGTGCTAAGATTACGCAATAATACCGCTTAAATCTCGCAAAAAATAAACCACCCGTTGCGGTGGTTTTTTATTGGACCTCATGGCTATGAAAGACTTTTTCTTAAATTTGACCCATATTGTTGAAACAAATAAGAAAATTTATTGGGCAATTATCTTTGGTATTGCAGCTTGTTTATTGCTCTTTATTGCTGAAGTCGTGCATATGCAGTCAGTTGCAGAGGCGCTAAAAGCCAATGATCCAGCCATCTCTAAAGAAATTTTTCGGGTCATTGCGCATCGTTATGATTTGGCGCGATGGGTGGTGATGGTTTTATTCATTATCTGGTCAGTTTATGAATATCAATCTACCAAGAGAAAACTTGGTCTTTAAGCTGTTATTCATCTAATGCTGTCCTACGTTTTACTTTTTATTTCCGCTTTCGGCGCAGCAACTTTATTGCCCTTACAGTCTGAAGCGGTTTTACTGGCATTGTTGGCCGAGGGTAGTCATTCAATTGGTGGACTGCTGCTTGTTGCAAGCGTGGGAAATATTTTGGGTTCCTGTGTGAATTGGTGGCTAGGCTTCCAAATCGAACACTATAAAGATAAAAAATGGTTTCCTGTCTCTGAGCAGCAAATGTTAAAGGCACAAGGGATTTATCAAAAATATGGCTACTGGTCGTTGCTGTTGAGCTGGGTGCCGATTATTGGTGATCCGATTACTTTAATTGCCGGCTTGTTAAGACAAAACTTCTGGCGGTTTTTATGGATTGTGAGTATTGCCAAAGTAGCACGGTATTTATTTATCTATGCTGCTTTTTCAATATTTTAAAAAGAGATGCAGGGCGCATCTCTTTTTATTGCCTAGACTCGTATTCAAATTACCGGCATTGATTTAAATCAAACTTGATTTCATCTTTAAGAGTCGATTTTTTATAAACCCAATATTTACGTGGTACATCTACTTTCGCGTCTGAGACTGCACGTACAATTTGTTGGTCTAAAGCGTAAATACCTGAACCGTTTTTCACTTTGACTTTTTTTACATCGCCGTGTTTATTTACTTTAAAAGTAAATTTCACCGCACGATTGTGTCCATTGAGTTGTTCAGAGTCGATATCTAAATCGGGTTGAGCACGATATGAAAAAGGTACTTTTTTATCTTGCTGCTGAGCCTGCCAGTTTTTAGAGTTAAAGTTGTATTGGCAAACTTCAGTGTCATGGTCTTGACTTAATTTCAGGCTAAAGGTTTGATAGCCAATTTGTGGAAGGGCTGTATTATTTTCGATATGCGGTTTTACACTTACCTCACGTACCGCTTTAATTAACAGATCATCTAAATAGCTTAAACCGGTGCTCTCCTGGATACTGGCTTTGCTAATCGTACCGGTCTCATCGGCATAGATCCGGATAATTGCATTTCGGTTTTGATCTTTTAAATCTTCATTTTTATAAGAAGGATGTGGAAATTTGGTCCATTGAATGCGCGTGGTTAAATGCGCCGGAAGGGCTGCGCTTTTTTGGACCGCGAGTTGTTTGGATGAATTAGCTGTAGCACTATATGTAGCGCTTAACGGTAAGCTCATGAGTAGAGAAAAACACAGTATTTGCTTCATAAATATTAAGTTCTTTAATCAAACCAGAGGTTGCGGCGGTAGCGGAGCATTTTGAGTGCGAAGTATTTCCTGAATTAGAAATACTCGCAAGTCTAAAAAGTGAATTAACGTCTTTGATCATCACCTTGAGTGATATCTACACCAAATAAATCTTTGGTTTTGATCCAGCTTATAGTCACGACAGCCATGGTCATACAGCCGCCAAAGACCGTTGCCATAATAGCACCCATGTATTTTGCCGCTAAGCCAGATTCAAACGCACCTAATTCATTGCTTGATGAGACAAACATGCCATTTACTGCCGCAACACGTCCACGCATATTCTCAGGCGGGTAAATCTGTAGAATGGTTTGACGAACCACGACTGAAATACTGTCACAGGCACCAGTCATGGCTAAAGCAAACAGGGATAGCCACATGTTGTTTGAGAAGGCAAACAGCAGCGTAAACACTCCAAAACCGGCCACTGCAAGCAACATATTGCGCCAGGCATTTTGGGTCGGTGGAAACTTGGTTAGGGCAATCATGGTAAAAAGCGCCCCAATGGAAGGAGCAGCGCGTAAATAACCCAAGCCTTCAGGACCGACTTTTAAAATATCTTCAGCGAAAATTGGCAGCAGGGCAATGACACCCCCAAATAAGACTGAAACCAGATCTAGAGAAATTGCCCACAGCACGATTTTGGTTTTCCAGATAAAGCGGAAACCATCGCCCAGACTTTCAACCAGATTATGCGTTTCGATTTTGGGAAAACTACGTTTTTGCAGCAAGTTAATTAAAATAAAGCAGATACTTAACAATACCGCGACCGATAGCAAGCTGGTTTCGCGACCTAAAAATGCCAGCATGAAACCACCGAGCATGGGTCCGATAATTACGCCACTTTGCCACCCAATTGTGGTCCAAGTTGCACCATTGGCATAGAGATCACGAGGAATCAGAAACGGCTTAAGTGAAGTAGCCGAGGGATTATAAAAACCGCGGATCGTACCCAAGCCAAAAATAACTGCATAAATTCCCCAAGAAAGGGTATTTATCCCAATTTCACCTAGACCATAACGATGAAATAGCCACCATAAAACCACAGGTAAAGGCACGGCAAAGAACAAACAGATTTTCATAATGGTCTGTTTATTAAAGCGGTCAGCAAAATAGCCACCCCATAAAGACAAGGTGATAAACGGAATCGCTTCGGCTAAACCAATCAAACCTAGGGTCAGTGGATCTTTGGTAATTTGATAAAGTGAATACGCGACAATAATTTCTTGAATTAAAATGGCGAGAGTGAGACAGAACTGATTCACCGTGACAATTGAGAAATCACGATAGCGCAGTGCAGCAAAAGCATCCTGTGCGGGAGTCATGTTAATCCAGTATTCTTATGTTGTGATAATTATAAGACCGAATAAATGATTTATTAATAAAAAAATCCTACATTTTATATTTCTTAGATTCTCAAAATAAGACTAACAGAAGCAGACGATTGGTTGGGTATTTTGAGGATATGTGCTTTTGTTTTAAGCAAAGATGCTTTAGAATACTGGCTCCCTTACCTGCAGGTCGTTTTTGCAATGGTGCAGACGTTCCGAACAGGTGTTCAAAAGAGGTTGTTATGCCTAAGATGAAAACTCGCCGTGGTGCAGCTAAACGCTTTAAAGCGACTGCTAACGGTATCAAGCGTAAACAAGCGTTCAAACGCCACATTTTGACCAAAAAATCTGCTAAGCGTATTCGTCAATTGCGCGGCTGTGTAATGGTTCACGTAAGTGACGTTGCTTCAGTTCGCCGTATGTGCCCATACCTTTAAGGAGATTTATAAATGGCTCGTGTAAAACGTGGTGTCCAGGCTCATCGCCGTCATAAAAGAATTCTTGCTCGTGCTAAAGGTTACTACGGCGCTCGTTCACGCGTATATCGCGTAGCGTTCCAGGCAGTAATTAAAGCAGGTCAATATGCTTACCGCGACCGTCGTCAGAAGAAACGTCAATTCCGCGCTTTGTGGATTGCACGTATCAATGCTGGTGCGCGTCTTAATGGTTTATCGTACAGCCGTATGATCGCTGGCTTGAAAAAGGCTCAAGTGATTATCGACCGTCGTGTACTTGCAGACATCGCTATGCATGATGCAGTTGCATTTGCTGCTATCGCCGAAAAAGCGAAAGACGCATTAGCTGCTTAATCGTCTTCGGATGATTGAAAAAAGACCGCTTTTAGCGGTCTTTTTTATTTTGCAGAAGTAGAAAACTGATTAATTAAAAAATTCCTCAGTCTTAATAAGATAGATGAATTGCATGCTAAATTACAAAGAGGCTGGCTCATCTCTCTTCATTTTTATCAAACCTGCGATTTGGAAATGTTGATAAGATAAATAAACCAATTGCAGCAAAGCCAATTGCTTGCATGACAAGAACGATTTTATGCTGGGTAGGTAAGGCTGAAATTAAAATAATTAAAGCGATCAGCGGCATAGCAAAAATTAGAATGGCGAAACCTTTTTTATAGGGATTATCGGCTACAATTTTTAAGTTCAATGCTCTTAATCCATGCAGGCCCATGCCAATAGTAATGCTGATTCCGGTAAACAGTGGCGAAAGTTGTTGTACTGTGGAACACACATAGATCATCACACAGGTAACAATACAGACCATCAGCTTGATTTGACGGCTACATTGATCTGAATACCAAAATTCCAGCATTATTTAGGTCCATTGGAAAGATCATTTTTATTTAGCAAAGACAAGGGTGAAAATAGACAGATGGCCAAAGCCATAAAGCCAATACCTTGTGCGCCTGGAATCAAAATTTCACCATCTTTCATCTGCATAAAAATAAGTGCCAGTAATAGGGCAATCGGAATCCAGGTCAACAGACGATATAACAATCCAGTGGGATTTTTTGAAGTAAAATGAATTTTACAATAACGACAAATCAGAAAAATAATACCGGTGCCTAAGAACATTAGGATTGCATCGGGTTTTAGCGGTTCCATCCAGTAAAGTATGCCGGTAACAATAGCAATAACCGCAAAGATCATGAGTTTGCGGAGGATGGACACTTTAGGATTAAACCAAAATTCGAGCATATTCTTCTGATAGATAAACGAGGACTGACTGCACTTTAGCAAAAACAAAGATAAAAAAGCGAGGCTTTTGCCTCGCTAAAAATTAAGTATTTTTTTGTGGACCCCAATCATAAATTTTCTTTTGGTAGGCGTACCACATCATCCAGAGACCGATCAAAATCATGGGTACAGTCAGGAATTGTCCTTTACTCATCCAGCCAATAAACAGCTGTCCATTGTCCGGTTCGCGGAAGAATTCCACCACAAAGCGTGCAATACCGTAGCCAATCAGGAACAAGGCTGAAACGGCCATACGTGGGCGAGGTTTTGAACTGAACCACCACAATACAATAAACAGAATCAACCCTTCAGCCAAGGCTTGATAAAGCTGTGAGGGGTGACGCACCAATTGCAGCGGATCGGTCGGGAAAATCATGCCCAAGGCAAAGTTTGGATCAGTGACTTGACGACCATACAATTCACCACCAATAAAGTTGCCGATTCGGCCAAACATCAAACCCGTTGGTACGCATGGTGCAATAAAGTCGAGCGTTTGGAACCAGGTTTTCTGGTATTTTTTACACCAGAACAGCATGGCAATCATTACGCCCAAGAAGCCCCCATGGAAGCTCATGCCGCCAGTCCAGACCTGGAATAACCAGAGTGGATTGGCCAAGAATTGCTCAAAACCGTAAAACAATACGTAGCCAAGACGCCCCCCGACCACCACACCTAAAGCCCCATAGAAAATCAGGTCAGACACCATATCGGGTGTCCAGCCATCCCTGTGCTTGGTTCGATAAGTGGCAAGTCCCCAAGCAAATAAAAATGCCAGTAAATACATCAATCCATACCAGTGGACTTGTAACGGTCCCAGCGATATAGCAACTGGGTCAATATTGGGATAGGTCAGCATTCCTGTTCCTTGTGATTCTGTTTTGCACAGATTTTAGCTGAATGTGATGAAAAATGTTGTACATTCAATGTGTAAAGATAAAGAGCATAGATTATGTGTATTGTAGCTTTAGCTTGGCAAGTCTTGGAAGATATGTCTTTGTGTCTGATTTCCAATCGGGATGAGTTCTATACCCGTCCGACGGCTGGTTTAAAAACTTGGGAAAATAGTCCGATTATTGCCGGACAAGATCTGCAGTCTGGTGGAACATGGATGGGGGTGACTGAATCAGGACGATGGGCAGTCGTGACAAACTTTCGAGATGCAACTGATAAAAAAACCTATCCGACTTCACGCGGTCATCTGATTCAAGCATTTTTAGAGTCAGATTTGACGCCAATCCGTTTTGCTCAAGCTTTGGAAAAACGGCAATGTGATTATGCCGGTTTTAATTTATTGCTCGGGGACCAAGATCAGGCAGTCTATATGAGCAACCGGGGTGAAGCGCCACAGGTTTTGGCTCAAGGGGTATATGTGGTTTCTAATGGTTTAATGACCGAACACTGGGAAAAGACCAAGCATCTACGTAAACGTTTTACCCAAGAATTTTTACCGATGTTGCAGCAGAACACGACGACTGAAGCGGATCTTGAATTTGCAGTCTGGGATATTTTAGAAGATGAACGCAAAATCATTCCTGAACTGCTTCCACAAACTGGCATAAATACAGAGATGGAAGAATTGCTCTCATCGACTTTTATTCAAAGTCCTGTATATGGCACGCGCTGTTCTAATTTTTTAAGAATGAAAAATGATGCTTGGCTATGGCAAGAAAAATCCCAGCAAGGAGCCACTCAAGGTGAAATTATTCAAATCAATTTGCCTTTAACCCCATAAAAAAATGCCGACATCATGTCGGCATTTTTTTATCTTATTTCGATCTTGAGTTAATGATTAAACTTTTGCTGGCTGGGTCTGTTCTAAAGATTCAGCGGCAATTTCTTTACCATCGGTACGGGTAATTACTACAGTTGCTGAACGTGGACGTGTTCCGATCCCTTTACTTGAGTTCAGGTTACTAGGATGATTTGAAGGCCATGTTCCACCGGGGTGTTGCACGTTTACAAAGATAGCCTTGTAGTCAGGAGTCATAGTCACGCCCGTAATTTCACAACCGCTTGGACCAGTCAGGAAGCGACGAAGTTTACTGTCATTCAAAACCGCACCTGCAGGCGTTTGCTGGGTTGCCGTGCCAGAGAGCGCTGTAGTAACCTGACCATCACCCGTTTGGCCTGGTAATGCCGCAAGCATCATACAATTGGTTTCATCAGTATAGGCACCATCATCGGTTTGTACCCAAAGCACACCGCGTGGATCGAACCACATGCCATCCGGACTAGAGAAGTCATTGGCATCGGTTAGGCCAGATAGATTCACATTCGTTAAGGAATCAGCTTCAGCACCAAACAGAAAGATATCCCAGACGAAGTTAGTCGCAGTGGTTTGGTCATTATTTTCACGTAAACGAATAATATGCCCGTTGATATTGCCTTTTAAGCTGGTTGAGCCGCTATCGTTATCAAAATAGTTACGTGGATTGGCAGCATCTGTGCCATAGGCTTTACCACGGTTCGAGTTGTTAGTTAAGGTGATATAGACTTCACCATTTTTCGGGTTCACTGCACACCACTCTGGACGGTCCATTTTGGTTGCGCCCAAAGCATCTGCGGCTAAACGTGCATTGACTAAAACATCGCCCTGATCAGCAAATTTATAGCTCGCATAATTGGCAATACGCGCATCGCTAATATTCAGCTCAACCCATTCGCCAGTCGCTTTTTGTGTGGTTTCATTAAAATCAAATTTTGCAACATACAGCTTGCCGCTATTCAGGTATTTATCTCCGGCTGTATAACCGCCATTGATATCTTTGGCATCCCATTTAGCATTCGATACATATTTATAGATGTACTCACCGGTTGAGTCATCGCCCATATAAAAGGCGAGTTGCTGTCCTTCGATGGCACGGCTGGCACGACAGTCTTCATGTGCAAAACGACCGAGTGCAGTACGTTTTACCGGGAGCTGACGACCATCAAAGGGATCAATTTCAACAATCCAGCCAAAACTGTTGGCTGAGTTGCGGAAATCTTCCGACGCTGTTGCGGCAGTGATGGATGAATTCCAGCGCTCATACATGTCTTGAGTAAGTAAGCTGGCCTGTGGGGTATTCCATTTATACTGAGAAGACTGACCTTTTTTAATTTTATAGCGGTTTAGTGCATATTCAGTTTGAGGATCACGCTCATCATTTGCATTACGGGCCAGATAACCATCAAAGTTTTCTTCAGTGGTTAGATAAGTGCCCCAAGGCGTATAACCGTTACCGCAGTTATTATGTGTACCGAAGGTAAATAAACCTTCAGGACTTATTTTGCTTTTAACCAGTGCATGACCTTTGACGGGACCTGAAAATTCAATTTTCGATGCTGCAGTAATGCGGCGGTTAAAGATTGAATTTTTATCAATCTTCACTTCTTGGGTACTTGGATCTTTGGTCACATGCAAAATCGAAACACCATGTGAATTGACCTCGCGAATCACTTCATCTTCTGAACGAATAGCATCTTTAATCGTGTTAATAGTTGGATGTAAGTAACCTTGATTGATGTATTCATGATTAAGCACCAACAAACCTTCATTGGATGCTTTCGGATCATAATTGCCTTTGGATTTATTCATTCCAAAAAAGGTCATGCCATCATGGTTGTCACCTGAACGCATGCTAAATGTTGGACCAGTTGGAATATTGTTGTCATCCCATTCCGGCATACCTGCAGCGAGCGGATCACCCAAAGCAAATAAGATACGCGCTTGATAACCTTCTGGAACGGTAAAGGCATTTAAGGTGTTTTTATCTACGGTTTTAAAAGTTAATGAAGTCGGTGTTTTTACCTCTTCAACCGGTGTAGTCGGAGTGCTACCGTTATTTGAACTGTTATTGTCATCATCATTACAGCCGGTTAAAGTCGCGGCTAAAGTTAAAGCAACGGCACCACCTGCAGATTTTGTAATAAGATCACGACGGGTAATATTTTTATTAAACAGATCTTTAAATTCAGAATTTCCGGATTCATTGCTGTCGTAAACATTATCTTCATGATGAGGTGTAAAGTCTGTCATGATATTTTTCCAAATGTATGGTTGTTATAAAGTTGTACTAAACTTAGGTGAAAAATATGACAGCGCGCTGACGTTTGAATGACAGTCTGGTGAAGAAAATAAGTCAGATTGATGAAAATGTCTGAATAAAAAAGCAGACCAAAGTCTGCCTAAAAAATTTTGTTTGAGGTCTTTAAACTGCTCGGCGTTTTTCAATCAATTTGCCAAAGAACAGCCCCATTTCAAATAACAACCACATGGGGATGGCCAGCATGATCATCGAAATTGCATCTGGTGGGGTCACGAACATCGCGACAAAGAAACAGCCCACCACAATAAAACGCCGTTTTTCGACTAATTGTTGCGTAGAAACCAGTCCGATTAAAATCAGCACTAAGGTAATAATCGGAATTTCAAAGGTAAAGCCAAATACCAAGAACAGTTTTAAGCAAAAAGCCAAGTAACTGTTAATGTCGGTCATTGGGGCGACCGTTTCTGGTGAAACACTGATGAAAAAATGCAGAATAGAAGGCAGGGCAACAAAATAGGCGAAAGCAATCCCTGCATAAAACAAGCTGATGCTACCTAGCAGCAGAGGCATGGCTAAGGTCTTTTCTTTTTCATAGAGTGCAGGCTTTACAAAGCGCCAAAGTTGATAAATGATGAAAGGCATGGCTAACATCAAGGCAACGAAGAAATTCAACTTAAACGGTGCCATGAATGTCGCCGTAACATCGGTGGCAATCATGGATGAGCTAACAGGGAGCTGTGCACGTAAAGGTTCAGACAAAAGCTGATAGGTTTGATTGGCAAAAGGCAATAAGCAAAAAAATAGTGCCAGTAGTAAACCGACAATTTTAAACAGATGCTGACGCAAGACCATCAGATGTCGAGTAATCGGCATTTCTTCAAGATCTGAGGGTTGTGGATCTGCAAAGGAAATCGGCAACTGGTTTTCTATCGGAGTGTTCATACAGCCACCTTGAATTCATTTAATTGTGAAATTGGAGGTATGCTGTTTAAAGACTTTTCTGTTGACGGCATAATGCTACACACATTTCGTATGCTCAAATAAACGCACAAAGGCTGAGGTTGTTTAATAAAACTATAAATAGGGGGAGCATTTTTATTATGGGGCACTGCGTTTTGTAATACTGGTGATTTTGCAGGTTGTGATTGTTTTTTTAGTTCATGCATTTGAGCTTGCATCTTTTGTTCGAGCTCTTGAATCCGCTGCATTTCATTTTGCATCTGTTCACGTAATTCAGACAAACGCAGTTCGCGGTCAATATCATTCTGTACATTGCTGATCGTGCGTTTGATTTTAGCGTACCATTTCCCCGCGAAACGTGCAGCTTCGGGAAGCTTATCTGGCCCAAGCACCAATAAACTAATAATGCCAAAAGCCAGCAGTTCAGTCATACCAATATTGAGCATAAGGTTTTAGCCTGAGTGGGTTTTTGCTGGAGAATTGACATCAGAATGGCTGGTTTGATGTTCAATTATTTTAGGTTCATTTAATGACGAAGGAGCTACGTCATCTTCCTTGATCGACTTTTTAAAGTCTTTGACTGCACCACCGACATCTTTGCCTAAATTTTTTAGTTTTGATGTTCCGAACAATAAAATCACCACAATTGCAAAAATTACAACGTGCCAAATCGATAATCCTGCCATGTTCTTTACTCATTTTTTATTTAGAACCATCTGAACATGTTGCGATGACAGCAATGTGACTGAAAAATTGCAGTTTAAAGACAAAAGTCATTTAATCTGCTGTTGTGCTTGATTCGGTGCTAGCATATTTATACTGAGTACTGGGAATGATGTTGTGACCTTGCTGTTACCGCTTTTTGGCTTTTTATGTGGCTGGGGACTTGCTACAAGCCAATTTTCAACACGTTTAAAATCACTTTTTTCGAGCCTATTGGCACGAGTTTTTATTCCCATCGTGATTATTTACAACATGGTGTTTTATCAAGCGGGCAGCTTGAGTTTGATGCTCTTTAGCTTTGTGGTTGCGGTGCTGCTGTTCTATTTTTCCCTTGTCCTGTTTAAAGACCAATTGCGGGCTTTATGTTTTAGCTATGTGAATATGGCATGGCTGGGCTTTCCTTTTGCAATTGCTTTATTCGGTCCTAAAATCAGTGCACCGATGGTGGCTTTATATGTGGGCGGTTCTATTTTTGGTAATATTTGGGCCGTCACTTCCGTCAGTTCAGACAAACAAGCGCTCTCTGATATTGCGAAAAAAGTCATGCAATCTCCCCCCATAATGGCATTGAGTTTGGCACTGATCTGTCGAATATTAGACGTGCAGCATTTGGAATTACATCAAACGATTGATCTGATCTATAGCCTAGCTAAAACTGGAATGAGCTTTACAGGAATGTGCATATTGGGGATGTGGTTACAGCAGACCAAAGTGTATAAAAAAGATTTACTGCAGAGTAGTCGTGTAGCCGTATTAAAACTTGGTTGTGGTGTAGTGCTGTGTGGACTGACATATTGGATGATTCCAATACCGAATATTGAACAATACATTGGGGTAATGTTCTTATTGTTCTGTTTACCGCCAGCGGCCAACATTGTGGCATTAGAAACTCACTATCAAGGTACTGGCACTTCTGCCAGATATATCGCTTCGGGAACAATTGTGAGTTGTGGGGTGGTGATGCTATATGGAGTGATGTTGCATTTTATTTAAAGCTGAATCCTCCTGTTGCACAATATATTCCCTATCTTTTTGAAGAGGGGCTTTTGTTGCCTTTATTAGAGGCAGATAAAAAAGGATTTATTCAACCAGAATTGAAATTTCCTCTCCTGAGTCAAGTATGGCGCAAGAGAGGGGGCTTTCTTTGAGAGCGAAAATTACTTCTCCAAACTCGCCTTAAACAGTTTCATCGCCTGACCACGATGGCTGATCTTATTTTTATCTTCCTTGCTCATCTCGGCACTGGAAATACCCAGTTCAGGTAACCAGAACAGCGGGTCGTAACCAAAACCATTTTCGCCACGCGCTGTTTCCAGGACTTCACCTGTCCAGATGCCCTGAAAAATTTGTGGAAGCGGATCTTCTGCATGTTGAACTAGAGCAAGGACGCAGACAAACATGCCTTCAATCACTTGACCGTCTTTACGTAACGGTTTTAAGTCCGCTAACAGTTTTTCATTATTCGCGGCATCATTGCCATGTTCACCGGCATAACGTGCAGAAAAGATTCCAGGGGCGCCGCCCAAGATCGGTACACAAATCCCGGAATCATCGGCAATGGCCGGTTTGCCTGAAATTTTAGCCGCATGACGGGCTTTAATAATTGCATTTTCGACAAAGCTTAAGCCGTCCTCGACTGCATCTTCAATGTTGAGTTTGCCCTGAGCAACCACTTCGACAGGTAGATTCAGTTCAGCAAACAGTTTTTCAAATTCGGCAATTTTGCCTTTGTTGTTGCTTGCAAGTACTAGTGTGCCTTGGGATAACCAATCTGTAGAAGCCATGATCTCGATCTTTATTTGAAAATAATTGTGCGTATTTTAGCAAACTTAGCTAAATAATTTAGCCAATAAAAAAGCACCCGCAGGTGCTGTTTAGAGTCAGGCAAACATTTTCTAAATTACTGAGCCTGAATCCATTTGTCGGCACGGTCACGCGCCATACGAATTTGCTCTTGAGTTAAGTTGGCAGCCAAAGCTGTTTTCTTGCCTTCAGACAATGAAATCACTTTGTTGTCGAGCATGCCATCACGGGTAGATAGCTCATACCATTGATATGCACCCACGTAATTTTTCTTTTGCTCTTCCATCATTGCTAGATTAAAGCTGGCACGGTTGTCACCATGACTTGCAGCTTTTTCAAAGTATTTACGCGCTAAAGTTTCGTCTTTTTTGGTGCCCATCCCATCAGCCAGCATGCGACCGACATTCAACTGGGCAGCAGTCAGACCTTGGTCCGCAGCGGCTTTGTACCATGCAAAAGCTTGCTGTATATCTTTTTGAATATCTTTGCCGAGTTGATATTTGGTTGCCAAATAAAACTGTGCAGCAGCTTGACCAGATTTTGCCGCCTTAATCAGGCTATTAATATCCATAACAGAATATTGTGCTGCCTGAGTGGAAATAGACGGTACTGGTGCAACATAATCCGCATGGGCTTGAATGCTAAAAAAACCAACCAATAGTGTGCTTAGTAATATTTTTTTCATAGTGCGCTCACTCGATAGATAGCGACTTCACCAAACAGATTCGGGACATGTTTACTGAGTAAACTACCTTGTTGATCCCCATTCACGGCGAGTCGATTAATAATCCGGATATCATTTTCAGCACACAGTGCTTCAAAATCACGGAAAGTACATAAGTGGATATTAGGCGTGTTATACCACATATACGGTAAAGCTTCCGAAACAGGCATCATTCCTTTCAAAGCCAAGAAAGAACGCGTCTTCCAATGAGCAAAGTTTGGAAAGGTAATAATCGCTTGTTTCCCCACACGCACCATATCACGCAATAATACGTCTGGTGCATCTACTGCTTGCAAAGCCTGTGCCATCACAACATAGTCAAATGACTGGTCTGCAAAGCGGCTTAAACCGAGGTTCAAGTCTTGTTGGATAATATTTAACCCTCGACTGACCGCAATTGCAATCTTTTCCTGATCAATTTCTAATCCATAGGCACGAATATTGTGTTTTTTGCCCATATGCGCCAGCAGTTCACCATCACCACAACCTAAATCGAGTACGCTTGAGTCGGGTTTAATCCATGTTTCTGCCAATTGATGGTCGATACGCATTACACAGTCTCCTGAGGTGTTGCTTCAAGGTGTTCTGCGCCACCTAAAAATGCACGTAATGATTTAACGTAAAGCGGAATAGGGAACAGGAACGAGTCATGTCCTTGTTCTGCATCAATATCGACATAGCTGACAGGTTTATGATTGGTGATGAGGGCATCCACAATTTCTTGTGAACGCTGCGGGGTAAAACGCCAATCCGTGGTGAATGAAACCACCAGAAAACGGCATTGGGTATTGGCCATTGCCTTGGTTAAAGACAATTCATATTCACGTGCAGGATCAAAATAGTCCAGCGCTTTGGTCATAATCAGGTAAGTGTTGGCATCAAAGTTACGGCTGAACTGTTCACCTTGATAACGCAAATAGCTTTCAACCTGGAATTCCACGTCAAAACCATACATAAACTTGCCCGACTTCAAGTCGCGGCCAAATTTCTGTTTCATTGCTTCTTCAGATAAATAGGTAATATGACCGACCATACGTGCCAGAATCAGGCCACGTTTGGGATAGCTGTCATTTTCCAGATAGCGGCCGTTATGGAAATCTGGATCCGATAAAATCGACTGACGCGCGACTTCATTAAAGGCAATATTCTGTGCCGACAGTTTGGGTGCACTGGCAATAATCACACAATTTTTTAGACGGTCAGGATAATCCACCGACCATTGCAAAGCTTGCATACCGCCGAGTGATCCGCCAATTACCGAATACCAGACCTCAATCCCTAAACGGTCAGACAACATGGCTTGGGTTTTCACCCAGTCACGAACGGTGACCAAGGGAAAGTCTGGACCATAAGGGCGGTTGTCATTTTCAGGATTTGGCGAGATAGGACCGGTAGAGCCACTGCAACCCCCAATATTATTTAAGGCAACCACGAAAAATTTAGAAGTATCAATCGCTTTGCCGGGACCAATACATGCATCCCACCAGCCTGGCTTTTTATCATCTTCATGATGATAGCCTGCCGCATGATGATGCCCAGACAACGCATGGCAAATCAGAATCGCATTGGATTTATCTGCATTAAGCGTACCGTAAGTTTCAACCATGATTTCGAAACGTGGGAGAATGCGACCACATTCAAGCTCTAACGGCTCTTCGAATGAGAACTTTTGTGGGGTAACTAGACCCACTGAGTCAGTTGGAAAAGACACAGGAATAATTCGCCTTAAATCTTTAGGATGTATAAACAAAAGGATACCACTTGAGGGTATCCTTCTAAAGTCATTTTAGTGCTAAATATTATTGCTAATACTTATACGGCGGCCACAGCAACCTGTTCTGTGCTGAGTACACCTTGCTCGATTAAACGGTTGGTGCAGGCAATGATCGCTTCGATTGAAGCAGTCACAATATTGTCGTGAACACCCGCACCGAATGCGGATTTTCCGGTACCTTTCACTTGAAGCTCAATTAAGGCCAAGGCTTTGGCATGCGCACCTGAGCCAATGCTACGTTCTTCATAGTTCAACACATCAATTGGCAATTGTAATGCATTCAAGATGGCAGAAATCGGACCGTTACCTTCACCACGTAATTGCTGGGTTTCACCGTTAATGTCGATATCTAGCTCAATCACTTGATTGCCATTTTCATCAGACAATTTGTAGTTCTTGGTAGAATAGTGTCCATCTTTAGTTGCAACATAATTCTGTTTGAACAAAGCCCAAATCTCTTGTGCTGAAATTTCTTTGGCTTGTTCATCTGTTACTTGTTGAACTGCTTGCGAGAATTCAATTTGTAAACGGCGTGGTAATACCACGTTGTAATTTGATTCTAACAAGTAAGAAATACCGCCTTTACCTGACTGTGAATTGACACGAATCACCGCATCATAGTCACGACCTAAATCTTTAGGGTCAATTGGCAAGTAAGGCATATCCCACATTTCTTGGTTTTTCTGGAACTCGAAACCTTTCTTGATCGCATCCTGATGCGAACCAGAGAATGCGGTGAACACCAAGTCGCCTGCATACGGATGACGCGGATGTACTGGTAAACCGGTACATTCTTCAATTGTGGCAATAATGTCGTTAATGTTGGAGAAGTCCAAGTTTGGCGCCACACCCTGGGTGTACATGTTCAAGGCAATTGCTGCAACGTCCACGTTACCGGTACGTTCGCCGTTCCCAAATACACAACCTTCAACACGGTCTGCACCCGCCATAATCGCCAATTCAGAAGCGGCGATACCACAGCCACGGTCATTGTGACAGTGCACAGAAATGATTACGCCATCACGACGCTGAATATTGCGGTGCATCCATTCAATTTGGTCGGCATAAACGTTAGGACCGGAAACTTCAACCGTTGCAGGCAAGTTCAAGATCACTTTATTGTCTGGTGACGCTTCCCAGATTTCAGTCACCGCATCGCAGACATCTTTGGCGACTTCCAATTCGGTTGCAGTAAAACATTCTGGACTATATTGGAACACCCATTCAGTTTCAGGGTATTGCGCTGCATATTCTTTAACTTTAGTTGCAGCATTTACCGCTAACTGTTTTGCGCCAGCAACATCCACATTCAAGACTTTTTCACGGAAAGTCGGAGAATTGGAGTTGTAAATATGTACGATCGCACGTTTCGCACCTTCCAAAGATTCAAAAGTACGTTGAATCAAATGATCACGTGCCTGAACCAAAACTTCAATATACACGTCATCCGGAATATGATTTTCTTCAATCAATTTACGCGTAAAGTCAAAGTCAATTTGCGATGCAGAAGGGAAACCAATTTCAATATGCTTAAAGCCAATTTTCACCAACATCTGGAACATTTTAAATTTCTGTTCCATATCCATGGGTTCGAAAATTGCTTGGTTACCGTCACGAAGGTCGGTGCTCATCCAAATAGGCGCTTGATTGATTTCTTTATTTGGCCATTGGCGGTCTGGCAAGTCTACACGTTGATACATGCGACGGTATTTTTTACTTGGATCAGCCAACATCATGAGGTAACTCCTTGTGTAGCATGTATTGCTTAAGTCGTGGATAACGGCAACGTACTACAAATATAGATTGTGTCTATTCTAGCAATTTACAAGTCTGTCACTGGAAGACATTAGTCGAAAGTTGTAATAAAACCAAGGCATTCTTATGATTTAGCTGAAGCGCAGATCTTGCAAATCTATAACTAAATATTAGTGCACTTATTCCGAAAATAATTTTCTATTTTTGCGTTTACAGCAGTTTTATAGGAAATATTTTCCTTAATATTAATTATTTTTGAAAAATATAATCGGAAGTGATCTGGTTTAATGTCGCCGTTCCCGCTAAAGCCATCGTTATCTCAAATTCTTCCTTCAAGATTTTAATCACATGCGCAACCCCTAAAGCACCTGCAACGGCTAAACCATGAATATAGGGACGACCCATACAGACCGCTGAAGCACCTAAAGCCAGCGCCTTAAATACATCGCTTCCACGACGAATTCCACCATCAACAATTAAAGGGAAATCCTGAGGCACAACTGCTTTAATATGCTGCAGGGCGGTCAGGGGTGAAATGCAGCTATCTAAGACCCGCCCGCCATGATTGGATATAATGAGTCCCTGAACACCGCATTGAATCGCCATTTCTGTATCTTGGGGATGAACCACACCTTTTAAAATTACCGGAAGTGAGGTGTTTTTAATTAGCCATTGGATGTCGTCCCATCTCGGGGCAATCTGCATTAGACCATTAAACACAGGATGTTGATCTTCGCTAATTTCAGGTAAGGGAATATGCGTAGGCGTATGCGGATGTTGCATGCCTTCAGGTAACTGGAAAAACACCCGACGTTCACGATCCCGAATACCGCTATGCGGTGAGTCTATCGTTATGACCAAAGCTTTAAAGTTGTGCTGCTCTGCAATTTTAACTAATGCTAAAGATTTTTCACGGTCACCCTGCCAGTAGAGTTGAAACCATTTATAAGGATTTTCAGCTTTAAGGCTACGCATATCGGTATTGCTGAAAGTACTTAAAATCAGGTTGCTCTGTAGTACTTCAGCCGCTAAAGCCGTCGCCAGTTCAGCATCGGGGTGAAACAGCTGTTGATGGCCAATCGGTGCCAAAAAAATAGGATGTGGAAAGGTTTGACCCAGAATTTCACAGGTAGTATTGCCTTGAGTCAGGTCATTTAAATGTCTGGGAATCAGCTGGATTTTTTTAAACTGATCCAAGTTTTCCTGAACGCTGACTTCATCCATCGCTCCGCCTTGCAAGTAATGCCAGGTACTTTCTGGAAGGTGTTTTTCTGCTTGCCGTTCATAATCGGCAAGGGTTTGCAAATGTGCTGGAATTTGGCTGAATGGGTCAAGCGGTGTCACCGGTTTCATAAATCACCCCATTGGCGCAATAAATTATGATAATGACTAGTCAAACTGATTATTTCTTCCGAATCGCCGAGGTCTTGGCGTAGTTTCATAATGGTCATATCCAGATTGAATAACATACTGCGTTGCCAGTCATCTTTCACCATGCTTTGTAACCAGGTGAACGCTGCAACCCGTTTGCCATGAGTCACCGGTTCAACCCGATGCAAGCTGGTCGCAGGGTAGAGAATGGCATCACCTGCATCCAGTTTTACTTCATGGCTGCCATAATTGTCTTCAATAATCAGTTCACCACCTTCATATTCATCCGGTTCAGATAAAAACAGGGTAATCGAAACATCGGTACGAATTGCATGTCCTGTCGCATCTGAATATTGCACCGCACTATCGACATGATTGCCATAATTGCCCTCATCTTGATAGCAGTTAAACAAAGGCGAGAGTATGTGTTTGGGCAGTGCCGCAGATTTGACCTGAGCATTTCGTTGTAAGGCTTGCAAGATTTTGGGAGATAAGGATTGATAGATAATACTGTTCACATCGATTTGCAGATTGTTTTTTATTTTTTTGGCCTGAAAGCCTGCGCTCTGCTGCCCCTGAATCCAGGCATGGCTGACATCCAGTTGCTGGCGTAATTCAATAATCTGCTGTTTGGTTAAAATTTCAGGAATATGTAACATCATCAGCTTTATGCATCCCTTGAATGGATTGGGCTCAAAAATAAATAATGTAGTGCATAGGGTCTGTTGATACTTCATAAATGATTTGCGCTGTAGGCTAAAATTGAGCAGAACCACAGCCCTACGGGACAAGCATATTTTTTGCTGTTATATCGTTATGAAGTGGTCATTTAGAATGACTAAATTTCCTACTCCATGCCTCATCAGCTAAAAATATGCGTCGTCGCAAACATAGAGGAAGTGTCAACAGCCCCTGGCTCTAACACACTACATTTATACTCAATCTGCTAAGACTTAGCGAATTGCTTAAAATTTATAATTAAAGGTCAGGGCTGCTGAGCGTGGTTGACCCAATATCACACGGCCGCCACCATTGTTTAAGGTGCTGATATATTCTTTATCTGCCAGATTATAGACATTTAGGTTCACAGAGGCATTTTTATTGAGGGTATAACCGGCCATGGCGTCAAATACCACATAGCTCGGAATACTTGGCATATTTGCTGCTGCAGTGCTGTCCGTAATCACACGTTTTTGGTCATCGACATAACGTGCGCCCAGGCCCAGTTTAAAACCGGCAATGTCATAGGTAGACCATAAACTTGCTGTCCATTCCGGTGACCAGCGTACATTGTTGGTTCGGGTAATTGCTCCGGTGGTTGCATTAACACTTAACTGGTCTTCTTGCTCGGTTTTCATATGGGCAATACCCGCAGAGACATTCCATGCATCGGTGATTTTACCTACAGCACTGAGTTCTACACCTTTGACGGTTGTTTTACCTTCCTGAATAGATTCTCTGGTAATCGCATCCTGAGTAAACTGGTTTTCATTTTCAGTGTAATAAGCAGCAGCATTGATAGCCAATTGATCATTGAGCAGATCCCACTTGGTTCCAATTTCATAGTGGTTGGTTTCCTGTGGTTTTGCAGCTGCACTGTTAATCCCTTCTGCTGAAAGATTAAAGTTGGCACTTCCCGGAGGAGTCAAGGATTTGGCATAAGAAGCATATACGCTACTTTTAGAAGTAGGTTTATATAAGCCACCGAGTTTCCAGCTGAACAAAGTATCGTGTGCAGCAAAACTGGCAGGCACTAAGCTGCTGCTGCCTGATGGCAGGGTTAAAGCATCATATTCGGTGTCGTAATAGTCGATACGCACCCCACCATTCAGCTGGAAACGTTCACCAAACTTCAGAGTATCAAATAAATACGCTGCGGCAGTATCAGTTTCGCCATTGGTATAACCACCTGTATAAACTAAGCCTGGTAGAACTTGATTGCGATCAGGATGATATAAATTCGCCGGTGTAGGAGTAACAGGGGTTTGCCCCGGCATTTGCGTCGCTAGGGTTTTGTTATATTGCTGTTCTTTTAAAAACTCTAAACCCGCAACTACATCATGTTCAATCGCACCGGTTTTTAAATTCAGGTTCAAAGTCGTTTGGTTGGCAAGAATCTTATTTTCCTGATCCACCCCTTGGCGAGAGCGGCTCACGGTCCAGTCATTCGGATTGGCCGAACCGTTGGTACTCAGGCTATTAATCCCGGTTAATACCCGTTGCATGTTGGTTTTGCCTGCACGGGTAATATTGGTCAGTTTCAGGTTTTCTGCCAAATCACTTTCAATTTTTGCCGTGTACATGTCTGCATCGACATCTTCATGGTCATTCGCTTGGCCATAATAATTTTCACGGCTGACTTTAGGTGCTGAAGCTAAAGCGGAATCTGCATTATAAAAACCTTCCAGACCAACAGTCGGAATACCGCCATCCGGAATATTACGTTGACGAATATGCTGTGAATAGAGATACAGGCGTGTATCGCTATCTAGACCGAAAGCAATTGAAGGGGCAATGGCCCAGCTATTGTTTTCAATAAAATCGCGGCCTTCAACACGGCCGTCTTGTCCCATCGCATTTAAACGAAAAGCAGTACCGCCATTGATGACTTGATTCATATCGGCAGTAAGACGGGTATGTTCAGCCGTATTATAAGTGGCAGAAACTTCACGGCTATTTTCAGTCTGAGGAAGTTTGCTAGCCAAGTTAATATAACCTGATGCCGATCCACGTCCTGCTTCTGCCCCAGAAGGACCTTTGACTACTTCAATCTGTTCCAGATTAAATACATCCCGAGTAACAGCACCCAGATCACGAATACCATCGACATAAGTGGATGTTTGAGTGGAAAACCCACGCATTTGAAAAGCATCCCCTGCACTGGTATTGCCATTTTCACCCAGTTGCAGGGTAATTCCTGGCGTATTTCTTAAGGCTTCAACCAGGGAGGTTGCCCCTTGTTCTTTTAATAATTCTTTTTTAATCACTGAGACTGTTTGCGGGGTATCGACCAGAGGTTGAGTATATTTAGGTGAACTCACCTTATTGGCTTTGTATTTATTTTCTGCATCTGATTTTACTGTAATGGTTGGAAGCTGAGTGACATCTTGTGTATTCGCTGCATGAGCCATGAGCGGGAGAGAGGCCGCTAAAGCAACCAGTTGAACGTTTCGATTGTGTTTGCGGCTTTTAATCTGTGCCATTGTAGCTAATCCCTAATATCGTATATGACAAAATTCCATTACTGCCTTGCAACTTTTAAAGTCGGCAAAATAGCAGCAAAAGCGGAGATATTGTTATGGCCTGTAACAATTGATGCGAATTCTAATGATAATTATTATCATTAACAATAGTGATAAGTATTTAATGATGATGAAACTGGATGGAAATATGACTTAATTCGCGCTTATTTATTAGATAAAGCAATCATGCTTAAAGGGAAAAACGATGCCAAAGAAGTTAAATTTGACTAAAAGATAAAATAATTAAGTATTCAGATACTTGTAAGTTATTGGCTAGGCTGCCTGATATTAAGTTTCAGCAGCCTTTTTTATTTTGGCGTTATAAAGCTTAAAGTTCAGCCCATTTACGCATTAAATTATGATAAAGATTGGTCAGCTTGATCACTTCATCATGTTGATCACCCAACTGCATACGCAGGTTCTGAATGCTCTGATCAAGATTAAATAACATATGACGTTCTGCTTCATCACGAATCATACTTTGCACCCAAAAGAATGATGCCATACGGCAACCTGAGGTCACAGGTGTTACCTCGTGCAAACTGGTCGATGGATAGAGAATCATATCGCCGGCCGGAAGTTTAACTTCATGGTAGCCATATGTATCTTCGATGACTAAATCGCCACCTTCATATTCATCTGGTTCGCTCAAAAAAACCGTACAGGACAAATCGGTTCTTAAGCGCTCATTGGTTCCCCGGATTCGACGAATTGAATTATCAACATGAAAACCAAAGGCTTCATTGTTTTCATAACGGTTAAACAGGGGAGGAATGATGTCTAAAGGAATTGCAGCAGACAGGAATAATGGATGTTGTCCGAGTGACTCTAAAATAATCGTACTTAAATGATGGGTCAGCGGAAGGTCTTCCGGAAGCTGTTGGTTTTGTTTGACTGTAGCTGAAAGTGTACCCGCAGTGACTTTACCATTGACCCATTCAATTTTATTCATTTCTTCGCGGAAATATTGAACTTGTTCTTTAGTCAGGACGTTAGGAATATGATGAATCACGGCAATACACCTTTGGAAGAATGAATTTTGTATAGCTATAAAAATAGCCTCATTATGAGGCTATTTAAAATCAAATCCCATAAATAATTTATGGGGTTCTGACTGGGTTTTAGTATTTGAAGTTTAGAGACAATACTGCACTACGACCTTCTGCTTCAGTTGCATAGTGTGATGCATAAGCTTTCGTGAAGTAACGTTCATCTGACAGGTTGTTGACGTTTAACTGCAGGTCAACATTTTTGTTAACGTTATAACGCGCCATGGCATCGTAACGTACGTAACCTGGAACGTATTTGGTATTAGCAGCATCGCCATAGACTTTGTCCATAGCGGTTGCACCAGCACCTAAAGTAAATTGTGGTAATACTTGGTAAGTTGTCCAGAGTGTTGCTGAGTTTTTCGCAACATTTTGAACTTGATTACCATCATTAGTACCAGCACCATCATCGATAATTTCACTGTCTAAATAGGTGTAACCAGCAGAAACTGCCCATTTATCCGTAATGTTACCGTTTGCACCAAGCTCAATACCATCTACACGAGTTTCACCAATGTTTCGTGTAAAACCATCAGTATCAGTAGCTCGTGTATTTGTTTTTTCAGTACGGAAAATAGCAGCTGTTAAGTTTAATTTATCATTAAATAAATCCCACTTTGTGCCAAGTTCCATGGTACGAACTTCCTCTGGTTTGAGGTTGTTGATTGCTTCAGCTTGTGCTTCGGTAGTATTACGTCCAGGAACAGAAATTCCTTCTGAGCCATCAGCAGCATCCACCCCAACTGGGTTGGCTGAAGTTGCGTAACTTGCATAGATAGAACCATTTTCTAATGGTTTATAAGTCACACCTGCTTGATAGTTAAAGAAATCACTGTCACTTACATATTTTTTGCCCGAAGCATGAATGTTTTGTTCAGTTTCAAATTTATCCCAACGAACACCAAGGTCTAATAACCATTGTGAATTTAATTCGATGTTATCTAACAAATAAACAGAAGTACTTTCGGTTTCTGTTGTACTTGCTTTTGGTGCCGCTGTAATAATGTCATTAAAGCGATCATGAGGGTTAGGATTATAAGCATCCGTACACCAACCGTTAGATGCTACTCCCGTACCTAAAACACAAGCATTTTCATTAACATTAGTTGTAGCAGCATCATCAGAACCGCCAATAGGCTGGCCAGTACGAGAAGTAACGTTATAGCTACCTTTATCTGATTCTTGTTTACTGTATTCTGCACCCGTATTAAAGCTATGTTTAAGAGCACCAGTATTAAATTTACCCGTCAATGCAAGTTGATCAGTAAATGTATTTGTATCGCTAATACGAGAATTTACTCGACGCCACACTTCATTATTTGCAATATTGCCTTTAGAGTCATCTGGTTGTGTCCAAATATAATCATTCTTCGAATTACTATAAACAGCTGTATTACTAATCGTTAAATTATCAGTTAGATCATGTTCTAACTTAATTGTACCAATCTGATTTTCTTGTTTTTGGAAATCACGATCCAACCAACCATAGTAAATACCTTGTTTTGCATTTAATGGTTTACCAGTTGTTACACCAGTATTAGGACCAGTTGAAGTCCAATATGGAACACCCGAATCTGGAGTATCGTCAGATTTTAAGTAGTAATAGCTTAAAGTTGCACGAGTAGGGGTGTCCAAACCAAAAGTAATACTTGGCGCAATACCAGCACGTGCATATTCAGCACCATCGGCTTGACCGGCTTTTTCATTTTTGTGGCCCAATACCGCAACACGGGCTGCAATACCATTACCAAAATCTTTGTTGCCATCCAAAGTAATACGTTGGTAATTGTCTGTACCTGCGCCAACAGAACCTTCTAGGAAGTCACCTTGTTTCGCAACTTTAGAAATCATGTTAATGCTACCGCCAGTGGTACCTGCACCACCCATTGCAGATGCAGAACCTTTAGTAACTTCCACTTGTTCTACGGCAAACATTTCACGGTTTTGCGAAGTAGCGCTACGCACACCATCGACATACATTGAACTTTCAGAGTTATAACCACGAATAAATGGACGGTCGCCATTTGGGTTACCACCTTCACCAGCACCTAAAGTAATACCAGGTACAGTACGCAAAGCATCGCTTAAAGTTGTCACTTGAGTATCTGCAATCAGCTGTTTAGAAATCACAGAAACTGATTTTGGCGTATCGAGCAGCGGAGCCACAAACTTGGAATTCGCAGATTTATCTACTTTTAGTGTTTGTTCTGATTCTGCTTGCGTACGGATAGTATCAAGTTGAGCAACTTGATCTTGTGCAATTGCATTCCCTGCCATGACTGAAAGTGATGACACAATCGCAGAAGATACGATTTTTTTGCGTGTTTTAATGAAGGCCATTTCTAACTCAAAATGTGTACTGTGAAAATGTATGAGAATAATAATGATTCTTATTTTTTATCACTATTAAGTTGAATTGGAATTGACGATTCTTAAGTTAGACTAAAACGGGATATTAAATGAAATAATGTAACAAATTGTGATTAAGTAATTGATTATGTTGTTATATAGAAAAACCCTGTCTATACAGGGTTTTTTATGGGGATTTTGAATATTAGAATTTAAAGGTGGTGCTCAATTGGACGCGGCGACCTTCTTGAGTATTGCTATAACGATTGTAATAACTTCCGTCGACTAACTCGTAGTCAGTAAAATTTTTGTCGAATACATTATATAAGGCAACACCAATATCCCAATTGTCATTCACATTAAAATTAGATCCAAGATGTAATAATGCATAGCCTTTAAAATCGCCTAAATCATTATAAACCTTTTGATTCTCAGCAGTTAAATTGTCGTAAGTAGAAGTAAAGCGCGCTCTTTCACTACGATATTCACCACGTGCCCATAAGTTAAGATGATCGGATGCCTGCCATTTTAAAGAGGTATTTACAATATGCTCTGGTGTATCGTTAAGAGGCGGATTACCTAAAGTACTATCTTTAATTTCAGTTTCAGTCCATGTGTAATTAACACCCAACTTCCAAGTGGGTGCAAATTCCCAGTTGAAACCTGTTTCTATCCCATATACTTCAGCTTTTTCAGCATTAGTTGGACGTACTACATTCCATGAGTCAGGTCGTCCATTTGTTGGATGGTAGCCCATAACCCAAGATGTTCCAACAGAAGCCATATAGGCTTCACAATCTGCTTTAGACCAATTACTGTCTGAAGTAGTAGTGGTATTTGTATTACAACTAAATTCGGTATTTCCGTTTACAATTTTATCTTCAATCTGGCTGTAAAAAGCCGTGATATTGGCATCAAAATTAGAATTGTTATTAAAATAAGTCCCAAACTCTAAATTTTTACTGGTTTCAGGTTTCAACTCCGGATTACCAAATAATGGGGTACGACCCTGTCCACTCACATTATAAATACCATTAGTTAAGCGTTCTAAACGTGGTGCTTTGTAACCCTCTGAATAGCCACCTTTGAGTGTCCAATTATCATTGGTATTCCAGACTAAATAAGCACGGGGCGTCCAAAAATCACCAAAGGTACTATTATCGTCGAAACGTAATCCCAGAGTTAAAGCTAAGCTGTCTGTTAATGCCCAGGTATCTTCTGCAAATAAACCTAACTGATCAAATGAAACTTCTTTATTAACACGTAAGCCATCTTTAATGCTCGCGTCCCACCATTGACCGCCCAGCGTAACATTGTGTCCATCAAAATGTTGCGTGGTAAATTTTGTATCAAAAATTGTATCTTCACTTTCTAAAAGACGCGGGGTTACCACAGTTGAGCCACCTTGCGCTCGGGAAGGAATTAATCGTCCAATTGTTTCTGTCTGAGTGTTGCTAACACTTGATTCCAGTGTTCCTAGGCTGTTGCGCCAAGTATGAGCAAGAATCATTTTTTCACGATTATATTCTTGTGAAGAGTTATAGCCCCCATTTGCACCTAAAGTACCGAGCTGTCCTTTACTGTTGTCATACCATTGCTCAGTCTGTTCATATTCTGCAGAAATATCATGATGATCCGTCGGGGTCAAAGTAAGACGAACCCCCATAGTTTCCAAATCAGACTTTGTCGGACTATTACCTTGAGATAATTCAGTATCTGAATTGGCATCTGGAGTTAAATGTGATTGGTCTCGTTCAGCTTTACGTCCACGAAGTTGAATACCCAGTAAATTTTGAATTAAAGGACCAGATACGAAAGCATCTACAGCACGTTGATTACCGAAGTCAGAGTAATTAGGGTTAAGCGTCCCTTCTAGGGTGACAGCACCTGTCCATTCAGGTGAAACTTTTTTAGTAATAATATTGATTACACCACCAATAGCATCGGAACCATAAAGCGTAGATGCAGGTCCACGAATCACTTCAATTCGTTCAATTGCTGAAATTGGAGGTATAAAACTGTTATTGGATTCACCAAAGCCATTTGGGGCGATATCACCTGTACTATTTTGACGGCGTCCATCAATTAAAACGAGTGTATATTCTGAATCCATACCACGAATACGAATATTTAGCCCGCCAGTTTTACCTGCGGTAGGGCTAATGTCGACACCTTCCACATCCACCAAAGCATCTGCAATGGAATTAATTCTTTTATTTTTAAAATCTTCTGCAGTAATCACTGTAATAGAAGCAGGCGCATCTTTTATTTTTTGTTCATAGCCCGTAGCTGAAACCACAATTGTTGAAAGTTGATGGGGAGCAGATGCGGTTTCAGTATTT
This sequence comes from Acinetobacter sp. GG23, assembly GCF_057766365.1. Taxonomy (NCBI): domain Bacteria; kingdom Pseudomonadati; phylum Pseudomonadota; class Gammaproteobacteria; order Moraxellales; family Moraxellaceae; genus Acinetobacter; species Acinetobacter sp. GG23. The sequence goes on from NZ_JBYMDJ010000004.1 coordinate 193,450, forward strand.
GCAAAAATAGAAGTAGACGTAATTCCTAGAATAGCAAGACTAAGCGGACGAAGGTTGAACTGACTCATAAAATAGAATTCCAAAGATGGACGAGATAAATAATTGAAAATAAAATAAATAAAAACAAACGCAGTAATATTAATGATAAGGCTTATCATTTGCAATAAAAAACAAACAAAAGTGTCGACAAGAAGTAAAGATAGGAGGTTTTTTTACATAAAATTTAAATTTAATTGTAGAACAGCACAAAATTAGTGGTTAACTCATCCTGTTTTGTATATCTTCCAATGTTGTCATATAATATGGCACTTTCAAAATTGCAATTACTATTTCTATATCGAGGAAGCCATGCAAGTAACTTCTGAAGCGGTTTCGGGCGTTGCCCGTCGTTTAAATGTATCTGTACCGACGAGCCGTGTGAACGAGCAATTTGAAGCTCGTTTAAAACGCACTGCTAAAACTGTGAAGATCAACGGCTTCCGTCCAGGTAAAGTGCCTTTAAATGTTGTACGTCGTGAATATGGCGCGGGTATTTATCAAGAAGTTGTCAACGATGTAATTCGTGACACAGTATTCGAAGCAATTCAGCAAGAAAAAATCAATGCTGTTGGCATGCCAAACATTGATAAAGTTGAAAATAAAGAAGATGCTCTTGTTTATGAAGCAACTGTAGAAGTTTATCCAGAAGTTGAAGTGAAAGCTTTTGATGCTTTGGAAGTTGAACGTAAAACAACTGAAGTTAACGACAAAGACGTTGACCAAATGATTGAAAACCTTCAAAAACAGCGTCAAACTTGGGCTGAAACCAAAGGCATGGCTAAAAAAGACATGCAAGTAACTTTCGATTTCGAAGGTACTGTTGACGGTGAGAAGTTTGAAGGCGGTACTGCTGAAGACTTTAAACTTGTTTTAGGTTCTGGTCGTATGATTCCCGGCTTCGAAGACGGTATCGTTGGTATGAAGAAAGGCGAAGAGAAAGTTATTGATGTAACTTTCCCTGAAGACTATCAAGCTGAAAACCTTGCTGGTAAAGCTGCACAGTTCAAAATCACTGTAAAGCTTGTTGAAAAATCAAAACTTCCAGAAATTGATGCTGAATTCTTGAAAATCTTTGGTTTAACTGAAGAAGAAGGCGTTGAAAAATTAAAAGCTGACGTTCGCAAAAATATGGATCGTGAAGTGAAGAATGGTCTTCGTAACCAAGTTAAAGCGGCAACTTTTGATGCGCTTGTAGCTGCAAACGAAGTTGAAGTTCCTGAGTCAATGTTGGCTCAAGAGATTGACCGTCAACGTCAACAAATGATTCAACAATTCACTCAACAGTTTGGTGCTCAAGGCGCGCAAGCATTTGACAGCAGCATGCTTCCAGATGACTTGTTCAAAGAACAAGCTGAAAAAGCCGTTAAACTAGGTGTATTGGTCAGCAAAGTTTTAGCTGATGCTAAAATTGAAGTTGATCCTGCTCGCGTTGAAGCTTACATCGACGACATGGCTTCTTCTTACGAAGACCCGACTGAAGTGATTGAATACTTCAAAAATGACAAACAGCAACGTGCTCAAATCGAAGCAGTTGTGTTAGAAGATCAAATTGTTGATCACATTTTAGCGTCTGCTAAAGTAACTGATACAGCGGTAAGCTACGAAGAATTGTTGAAAGAGCAACAAGCTCGTCAACAAGGCTAAGCTTAGCTGATCGGAAAAAGGCGCATCATGCGCCTTTTTTTATATATTCAGCTTATCTTGAGCGTGCCTTGTATTAATAATGCGCATGCAAAAAATATCTGTTATTTAATTGGGAATATTTTGCAATTTCGACAATTATCCCTCATATTGTGAATATGAGTTGAGTAACAAAAAATTTAGGAATAAATAACGTATGTATGTTCCAACAATTAATAGCGCTTTAGTACCAATGGTCGTAGAGCAATCGTCTCGTGGCGAGCGTTCTTTTGATATTTTTTCACGTCTTTTACGTGAGCGTGTCATCTTTATGAGTGGTGAAGTTGAAGACAACATGGCCAACTTAATTGTTGCGCAGATGTTGTTTTTAGAAGCAGAGAACCCAGATAAAGATATACACCTTTATATTAATTCACCAGGTGGCTCGGTGACTGCAGGTATGGCCATTTATGACACCATGCAGTTTATCAAACCGGATGTAGTAACTTACTGTATGGGTCAGGCAGCATCTATGGGTGCGTTCTTATTGAATGCAGGTGCAAAAGGCAAACGTTATTGCTTGGAAAATGCCCGTGTCATGATTCACCAACCACTAGGTGGTTTCCGTGGTCAAGCATCGGATATTGAAATTCACGCACGTGAAATTCTATTCATTAAAGAACGTTTAAACCGTTTAATGGCAGAGCATAGTGGTCAAGACTATGAAACTGTGGCAAGAGATACTGACCGTGACAACTTTATGACAGCTCAAGCTGCTAAAGAATACGGTCTCGTGGATGAAGTGTTAAGTAAACGTCCATAATTTTCAGATTTTAATATTGGAGTAAATATGTCCGAACATCCTCAAGGACAAAAGCATTGTTCATTTTGCGGTAAAACGCAGTCTGAAGTCGGGAAACTGATTGCAGGTGAAGACGCTTACATCTGCAATGAGTGTGTGGACGTATGCTTAGATTTAGTCCAGACCAGTCAACAAGTAGAATCGGGTGATTGGGCAACTAAGCCTTTGCCAAAACCACATGAAATTCGTGCTGCATTAGATCAATATGTCATTGGTCAAGATGTTGCCAAAAAAACGCTTTCAGTTGCAGTGTATAACCACTACAAACGTTTAAAAGTTACCCATTCAGGTCATAAATCTGATGAGGCGGTAGAACTTGCGAAAAGTAATATTTTGCTGGTTGGACCAACAGGTTCAGGTAAAACTTTACTTGCACAAACTCTAGCACGTCTTCTCGATGTTCCATTTGCCATGGCAGATGCAACGACTTTAACCGAAGCCGGTTATGTGGGTGAAGATGTTGAAAATATCGTACAAAAACTTCTTCAAAAAGCGGATTACGATGTAGAGAAAGCGCAAAAAGGGATTATCTATATCGATGAAATCGACAAGATTACCCGCAAGTCTGAAAACCCATCGATTACCCGTGATGTATCGGGTGAAGGTGTTCAGCAAGCATTATTAAAAATGATTGAAGGTACGGTTGCTTCAATACCACCCCAAGGTGGCCGTAAGCATCCGCAACAAGAGTTCATTCAGATTGATACCTCAAATATCTTGTTTATTTGTGGTGGTGCATTTTCAGGTTTAGAGAAAATTGTACAACAACGTCAAGAAAAAGGCGGGATTGGTTTCACAGCAGATGTGAAGAAAAAAGACGAAAGTAAAAAATTGTCTGATTTATTCCGTCAAGTAGAAGCAAATGACTTGGTGAAATTTGGTTTAATTCCAGAATTCATTGGTCGTCTACCAGTTATTGCAACTTTGGAAGAGCTGGATGAAGAAGCGCTTATGCAGATTCTGACTGAGCCAAAAAATGCCTTAACACGCCAATACCAATATTTATTCGATATGGAAAATGTTGACTTGGTGTTTGAAGATTCTGCATTGCGTGCTATTGCGAAAAAAGCCTTAGAACATAATACAGGGGCACGTGGTCTGCGTTCAATCCTGGAAAACTCTTTACTTGAAACTATGTATGATTTACCAAGCCGTACCGATGTTGGTACCGTGATTGTAAATGATGCGGTAATTAGTGGTGAAGGAAAGCCAGAGTTAAAGGCAGAGCGTCAAGCTAAAACAGAGACTGAAACTGCGCCTAAAGTAGATTTGAAAGTTATAAATTCTAAATCTGCTTAATTCGCTATTCGTCTGAAACGTGCGGAAAACTGGTGTTTTCGCACGTTTTTTATTTCCAAAAATAAACTGCAATGTTAATCTCAAATACTAGGCGCGGACGTCTAAATAAGATCAACTAACTCAGATCAATGTCGCGATCCATCTAGCGAAAAATTAAGTGTTTAATTGAGTACAAAAATAAAAAATACGCGGTGAGGGAAAATCATGCGTGGAGTCTGTATTGCGGTCTGTGCAAGTATTATTTTAATGGGTTGTCATGGCAAATCTGCTTTTGAACATGCTCAAGCAACATCAACCTTAAAACCTGTAAATACTGAACATGAACCGGGTCTATTGGAGCAATACCGTTTTGGTATGTTTACTATTGGAGGTTGGGTCAATCAAAAAGTAGGACAGCGCTTTCAACCGGTACAAGCCCAAAGTGAGCAAGCGGCCCTTGTGTATATGTATCGTCCTGATAGTAAATGGAATCGTCAAGAAATTGTGGCATCCAGTCTTTTTATTAACAGTGAGCGTATTCCGAGTTTGTTAAATAATCATTATTATTGGATTGAATTGCCTGCAGGAACGTATCGCTTGTCGACCAGCCGGCCTGTAGGTGTACAGCATTTTCAAAAGCCTAAATATCTAGATTTTACTGTGGAAGCAGGGCAGTCTTATTTTATTAAATATGATGAAGAAAATTTAAGCACTCGTCATGAAATTTCTGGACCATTGATACTTGTATCTGAAAAAGCAGGTTTAAACGAAATCGCATTTACCCAGTTAAAGTCGGAAAGTTTTAACTTTGTAGCCCAAGATTCAAATACAGGTAAGGTACGTAAAAAAGCTCAGAAGCTTAAGCCTGCTAAATATGACCCTGCGGAAGATGTACAACTGACTACACCCTTTAAGCCGTGGGATCCAAGGACGTGGTAAATACACATTTCTCAGTTTGAAACTGAAGACCAGCGATCTTCTGGTAAGTAAGAAATACTTGTTTATAGAAATAAAAAAGCACCCATTCGGGTGCTTTTTTAGCTTAGAAAATTAAACTGCAGCAGCATCTACTACTGGGATTTTACCAATTTTAGCTTGCCAGATTTTAGGTGCAGTCGCGTGAATAGAAGTACCATTCACGTCTACCGCTACAGATACTGGCATATCTTCAACAACAAATTTGTAGATTGCTTCCATACCCAAGTCAGCAAAAGCTACAACTTCGGCTTCACGAACAGCTTTAGATACGAGGTAAGCAGCGCCACCTACAGCCATCAAATATGTCGCTTTGTTGTCTTTAATTGCTTCGATAGCCGTCGGACCACGGTCTGCTTTACCAATCATGCCATACAAGCCAGTTGCTTCTAGAACTTGACGCGTGAATTTATCCATACGTGTTGCAGTTGTCGGGCCTGCAGGACCAACCACTTCATCACCAATCGGATCGACTGGACCCACGTAGTAAATGAATTTACCTTTAAGATCGACTGGAAGTTCTTCACCGTTATCTAACATTTCACACATACGTTTGTGCGCAGCGTCACGGCCTGTATAGATTGTACCGTTAAGCAATAAGGTATCGCCCGGTTGCCAAGAATTCATTTCTTCTTGTGTAATGGTGTCTAAGTTTACACGCTTAGATGTCGATGAATCCCAAGTTACAGCAGGATAATCATCCAATTTTGGTGCTTGAATATGAGCAATGCCTGAACCATCTAACTGGAAATGTGCATGACGCGTTGCAGCACAGTTCGGAATCATACCGACTGGTTTACCGGCAGCATGACATGGATAGTCTTTGATTTTGATATCAAGAACAGTGGTTAAACCACCAAGACCTTGAGCACCAATACCTAGAGCATTTACTTTTTCGAAGATCTCGATACGGAGTTCTTCCATTTTGCTCTGTGGACCACGACGAAGTAATTCGTCCATGTTGATTTCTTCCATCAAGGCTTCTTTGGCAAGCATCATGGCTTTTTCGGCAGTACCACCAATCCCGATACCGAGCATACCAGGAGGACACCAGCCTGCACCCATAGTTGGAACAGTTTTAAGTACCCAATCCACGATTGAGTCAGATGGGTTCAACATGGCAAGCTTAGATTTGTTTTCTGAACCGCCACCCTTAGCAGCCACAGTAATGTCTACTTTGTCACCCGGTACGAGTTTGTAGTGGATCACAGCAGGAGTATTGTCTTTGGTGTTTTTACGACCAAAAGCAGGGTCCGCTAAAACTGATGCGCGAAGAATGTTTGAGTTTTCAAGATAACCCTGACGTACACCTTCGTTAATCGCGTCATCTAGGCTCATGGTTAAATCAAATTTAACGTCTAGGCCCACTTCAAGAAATACGTTAACAATTCCTGTATCTTGACAGATAGGGCGATGACCTTCTGCACACATACGAGAGTTAATTAAGATTTGTGCAATTGCATCTTTTGCGGCTTTGTTCTCTTCTCGATCATAGGCACGGCTCATCGCTTGGATGAAGTCTTGTGGATGATAGTAAGAAATGAACTGAAGCGCATCTTTCACCGATGTGATCAAGTCATCTTGCTTGATAATAGTTGTCATATCAAATATCTCTTGAGCGGGCTGTTAGCTAGCGGGCTAAATTATAAGATAAAAAGCAAGTTCTGTGGGCGTTTTGAATGATTTTTGGCCGAAAGTTTAATAGCGAATTAGCAAGTCAAGGTAACTGTCATTTTTGTGGAGATTTCTGTCATAAATATGACAAAAGGCTGTCATAGTTCAGTTGAAATCTGTCATTTAAAGCAGAAATTGGAATAATTTAAATCTATTTAATAACCTAACTTATTGAAAATTATTAATTAATACAATTATTTTAAGTTATATTAAATATGACAGCATTGTCATAAATTTGTCATAAAAATTTTACATAATAAGCTCATCAAATTTAGAGCGTAACAAGCATATGATTACTGCAGTTGTTTCAGTTGTTGGTTTTTCTTTATATATCGCAGTGACATGGATTTACGGTCAAAAAGAAGATCAGGCTTAAGCTCTATCTTCTTTTTTTTTGCTTTAATTTTTTCATTCTAATAAATTCCTACAACTTCAAATCTTCAAATTTCGATCTAAATCTGCGTATACTATTTTAAAAATATGAAAACTTCTCTGATGAAAGATCATTCGGAATTTGCACACAATATAATTGAAATCTATAAAAAACATGCTCGTGCATGGACGGAATTACGCGGCAATTTTCTGTATGAAAAAGCATGGCTCGATCATTTTCTAGCACTGATTCCTCAACATTCTAAAATACTGGATTTAGGTTGCGGTTCGGGAAAACCGATAGCAGATTATTTGATTCAGCATGATCATAAAATAACGGGTGTCGATAGTTCAAATGTGATGATTGAAATGGCACAACAAAATTTTCCTGAACAATACTGGCTTCAAGCAGACATGCGAACTGTTGAACTCGATCAAAAATTTAATGCGATTTTGGCGTGGGACAGTTTTTTTCATCTGACTCCTGATGATCAAGGGGCGATGTTTCAGAACTTTCAAAAACATGCCAAGCTGGGAGCGGCATTGATGTTTAGCAGTGGGCCAAGCCATGGGGAAGCGATTGGAGATATGTTTGGCAATGCTTTGTATCATGCCAGTTTGTCGCAAGATGAATATCGACAATTATTGAAAGATCATGGTTTTGAAGTCGTGAAAATGGTTGTTCAAGATCAGGCCTGTGCCGGGCATACGGTGTGGTTGGCCAGAAAACTTTAATAAAAAATTCTAAAGAGAATATAAAATCGATTAAATAAAATGGCAGAGCAGTGTAAAAAGCCCATTCGAGGGGGGTAGGCTTTTTACACTGATCTATCTTAATGATTTTAAATGATAAATTAATTAAATTTATTTAAGTTATATTATATTTATTTTAGAAAATCTTAAAATAAGTAAATCTATTCACGCTCCTAGTCAGACTTTTATAGGAGGAATAATAGTTTAAAGGATAATGCGGTAGTAACGGATATTGCAGGTGACTACAGGATGCTCAAAATTAAAAACCATACTCTTCTTTTCAATTCATTAAACTTGGTTTCAAATTGAATGAACGTGGTAGCGTGGAAAAAACTAAATCCAGAAGATGGTTTAAAAATATAAACTATTTAATGAGTATTAATTTACTTTTTTCTGCGGTTTAAGACTGGAGTCCTGAAAAATTATTGGGTTTTTATAAAGAACAGAGACTTTTGAATGAAATGTAGGCGGTTGTTTCTTGGAAAGAAAGAGATCATGTTAAAATAAGAAGAGGTGAATAAAACAGCTAAAATTAATTCCATTTAACCTCATCGTCATTCTAAGAAATTCACAAAAAAAACCACCCAATTTTTCAATCAGATGGCTTGGAAAACTTGGATTTAAGATTATTGAGTAGCCTGTTGCTCTGCCTGAATTGCAGTTAGAGCAATGGTAAATACAATATCATCTACCAGTGCACCACGTGACAAGTCATTCACAGGTTTATTTAAACCTTGCAGCATTGGACCTACACTGACTACATTTGCCGAGCGTTGTACAGCTTTATAAGTCGTATTGCCTGTGTTCAAATCAGGGAAAATAAATACATTGGCACGACCAGCAACTTGTGAATCTGGCGCTTTTGAACGTCCCACACTTTCAACCGAAGCTGCATCATATTGTAATGGGCCATCAATGAGTAAGTCAGGACGACGCTCTTTAGCAATTCGGGTAGCTTCAGCCACTTTCTCTACATCTGCACCGGTACCAGAAGTACCGGTTGAATAAGAAATCATGGCTATACGTGGGTCAATACCAAAAGCTTTTGCTGAATCTGCCGATTGAATGGCAATTTCAGCCAGCTGTTCAGCATCCGGGTCAGGATTGATTGCGCAGTCGCCATATACATAGACCTCATCAGGTAACAACATAAAGAATACCGAAGATACCAGTGAATAATCCGGTGCAGTCTTAATCAGTTGGAATGCAGGGCGAACTGTATTGGCGGTGGTGTGTACTGCACCTGATACCAATCCATCGACTTGATCGAGGGCAAGCATCATGGTGCCGAGTACAACGGTATCTTGCAGTTGTTCACGTGCTTGTAATTCGTTAATTTTACCTTTACGCAATTCCACCATTTTCGGCACATAGTTTTCACGAATTAAGTCAGGATCGATAATTTCAAGATCATGCGGCAATTCGATATTTCGTGCTTTAGCCACTTCAATTACCGCTTCCGGTTTCGCCAATAGAATGCAATTGGCAATTCCACGTGATTGGCAAATTGCAGCTGCCTGAATGGTCCGAGGTTCGTCACCTTCCGGTAAAACAATCCGTTTTTTTGCTGTAATGGATTTTTGAACCAACTCATGACGAAACGCAGACGGCGATAAACGAGGCTTGTAAGAACCATTGAGCAGTAGGGCAATCCAGTCTGCATTCAGATGGCTGGATACGAAACGGCTGACTTGCTCGGCGCGTTCAGTATCATCGACTGGAATTTCATTGCTTAAATTGGAAAGGCTCTGTGCAGTCTCAAAGGTGCTGAGCGGTGTGTGCAGAATCGGTAAGCCATTTTTAATAGCAGTCTGGCAGAAAGCTAAAACTGAAGCATTTGGCTCATGGTGTTCAGTTAACACCAAGCCGGCTAGTGGAATGCCGTTGCTGCTAGCGAGGCTACTTGCCAGTAAAACATCAATACGGTCAGAGGCACTAATAATCAGTTCACCGGCCACAAATTTATTCAGTTCATGTTCAATATTCGAAGCAATCAGGCTGCTATGTAATACTCGGCGCTGCGTGGCTTCACCCCGGTTAATCCATTCTGCTGAAATATGCGCAGCCAGATCGGAAATTCGTGGCACACTTAAAGTATCACTGAAGGGCACTAAGCCAATCACTGGAAGTTTTTCAGAACCAAGATGGGCATGAGTTTTTTGAATTGCTCTAACAAATTTTTCAGTCTCACCAATCAGGCGTAAACAGGGATCAAATGTGACCGGAACCTGAGCAGAATCTTCATGCAAGCCTTTGGTACGCATAAACAAGATGCCGGCCATACGGGTAGAAGATGCACCGCCAAAATAGCGTAACTGATTTTCGACTTTTTCCGCACTCAATTCCGGCGTATTAATATCGGCATTGCTGACAATAATGACTTTGGCATCGAGTGCCTGCGCCAAGGTGGCATTCATTTCAGAGGCGAAAGCATCACGACTGTTCGGGAATAAGCCTTCAACAATAATCAGATCATGATTCTTGGCAATCTGACGATGCAGACGTACTGCTTCTTCGAGTAGCTCATCACTTTCATCTTGATTAATTTGCTGAATCAATTTGGTATAAGGAATCGGTTCAACTGTTTCACTATTTGATAAATGACGATACAGGGCGGTTGTACCATCTACGGGTTGATTTTTTTCTTGTGAAAAAGGTTTAAGAAAACCGGCTTTCACACCTTGGCATTCCAAGGCATAGACTAAACCCAGGCTGGCTGAAGTTAATCCTACGCCTTCCCCAGTTGGAACTAATAAAATTGTTTTCATAGCTTGATTCTAAATAAAAGGATTCAGTGATGAGCATTATAAAATGTGCGATGGCTTAAGCCGTCTCAACATCTGCTTCAAACTTTTTTGCAGCTGCTTGATTAACCTCATTCACAACATTTTCAGTTTCTTGTGCAATGCGACCTTCTTCATCAGTAGGAACAACCCAAATTTGAGGACCAATACCTGCGTCTATACGGCCTTCTGTTCCGCGCTTCAAGTTATCGTTTTGTTCTTTGCTTAAGTTGAAACCGAAGTGAGGGAGGTAGGCCAATGTTTTTTCACGGATATAGGCAGAATTTTCCCCGATACCACCTGTGAAGAACAGACCGTTAATACGCGGCAAGCCACAGCTTAAGGCTGCAAGTGATTTAGCTAAACGGTAGCAGAATACTTCAATCGCAATGCTTGCATCTTCATTGCCCTGTTCAGAGGCTTCAATCAGGGTACGCATATCATTCGAAAGATTCGAAAGACCCAGCAAACCACTTTGATTGTTCAGCATTTTATCGATTTTATAAATATCCCAACCCAAGTTGCTTGCCAGAAAGCTATGAATGCTTGGGTCAACATCCCCACTACGGGTACCCATAACCACGCCTTCTAATGGTGTCAGACCCATAGAAGTATCCACACTTTGGCCATTCCAAATGGCACAAGTCGAGCTACCATTGCCGAGGTGAGCCGTTAACCAGCCACCTTGTTTAAAGCTGCCTGCCAGTTCTGAACCGCGTTCAGATACATAGGCATGACTGGTGCCATGGAAACCGTAACGGCGGACATTGTGCTCGGTATATAAGAATTTTGGCAAGGCATAACGAAAAGCATGTTCCGGCATAGTTTGGTGGAAGGCTGTATCAAATACCGCGACTTGTGGTAACTGTGGAAACAAACGCATGGTTGCGTCAATACCGACTAAATGTGCAGGATTATGTAAGGGTGCAAGCGGTGTAGCTTCACGAATACGTTCTACGATTTCTTTAGTGAGTAATTCTGCTTTAGTCAAGGTACCGCCATGTACTACACGGTGGCCAATGGCTTGAGGATTATATTGTGATAAGCGTTCTAAAATGGTTTCCAGTGCTTTTTCATGATCGGCATAGGGAATAGAAAGTTCGAGTCGCTCACCGCCAACAGTGATGCCTTTAATGCGTGCATCAGCAGAACCTAGATTCTCTGCCAAACCAAAGATACGATCTTCACGGTGCTCAGAAACTAAAGCATATTTGATAGAAGAAGATCCGCAGTTAATCACTAATACTGATGTAGTCACGTTTATATACCCGAATTCTAATTGAAATAATTATCCCTTATTGATCACGATGCAATGTTGTTGTGATGCAATCTTGATCAGTATGAATGTTTTATCATGGGTTTTTTATTGCTCCTAGATAGACTTTAGCAGATTAGACTTAAGCATTATCGACCTGCTGCATAATAATAATTAAAATTTATCGTTTGATAGATTTCATTTATTAATAAAATAGTACTCAATCCTATATTAATAAAATAGTACTCAATCCTAGTATGTGGCTTGTATGAATTATAACCATAGCATGAGTGATTTATTTTGAGCATCAAATCATGTTGTTTTAATATTATTTTCGATATTTTATTTCTGACCAGCGCACGATCACATAAGCAATCAGTGCAACCATGAAAAAAACCAGCATCATCCAGGCCAAGCCCTGTAGTGTTTCAATAATGGTCCGATAAATCTCGAGTACCCATCTTTCACGGGTCAGTTCAATGACAATTTTTTTGTCATTATCGGTATAGGTGAGTGGCGTGATATATTTTTCCATATCGTAAATACGAATACCGGAAGATGTGCCCACGACCATGCCGGCAAATTTGGTGTATTTTGCCCATGCTTCATGAATGGGATCGTTAATTATTCGCGCCAGAATTTGATTGATAGAGTGAGAAAAAATTTTCATTACGGCAAAAGAGACCAGTAATGCCAATACGAATGTACAGATCATTAAATAATAAAACATTGCATATTCCCTTTTATGGTTATTTTTATCATCTTGTGAAATTTAGCTTAGAGATATTGTAGTGGCTATGTTCAGCCTCATTTTTGAAGCTGAACATGGAATGATTCTGTTAAGCGCTGTATTTATTGACGAATTTGACCATCACCAAACACCACCCATTTTTGCGAAGTCAGACCTTCAAGACCAACAGGGCCACGGGCATGAATCTTGTCAGTTGAGATACCAATTTCTGCACCTAAACCATATTCAAAGCCATCTGCAAAACGGGTAGAGGCATTGATCATCACTGAGCTCGAATCTACCCGGGCTAAAAATTGACGAGCATGACTATAGTTTTCAGTAATAATGGCATCGGTATGGTGTGAGCCATATTTATTAATATGCTCAATTGCTTCCTCAATACCGCTGACCACTTTAATCGCCAAAATTGGACCTAAATATTCGGTGTACCAATCTTCTTCGCTGGCAGGTTTAACATTTGAGCCTAAAATGCGCTGCGTTTCGCGGCAGCCACGCAGTTCAACCTGTTTCTCGGCATAAAGTTCAGCAATATTAGGCAGAAATTCTTCAGCAACTTTTTCATCGACCAATAAAGTTTCCATCGCATTACATACGCCATAACGATGGGTTTTGGCATTTAGCGAGATCGGTAAAGCTTTTTGCAAATCGGCCTGTGCTTCAACAAAGACATGACAATTACCATCTAGGTGTTTAATCACCGGAATACGCGCTTCATTACTCACGCGCTCAATCAGCCCTTTGCCTCCACGTGGAACAATGACATCTACATATTCAGACATGGTAATCAGATGACCGACTGCCGAACGGTCAGCCGTGTTAATAACTTGCACGGAAGTTTCCGGTAAACCCGAAGCTTTTAAACCATGCTGGATGGCTTGAGCAATGGCTTGATTAGATTGTAGTGCTTCAGAACCGCCACGCAAAATAATGGCATTTCCAGACTTCAGCGCAAGTGACGCTGCTTCAAGGGTCACATTCGGCCGTGATTCGTAAATCATGCCGACTACACCTAAAGGTACACGCATTTTACCAAGCTGGATTCCCGAAGGACGGTAAGCGAGGTCAGTGATTTCCCCAATAGGGTCAATCAGGCTCATGACATCTTTTAAGCCATGCAACATAGCTTTAAAGCGTGTGGGGGTAAGTTCTAAGCGATCAAGTAATGCACTGTCCAAATTGCTGTTACGACCTTTGGTCATATCAATTTGGTTCGCAGCTAAAATTGCAGCTTCACTGTCTTGTAAAGCAGTGTAAATTGCAGATAAGGCATTGTTTTTTGTTTCAGTAGAAGCGCTTGCCAACACGCGCGAAGCTTGGCGTGCTTGTTGTCCTACCGTTTGCATATATTGTTCAATTGAATCTTGCATAGCGGTTGATCACTTAGAAATTACACCTTCGATAGTAACAGTCTGGCACAAGACAATGAAGCATCTATCGGCAAAAAATCTCTGAAACTTTTCAAGCTATTTATATTTTGAAATTCTTTTGTTTGTAAATTTAGATGAGTGGTCGGGGAATAAGTTGCGTGTTAAATGATCCTATGTATAGAATAAAAAATAATGACATTGATGTCTGATAATTAAAGCAAATGAATGGATGCTGCGCAGAAATTCGATATTTATTTTCTTGCAAAATAACAATAAGGCAAGAATGGAGGAAGGGATATGAATTCCATGATCCAAATGGACTCGGCACTACAAGAATCGAACATGAGTTTTGGCTTTTTTGATCTTTACCATAGAAACAGTTTTAAAGAGCCTGCACGTACAACGTGGATCAAAGGCTGGAAAATTGAATATATGGCAATTGCTCAACCTGAAACGATTCACAACACTCCAATTGTTATTGTTGGCGGTGCATTTCAAAATTTCAATTCTTATAAATATTGTGTTGAACAGTTGCTCAGTGCAGGCCCGATTATCCTGATTGATTTACCTTCTATGGGCGCGAATCAACAAATTACCAATCGTGATACCGGGGTTTCTGCAGGAACTTTGGAATTGCCAGATTTGGCACGTATGCTCGGTGAATGGCTGGATATAGAAAATTTGTCCAAAGTTTCAGTAATGGGAATGTCTCTGGGTTCAGTCGTGGCGTCAGACTTGGCCCATCAACGTCCTGAATTGATTGACCGCATGATTTTAATGGGCGTGATGCAAAAAACCCGTAAAAGCTGGCGCATGTTGCTGGAAGAGTCTTTGCATCTAATGAAAGAACAACGCATGGATGAGTTTGGTCAGGCGGTAATTTTGTATTTGGTCAATCATGCCAAAATTGATAAAACTCGCATGTCACCTACTGCAAAACGTTTGTTTTTTAAACAGATGGCTGAATTTACTGCAACCGAACAAGATCGCTATGAAATCAACTGTAGTCGTTTACTGCGTTTAACGGACGTGCCGATTCCGCAATGTAAAGTACTGGTCGCGTGTGGGCAATATGACAGTTTCACCTTGCCACATGAAAATGCAAATTTTGCTTTGCAATGTCCCAACATGGAATTTGCCATGATTGCCAATGCAGATCATGTACCGCAATTACAGCGCCGTAAAGAAACCATGAGTTTGTTTGCAACATTCTTACAGAGTCAATCGATTGACATTGTAGAAGGGATTATCCCGATGACCCGTGCACAGTTGCTGACTTTAGAACGTCGTGGAGAAGAACGGATTGCAGTACAGAATCCAATGACTGTATTGACCCATCGTCATTCAGAATTGCGACTGCCAACACATATTATTGATCTAAACTTCTTTGGGGTTTTACTTGAATTTGCAGAAGGGTTAACAGTAAAAGCGGAGCAATATCCACGTGATTTGGCTTTGCATTTAGAAGATGATGAAGGTCAATTTAAAATTGAATGTTTAATTTTTGCCGTAGATTCAACACAAATCCGTGCCCTGTTTAAACATGGCAGTTTTGAGGTGGCAGAACGTTTATTGCGTTATGTGCAGCGACAAAAAGAAGCAATCCAGATGCTGGAATCAGTGAGTTAAGCAATTTTCTTCTGAAGATAAAAAAACAGCGTATTTAACGCTGTTTTTTTATGCTTGCATGGATCATCCAGACCAGATCTCCCAAGTGTTCGTCACTCGGTGATTGGGTGTTTGTCTGATTCTGAAAATAATGCTGAGGTTGAACAACAGTCGTTTTTTCAAAACCTGCTTGCTGGAAAAAGTCTTGTACTTGTTGAGGATGAGTAAAATGAAAACTAAATGCACTCTTGGACATCCATTTCAGTAATTTACTGCTGACCCAAATAAAATTGGCCAATTTATTCTTGACCGGTTCCGGATAAATATCAGTCAGGTAATGCAGTTCTTTAAAGTCCTGACCGTAGTGTGTAATCGCCTGCAACAATTGCAATAGCAGATCTTTATTAAAGTAGTTTATTAAACCTTCACTAATCACCACCAAGGGACGATTCAGATCAAATACGTGAAAAGCTTGCTCAAAATCTGCAGTGAATAAATCTACTGATAAAACTTCCGGACTATTGAGATCAATTTGTTTTAGTGCCTGAGTTTTGACTTTTGCCATACCCGGTAAATCAAGTTCACGATAATCAATGTGGGGATATTTTTGTCGAAAGTTCCAGCCACGTGGCGATAGACCACTTGCGATTTCAAGCACTTGTAAGTCGGGGAGTTGCTCAATCAGTTGGGTGAGATGCTGATCAATCATGCGATGGCGTTGTTTGAGCGTGGTACGCATACTGCCACCGACAAATTTTTCAGCCCAGCTTTCTAGAGGGTGTACCAGTCTAGCCAGCATTTTGCCTTTAGATGTCGCAAAAACCGGGTGTGAAATTCCCATGGTATACCAAATATAGCCGGTGTAATGCGCAGTAAATGAAATGTGTCGATGTTCTGAAAGCTGTTGTGTCATGTCATCCTGACCTGTATGTTTTTGTAGTTTTAAATATATAATTGAGTGTTTGATAGGCTTCTTCTATAACTGATTGGTATCTTTTAAAAGTTGATATCAGCAGATATAGGCAAGTAGTCTCTGGCTTTATTTTTGATTATCATAATGAAAAAGGAACACCTTGTCGTGTTCCTTTTGTCGCATTAATTAAATGAATTTTTAAAGTTTTCGACAGTGTCTCGAACTTTTTCCCATTCGGTACCTAGATTCAGGGTTTCACTCACGCTGATCTCTGGGATTTTACCGCGCATACGCTCTAAACGTTCTTGATTCGGTAAAGGTAAATCGCTAATACCTTCTAGTGCTGTACATGCTGCTGAACGGTCATTACACACTAGGCCCATATCACAGCCGGCTTTGAGTGCAGCCTGAATGCGGGCATCTGCGCCGCCGACTACGCAAGCTGCTTGCATGGTTAAGTCATCCGAGAACAGCACACCATCAAATTTCAATTTTTGACGTAAAATATTTTGAATCCAGTAGGGTGAGAAGCCGGCAGGGTTCAGATCGACCTGATCATAAATCACATGCGCGGGCATGAGTGCATCCAGTTGCGGCATGAGCTGAATAAAGGTCTGCATATCCTTGTTGTAGATTTCGTCATAAGACCGTGAATCGACAGGCGCTGCCACATGTGAATCTGCTTTGACTGAACCATGACCCGGGAAATGCTTGCCTGTATTGGCCATGCCTGCTCGCTTCATTCCTTTTAAAAAGGCACTTGCAAGAGGAACAATATCTTGAATATTTTTGGCAAAGCCACGATCGCCAATCACATCGCTGACATCATTTAAGTCCAATACCGGTGCAAAACTAAAATCAATCCCGACGGCAAGAACTTCAGTTGCCATGAGCCAACCGCATTGTTCAGCCAAATCAACTGCCTTTTCAGGTTCGCTTAAATAGAGTTCACCCAAACGACCCATTGCAGGAAGTAAGGTAAAACCCTGTTTCAAGCGTTGTACGCGACCACCTTCTTGGTCTACGGCAATTAAAATCTCGGGTCTTATATGACGCATATGATCTGTTAAAGCACGAACTTGTTGTGGTGATTTTATATTTCGCGAAAATAAAATCATGCCACCCACTTGCGGTGTTCGTAATAGTTGAATATCTTCTTGAGTAAGTTCTGTGCCAGCGATGTCTAGTATCAATGCGCCAATCATATCGGTGTCCGTGTTAGGATTTTATAAAGAAAAAACAATACCCGAATTCTGCAATGATTTGCTACATTTTGACAGTACAGAATATGATAAAACTACACGTCATACATATATTAAGTTGTTTAAGATTTTGAATATACTGCATTCATGTTGAAAAACGACGTTGCAATATTGGTCAAAGACCAAGGAATTATGAATTATTTATGAAACTTCAAACATTAGCTTGTGCAGTTGCAATTGCGACTGGTGGATTTTTCTTTTCCCATGTAGTGAACGAGGCCATTGCAGCTAATGATACAGTTGCAGTTTCTCAAGCTATTCAACCCACGCAAGAACAAGCGCTTGTATCACGTCAATTGGCGACGTTGGTTGACCGTCAGCATTATTTAAATCAGCGCTTAGATGCCGCTACTTCTAATCGTATTCTTGATTTTTATTTAGATAGCCTAGATGCAGATCATTCATTATTTTTGGCACCGGAAGTCGAACAATATAAGAAAAATTATGGTGCAAATTTTGGTGCTGCGTTAAAAGCAGGGGATTTATCGGGTCCTTATTTGATTCATGCGCAATATCGTGAACGTTTAAAACAGTTTTATGAGTTTATGTTGGCCGAATTGAAAAAGCCGCAAAACTTGAAACAAGCCAATGTGTATATTGATACCGATCGCGAAAAAGCACCTTATTTCAAATCTGCAGCAGAACAACGTGCCCATTGGCAAAAAATGTTGGTGTCGCAGCTCATTAACTTAACTATTAGTAAAGAAGAAGAGTCTGCCAAACAAAAAGCATTAAAAGATGATCCAGCTTTAGCCAATGGTCAGGATCTAGCCAGCCCAGAAGATTTAACTCCAGTCCAAACCTTGACCAAGCGTTATACCCGTCAACTTGAACGAATTAGCCGTGTTAAAAGTGATGATGTTTTAGACAAAACTTTAAATGCGATGATGTTGACCTATGATCCGCATAGTAACTATTTCCCGCCTGTAGATGCGATGGAATTGAACCGTCAAACCACCTTGCAATTAGAGGGGATTGGGGTTTCAATTCGTCCAGAACGCGGTAATGAAGATTACACCAAGATTGAAACCATTGTTGAAGGTGGTCCGGCCAGTAAATCCGGTCAGATAAAATCGGGTGATCGCATTATTGGTGTAGCACAAGACGGCGACAAAATGGTCGATGTTGTTGGTTGGGCAAGTAATGAAGTGGTGGGCTTAATCCGCGGTAAACGTGGCACCAAGGTTAGCTTGCGTTTACTGGGTCCTGGTGCATCGATGGGTCAGGCGCGTACCGTAAGTCTGGTTCGTGATGTGATTCAGGAAGAAGATGCCGGTGTACGTTCTCGTACAGTTGATATTAAGCGTGATGGTAAGAACTACACTTTTGGTGTGATTGAAATTCCGTCGTTCTATTTGAACTATCGTGCGCGCCGTGCAGGCACAGATTATCGCTCGGTTTCTGAAGACACCAACAATGCTTTAAAAGCTTTGGCTGCGAAAAATGTATCCGGGATTATTATTGATTTACGTAACAATCCAGGCGGGTCACTTGAAGAAGTGGCACGCATGCTGGGTCAAGTGATTAAGTCAGGCCCTGTGGTGCAAATTCGTGATGGCAATGGCAATGTCAGCGTATTTGAAGATAATGATGGCGGTGCACAAACCTATGCAGGCCCACTTGCAGTCATGGTCAACTTGGCATCAGCATCAGCCAGTGAAATTTATTCTGCTGCCATTCAGGACTATGAACGCGGTATCGTGATTGGTAGTACAACCACCGGTAAGGGTACAGCGCAAGTTCAACTGGATACTTTGGCGCATGGTCAAGCGACCTTGACACAACGTAAGTTCTATCGTGTGACGGGTGGTAGTACCCAGAATAAAGGCGTAGTGCCTGATATTAAACTGGTGGATATCTACAATGAAGAATTTGGTGAGCGTAAAGCCAAGAATGCCTTGAAATGGGATACCATTCCAACTGCTCCATTTAAGCGTGAAGGTTCTATACAACCTTATGTACAAAATCTGGCTCAAATGTCGCAACAGCGCGTAGTTGCTGATCCGCAATTTAAATATCTGGAACAACGCAAAGCGATTGCCAAAAAAACCGAAGAGCAAAAGCGTGTAGTTCTGGATATTGATCAGCGTAAAGCAGAATTGAATGCGCTGGAACAAAAAACTTTAGAGTCAGAGAATCAGCGTCGTGCGGTAACCGGTCAAAAGCCTTATGCCAATTGGGAAAGTTACCAGGCTGCTATGGATGCGTTGATTGAGTCACGTTCAAAAATGAAGGCAACCCAACGGCCTGCTTTACCTGAAGAAGAAGTGTTTGTCACAGAGTCGGCCAATATTTTATTGGATTACGCGAAATTACAATCGGGTAAGACTATTACAAACTAAACTTACTGTTTAGACATTACTCCTTTTAATATCCAAAAACCAGTCAGTTCATCTGACTGGTTTTTATTTGCCTGCATATCGGTAGTTTTGAATTACCTAGCCCTTGTTCAAATAAAAGAATAGGCAGCGAGATGCAATCAATCTGGTTGTGCTTTTATCATCCTTGCAACCAGATTTTTTTATCAGTGCTAAGTTGTATAGAAACAACCGAATGCCTTGAATCATAGGGAATATGAATGGTGTAAGAATAATGACCAAAAGTTTGATCTATATTTCTTTAATTACATAAATAAATTAGTAATAAAAATGAATAGAGTAATGATCACTTGACTAAAATAGAATAGTATTAGATGTTTGTTTTAATTGATGGTTTTAATACGTACTCTTTAATGAATGACAAGCTTTTGTTAAACAATAAATGATATTAATAACGTGGAATAAAACAAGAATGATAACCTGTACGGAAGCTTGATATGGTTCATATATATTATGATTTTAGCCTGGTGATAGGTTCAGTTATTGTTGCCATTTTGGCCTGTTATTTTGCAGTGTCAATTGAACAATCATTATTCCGTGGCTTACGTCAGCAATATGAGAAAATTCTTCTTGTTATAAGTGGATGTATGTTGAGTGCTGCAATTTGGTCTATACACTTTGTAGGTATGCTGGCTTGTCGTTTACCTGCTGATTATTCTTTTGATTACGGCCTTACCTTCCTGTCTTATGTGATCGCGTTTATTGCTTCTATCTTTGCCGTTTGGCTCACCACGCGAGCAACCTTGCCATTTTTGCGCCTGGTTTTAGGTGCGGTCCTGACGGGTATGGGCATCGCGGGGATGCACTATACCGGAATAATGGGTTTAGTCATTGATCAACATGAAATTTATTATGATCCATTGTTAGTCGCCTTTTCAGTCTTGATTGCCATTGTTGGGTCAGGTTTATCCTTTTGGCTCACTTTCAAATATAAAAATGCAGTACATAAAATGCTGCATATTAAAGCTTTGATCGCTTTAATAATGGCACTGACTCTGGTCGGCATGCATTATATGGGGATGGCTTCTGCCGCTTTTTACTCGATTGATGCGAATCAGCTGGTTTCAAATTATAAAAATGCACAAGGGTTAATTTTATTTAGCATTATTTTTGTAATCAGTTCAATTCTGGTTGCTGCATTTACTGTGGCGATCTTGGAACAACGCCTGGAAGCGCGTAATAAACAGCTTTCTGCAGCCAATCGTGAACTTGCCAGCCAAGCAGTTCAGGATAACCTAACCCGGTTGCCCAACCGTTTATTTTTGGCTGAATATTCACATTTGCTCTTTACTCAGCATCGTTATCGAGATGAAAAAATTGCATTTCTTTATATTAATTTAGATCGTTTTAAGGCAGTCAATGATGTATTTGGACATCATGTTGGTGACCAATTATTGGTTCAACTCGCTGCGCGCATTCAAAGCATACTCGCAGAAAATGAAAAATTGTTGCGTATTGGTAGTGATGAATTTTTGATGGTACTTGAAAGCGCAAGCATTGAACACGCTGTCGAAAAGTCAGAACAAGTATTGCGGTTGATTCAGGACAGTTTTTTGATTGCCGGCAAAGAAATTAATATTTCGAGCAGTATCGGAATTGCGATGTATCCAGACCATGGCAATAATTTACAAGATTTGCTGATCAATGCCGATGCTGCAATGTTAATGTCTAAATATCAAGGTAGAAATACCTATTCAGTGTTTAATTATAGTGTAGGTCAACAAGAAGCAAAAAGCCAAACTAAACTAATCAATGATTTATATAAGGCTGTTGAAGAAAAACAATTTATTCTATTTTATCAACCTAAATTCACCACCAAAAGCCGTAAAATTTGTGGTGTGGAAGCACTGATTCGTTGGAATCATCCCCGCTTGGGACTATTAACCCCGAATATGTTTATCGAGGGAGCAGAAAAAACTGGACTCATTATTCAAATGGGCTATTGGGCTTTGGAGCAAGCCTTTAAACAAATTCAAATTTGGGAACAAAGTAATTCGAATTATTTTCCCTTAGCTGTGAATTTGTCGGCAGTGCAATTTGAACATAAACATTTATTTTCAACGTTGGAGAGCTTATTTGATAAGTATCAAATTAATCCAAATCATTTAGGCATTGAAATTACCGAATCTACCGCGATGCATCATATTGATGCCAGTATTCGCAGTTTTGAGCGCCTGCGTCAGATGGGCATAAAACTTGCCATTGATGACTTTGGGACAGGACATTCCAGTTTCTTGTATTTAAAGAACTTGCCGGTGGATGAACTAAAAATAGATCGAGAGTTTATTCGTGATCTGTCTGTCGGTTCAAAAGATGAAATGATTTTAGAAAGTATTATCCAGTTAGCGACCAAACTGGGTTTGGTGGTTACCGCGGAAGGGGTGGAAACGCCATCACAAGCCGATATCTTGACCCGTTTAGGTTGTCAGCAACTGCAAGGATACCTGTTAGGTATGCCAGTAAATGTTGATCGCCTGGAAGAGAGCAAATACGCGCTGCCTATTTAAGATTAGTCAATTTTGAACAAGTTTAGTTCATTTCAAAAGTTGGATGATCTGCTACAATATCGCCAAATTTTTATATTGATCAGTTCTGATCTTTTACACTGCGATTCTGCAGTAGGTATCTTTCATGAGTTTTAAAGACGAATTAGCGGCACAGGTCGCGCAGCGACGGACGTTCGCGATTATTTCCCACCCCGATGCTGGTAAAACCACCATGACAGAAAAACTGTTGTTATGGGGTAAAGCGATTCAGGTTGCCGGGATGGTCAAAAGCCGAAAGTCAGACCGTGCTGCAACGTCTGACTGGATGGAAATGGAAAAAGAACGGGGTATTTCCATCACCACATCGGTTATGCAGTTTCCCTATAAAAAGCATGTGATTAACTTACTCGACACTCCGGGACATGAAGATTTCTCGGAAGATACTTACCGTACTTTAACCGCAGTTGACTCTGCACTAATGGTGATTGACGGTGCAAAAGGGGTCGAAGACCGTACCATTAAGTTGATGGAAGTGTGTCGTATGCGCGACACGCCGATCATTTCTTTCGTCAACAAAATGGACCGTGAAATCCGCGAGCCATTAGAGCTGCTTGACGAAATTGAAAACGTGTTGAAAATCCGTTGTGTGCCCCTTACTTGGCCAATGGGCACTGGCCGTGATTTTGCCGGTGTGTATAATCTGCTCGAAGAAAAATTTTACGTCTACAAAGCCGGTTTTGGTTCGACTATTACCGACATTGAAATTCGTGACGGTTATGATTATCCGGACTTGCGTGAAAAAGTTGGTGATCTTGCTTTTGCTGCTTTTGAAGAGTCTTTAGAGCTTGTTCAAATGGCTAACGATCCGATTGATCGTGAGCTATTCTTGCAAGGTAAACAAACACCGGTGTTATTCGGTACTGCTTTAGGTAACTTTGCGGTAGATCATGTTTTAGATGCTTTCATTAATTTAGCGCCTGAGCCAAAAGCACACCCAACCAAAGAACGTACTGTAGAGGCGACTGAAGAAGGTTTCACTGGCTTCGTATTTAAAATTCAGGCCAATATGGATCCAAAACATCGTGACCGTATTGCATTCATGCGGATCTGTTCAGGCAAGTATGAGAAAGGTTTAAAAATGAATCATGTACGTCTGGGTAAGGATGTACGGATCAGCGATGCATTGACCTTTTTGGCGGGTGAACGTGAACAGCTAGAAGAAGCATGGCCAGGCGATATCATTGGTTTACACAACCACGGGACGATTCAAATCGGCGATGCTTTTTCCTCGGGTGAGGATATTCACTTCACCGGCATTCCACACTTTGCCCCAGAAATGTTCCGCCGTGTACGTCTTAAAGATCCGCTAAAATCCAAGCAACTTCAAAAAGGCTTGAAAGAGCTTTCTGAAGAGGGTGCAACTCAGGTCTTCATGCCGCAAATCAATAATGACTTGATTGTGGGCGCAGTCGGTGTACTTCAGTTTGAAGTGGTGGCGTACCGCTTGAAAGAAGAATACAAGGTTGACTGTGTTTATGAGCCGGTAAACATTAATACGGTTCGTTGGGTAACATGTGATGATGAAAAGAAATTCAACGAGTTTAAGAAAAAAGCGCATGACCAATTGTCGGTTGATGGTGGGGGTCATTTGACTTATCTGGCACCGAGTCGTGTGAACTTGCAACTCATGCAAGAGCGTTATCCAGATATTCAATTCCGTGCTACACGCGAACACTAAACATAACGAAAAATAAAACAGCTTCTTTATGAAGCTGTTTTATTAAGGGGCTATTAACGCTTCATAAATAGTTTGCACTGTGTGCTAAAATTAAGCAGATAAGGCATGAAATGCAAAGAATAGCGAGACTATTTTTAAGTTTTATAACGAAATCTGAGAAAATTTTAGCCACGGCCTTTCAGGACTAGTATATTTTTTTTTGCTGCTATATCTTTACAAAGCAGTTATTTAGAATGACTAAATTTCCTGCTTCCTGCCTCATATCAGCAAAAAATATGTATCGTCGCAAACATAGATGAAGTGTTAACAGACCCCATTAGAATTATTGAGATACATTCATATAGATTAGTCACTTTAGAAAAAAGAGTTGTAAGCATGAACGGGAAAATAATGGGTGCATCAGTGATCGCCATTGGTCTGATGCTGAGTGCTTGCGATGCTTCGAAAAAAGAACAAACAGATCAATCATATGACAAGCCTGAAACTTCAGGACTAAAAACTGAGCACGCAGAGGTATTGCCATATTTAAATATTCAAGAGCAAGATGCAAAAATTGCTTTGCCTTTTTGTGAAACCAAGAATTGTATTGATGTAAGTATTCAAAGCGTACATACCGCAGATACCTGGTTAAATGACTGGATTAACAAGAGCCAAGCATTGGTGATTCAAGATCAAATTGGGCTTAAACAGGACATGAGTTTACAGCAGGCGATCAATGCGTATGTGAAAAAGTCAGATGCTTGGCAAGCTGAATTTTCCAAAAATAAAGCCTATGAATTGGCGATGTATACACGAATTGCCTACCAGCGTAATCAATATGTCTTGATGCAATTGGGCGTGGATACCAATCAAGAAGGTATTAAAGTTAAAGAGCGCTATTACTTTTTTGTGGCCGATCGCAAAAAACAGAAAGCAGTGACTTTATTGGAGTTAATTGACCCTAAGCAGCAAAATACCATGAATAACCTTGTGCAGCAGGCTTATCAAAAATGGTTAAAAGAACAAACCACCGAAGTGAAAAAGCATGCACCTAAAAAACTGTATTGGGGACAAGCGGACTGGTTTTTTGATCAAGAAGGAGTGGGTTTACATTATCGTACCCATGAAATTGTTAAAGACGGAACACAACTGGACATCTATTTAACTAAACAACAAACCAAGCAGATATTGAAAGCTGATGCGTATCAGCATATGTTCTAGTAATCCCGTAATAAATATGTACATCTAACAGAAGTCCATTTACCCGATTAAACTGATAGGTCAGATGATGCTAAAAAATAAAACAATTTTTACCATGAGTATTCTTGCAGCAGCAATTGCATTGAGTGCCTGCCAGCCTAAGCAAACCGAACCGAAACAGGAGGATACAGCGGCATCTCAAGCTGTGGCCCAACCTGAAGTTTTAAAACTGGCAGGGGATTCTGAAAAGTTAAGCTTGGATTTGCCTGAATGTGATGGGAATAGCTGTCCAGAGATTTCTATAGAACGTTTGTCTAGTAACCAGGCCTTTATTGATGAGTATATTGATCAGCAAATTTTGAAACAGCTGGATCAAATTTTAGATATTTCCCCGAAGTTGGTGAAAGAAAACCAGCAAGCAACTGCTGAAAATCCAAAAGATTCTAAAGCCCAAGAGCAAGCTACAGAACAGGCCGCGTCCGTAGCGATTGAAACACCAAAGCAAAAACTGGAACAGCAAGTTGCACCTTATTTAGTGAATTTCTTGTCTTTGGATAAAGAATTGAAGGCCTTAAGTGCCAATCATCAAATTAGCCTAATGATTAAGCCGAAAATCCTAAATGCAGGCACGCCTTTAGCAACTGTGGTTTTAAATTCAAGTAGTTATTTGGGTGGAGCGCATGGTTCATCATCACAGCGCTACTATAACTTTGACTTGGAAAAGAAAAAACAAGTTGAACTGAATGATATTTTAGTCCCAAATCAAAAAGCAGCTTTAGAAAAGAAAGCACATGAAGTGTTTAAAAACTGGGTGGTCGAGTCCAAGTTGGCGAATAGCGTTGAAGAATATGAACAGGCATGGAAATTTACTTTATCGGATAATTTTTATTTATCCACCCAAGGTTTGATTTTACAATATAGTGAATATGAAATTGGGCCTTATGTGGTGGGATTGCCGCGTTTAACCATTCCTTATGATCAATTGCAAACTGTACTGAAGAAACAGTATCTACCTCAGGTTGAAGCAAAGCAGGCAGCCGCACCTGCAAGTACAGCTGCGGTAAATAAAGCCAAACCTTAATGTCTTATCCACTGTTTGATACTCATACCCATTTTGATGTTGCTGATTTTGATCATGATCGGGAACAACTGGCGCGTGCTGCAAAAGCAGTGGGGGTTGAACGGTTAATTTTGATTGGTTTTGTGCAATCCCGCTTTAAAGACTTAGTTCAAACCCAGCATTTTTTAAATCAATTGCCAGATGCACCCCAAAGCTATCTAGCTCCCGGGCTGCATCCTTTTTATATTGAACAGCATCAAAGCTCACACCTTAGGGATTTAGAGCAGCTTTTAAAAAATGAAGAATGTGTCGCGATTGGCGAAATTGGTTTGGATACTTTTTCAAAACAGCATAAACAAGCTGAAGCTTTTCAAAAGCAAAAAGAGTTTTTCTCTGCGCAACTTGAATTGGCGCAACAGTTTGATAAACCAGTTTTACTGCATATTCGGAAATCGCATGCTGAAACATTGGCTATATTGAAGCAGCATCAATTCAAATTAGGCGGTATTGCACATGCTTTTAGTGGTGGAATAGAAGAAGCAAAAGCCTTTATTAAGCTTGGTTTTAAAATTGGTGTCACTGGGCAAATTACCAATCCCAATGCAAAAAAATTACATGCTGTGGTTCAGGCCATTGGTGCTGAGCATGTGGTTTTGGAAACAGACTGTCCTGATATGACGCCATTATGCTGTCAAAGTTCAACAGAACACCGAACCCGAAATACCCCGGCCAATTTACCTTATGTTTTAGCTGGATTAGCACAATCTCTTCATCTTGCACCTGATAGTCTTGCCTTGCAACTATGGCAAAACTCACTCCATGCCTTAAAAATTGATATCTAAAAAACATTATAAAATAGCCTTTTATCCATAAATATTCGTATTTCATTGCGTATTTTGTTATGAATATAGAGGATTGGGGCGTGCTGTTTTGTGGAATATTGAAAAGATCCATCTTGTATGGTTAAAACCTGTCTATACTATTTTAAAAATCTAAATCAAAAATAATGAGTGAATTATGCAAAGTAATAACCCTATTTTAACCCGGGTAGAAACCCAGAGTGATTTTAACCACACCATGACTGTACAAGGTGCAATTCAAAAATCAGTGTTATTGACGGTCATTGCAGCTACAGTAGGTTTGTTACTATTTTTTTATAGCTTTATGACCCTAAACTTGTCACTTGCCTATGCCGGTGCAATAGTCGGTGCAATTGGTGGGTTGGTCTTGGCACTCGTCGCCACCTTCAAGCCAAAGACTGCACCGGTGTTGGCTATTCCTTATGCCTTGTTTGAAGGCGCATTTTTAGGTGGAATTTCGGTGATCTTCCAGCTGAAATTTCCAGGTGTACCTTTACAAGCTTTACTGGCCACCTTTATCACCACCTTGGTGATGTTTGCTTTATATCGCTTTCAAATTATTCGTGCCACAGAAAAATTTAAAGCAGTCGTTTTGTCAGCCTCCATCGCTATTGCAATTGTCTTTGTGGTGCAAATTGTCATGCGTTTGGCTTTTGGCTCAAGTGTTCCTTACATCTTTGAAAGCAATTGGCTCGGGATTGGTTTTGCGGCATTTGTTGCAGTGATTGCTTCTTTAAATCTGATCCTCGACTTTGACCTGATTGAATCCTCTGCTGCGCAGTACGCGCCGAAAGCGATGGAGTGGTTATGTGGTATTGCTTTGTTAGCGACTTTGGTCTGGATGTACTACTCATTCCTGCGCTTGCTCAGTCTATTACAGGGTGATGATTAAGTATCCAAAAAGTAAAATGTAGCTAAATAAAAATGCTCCCAGATAAAAGGAGCATTTTTTTATGATTTTTACAGAACACGTTAAAAAAGGTGCATTATGCAATTTCGCAAATGCTCCAGAGTTGGCATTATGTTTGTAAATTAATTTGAGTGAGATTCACATGGCACAAGGACTATTGGCGGGCAAGCGCTTTCTAATCGCGGGTATTGCAAGTAAGTTATCCATTGCATTTGGTATTGCTCAAGCTTTACACCGTGAAGGTGCAGAACTTGCATTTACTTATCCAAATGAAAAATTAAAAAAACGTGTTGATGATTTTGCTGCACAATTTGGTTCAACTTTAGTTTTCCCTTGTGATGTGGCTGTTGATGCTGAAATTGACCAGGCTTTTGTGGAACTGGCAAAACATTGGGATGGTTTGGATGGCGTAGTTCATTCAATCGGTTTCGCACCAGCACATACTTTAGATGGCGACTTTACCGATATTACTGACCGTGAAGGTTTCAATATTGCGCATGACATCAGTGCTTATAGCTTTGTTGCTATGGCACGTGCTGCAAAACCTTTACTTAAAGTACGCCAAGGTTGCTTGCTGACTTTGACTTATCAAGGTTCTGAACGTGTGATGCCAAACTACAATGTGATGGGTATGGCGAAAGCATCATT
Organism: Acinetobacter sp. GG23; assembly: GCF_057766365.1. Classification (NCBI taxonomy): domain Bacteria; kingdom Pseudomonadati; phylum Pseudomonadota; class Gammaproteobacteria; order Moraxellales; family Moraxellaceae; genus Acinetobacter; species Acinetobacter sp. GG23. Next base: position 222,221 of record NZ_JBYMDJ010000004.1, read on the forward strand.
AGAAGCAGGCGTACGTTATTTGGCATCCAGCTTGGGTAGCGAAGGTATCCGCGTAAATGCGATTTCAGCAGGTCCAATTCGTACCCTTGCTGCATCAGGCATTAAATCTTTCCGTAAAATGCTCGATTTAAATGAAAAAGTTGCACCGCTTAAACGTAATGTAACGATTGAAGATGTGGGTAATGCAGCATTATTCCTATGCTCGCCTTGGGCAAATGGTATTACTGGCGAAATTATGTATGTTGATGCTGGCTTTAATACCGTTGGGATGAGCGCAGATTTGATGATGGATGGTGAATAAGAGTCTTTTTAAATTACTCTTTGAAAGATGAAATTCCCTCTCCCTATGGGATGAGCAGCACTGCTGCGCAAGGGGGATGAGGGAATTAATAAATAATCTCTCCCCCTTGCGCAACAGTGTTGCTCATCTCCTCTCAGGAGAGGAAATAAACTGAGAATAAAAAAGACCGCATATGCGGTCTTTTTTATATGAGGTTGGCTTAAACGATTAAGCTTGACCTTCAGCAGCGGCAACTTGAGCACGTTGCATATTCGCTTCGAATTCAGCATCAAAGTTAATTGGGGTAAGAAGCAATTGCGGGAAGCTTCCTTTAATCACCATGTCATTTACAGCTTCGCGTAAGAATGGGAACAAGATATTTGGGCAATATGCACCCAGAATATAAGGAAGGCGTTCTTCTTCAACGCTATCTACCAAGAAAATTCCTGATTGTGTTACATCAACGATGAAGGCTGTTTCACCGGCATTATTCGCTTGAACAACCACTTGTAAGGCAACTTCATAATGGGTCGCATCAATTTTTTCTGCAGAAGAAGACAGATTGATGTTTAATTCAGGCTGCCATTCTTTGGTAAATACTTGAGCCCCAGGGACTTCAAAAGAAATATCTTTAGTATAAATACGTTCAAGTGCTAATTGCGGTTGAGCTTGTTGTTCACTCATTTTTTAATCCTTAATATGAGGGTGACTTAATGAAAGTATTAAGCCAATAATTCGTTGAGTTTTCCTTCACGCTCTAAAGCATAAAGTTGATCAAAACCACCGATAAATTGGTCGTTAATAAAAATTTGCGGAACAGTACGGTGATTGGTGCGTTGCATCAATTCAATACGTACTTCAGGCGCTTCTTTAGATAAATTAATTTCTTTATATGCAACGCCTTTACGCTCAAGAAGTTGTTTTGCGCGAACGCAGTAAGGGCATACAGTCGTTGAATAAATTGTTACTTCAGCCATTAGAATATCTCCTTAAGCGAATTACTTGCTTTTAATGAGGGGTAAGCCTTGGACTTTCCAATTGTTCACACCACCATCTAAACGGTAGCTATCAGCATGACCCACTTGTTGTAAAGCTGTACCTGCGATTTGACCGAGGTTGCAAATGAACACCAGTGGACGATCCGAAGATTTTAACTCTTCAAGATGGCTTGTAATTTGGCTATACGGAATATTACGGCTGCCGCTGATATGACCTTCACGGAAGTCTTTGGCATCACGTAAATCAATCAGCATGGCATTTTTAGCTTTGACTAAAATACCCAAAGATTGTGGTGAAATCTTACGACCATTGCGTTGTCCTTCTAAAACGAAGAACAAGACAATCAATACCCCAAGTGAGCCAAACAAGAAGGGGTGATTCCCCATAAATTCCAACCAACGTTCCACAAATCACCTAATTACAATTTTAAATTGCGTAGAGTATAGCTCATAAATATGGCGATCAAAATCGCCGCTTCAAGGGCTAAGCGTTAAGAAATATTAATTTTTTTGCTGTGCTTCAGTAATTTCGTCGGTTAAACGCAAATAACTGTCTAAACGACGCTGCAAAATTTCGCCCGACTGTGCTGCCAGACGTAAAGCACATTGTTTTTCGTGCTTATGGGTACAGTTACGGAACTGGCAATGTCCAAGCAGATTTTCAATTTCAGGAAAACCTTGCTGAACTTTGTCTGGGTTTAAATGCCATAAGCCAAATTCACGGATTCCAGGCGAATCAATCAGGGCTGCGCCTTCACCAAAAGCAATTAAACGCGTAGAGGTGGTGGTATGCTGACCCAGTGCAGAGTTTTCTGAAATAATATTGGTCTTTTGTGCAGCATCAGGAACCATGGCATTAATCAACGAGCTTTTCCCGACCCCTGACTGCCCCACAAAAGCGACAGTTTCACCAGCCAAACGATTTGCCAGTTCAGTTAAATCACCATCAGATTGAGTCTGAATCACTTCATAACCTAATGCCTGATATTCCTGCATTAAGTTCAAAATCGGATCATTTTCTTTGATTAAATCGGCTTTATTCAGTACTAACAGCGCAGGAATTTGCGCATCGGCACACGCTACGATATAACGGTCAATCAGGCTTGGCGCAACTTCAGGGAAAGATGCAAATACAATCACAATCAAGCTGACATTGGCAGCCACCGGTTTTACTTTATGGTAGCGGTCAGGGCGAGTTAACAGGGATTGGCGTGGATGAATCGCGGTAATAATGCCGAGTCCGGTATTTGGATCTGCTTGCCATTTTACCCGGTCACCGGTGACCAAGGCTTCTAAATTGGTACGGGTATGACAGCGCCAGACACTGCCGAGCTCAATCGGCTTCCAAAACGGGTCCGGTTCGCCTGCTTTGACTTCAGGTTTGATCGGATGCTCATCAGGCGTTGATAGGGCTTGAACCTCAAGTTGACGACCATAGTGCTGTACCACCAAGCCTTCTAGGTCACTTGAAGTGTCTATTTCTTCTTGACGTGTTTGATGTTGTTTCTGAATGCGACGTTGTTGCTGTTCAGTTAAACGACGTTTACGAATTAAAGCCATTCATATCCTAAAAAAACCATGAACTAAGGCTGTCAAAAATAGCATGAAGCGGGGTGCGAGTTACAGCATCGATGCAATAAATTTGCTACTATAGCGGTTTTTCAGCCCAATAAGATTGCACATTTATGAGCAGCACTCCTGATACCCGCCTCATTTGGATTGACCTTGAAATGACAGGTCTGGATACAGATAACGACCAAATTATTGAAGTTGCAACCATTGTGACAGATGATAACCTGAATATTTTGGCGGAAGGTCCTGTGCTTGCTATTCACCAGCCCGATCGCGTACTCAATGCGATGGATGAATGGAATACCCGTCAACATGGACAGTCGGGTCTGATTGAACGTGTACGTCGCAGTAAATTGACTGCACAAGATGCCGAACAACAAACACTGGAATTTCTGAAAAAATGGGTCACCCCGAAATCCTCACCAATGTGTGGTAATTCTATTTGCCAAGACCGTCGTTTTTTGCATCGTTTAATGCCGGAAATGGAACAATTTTTCCATTATCGTAATCTTGATGTATCTTCAGTGAAAGAGCTGGCGAAACGCTGGCGTCCAGAAATCATGAGTGGCTTGAAAAAGAATGCCTCACATTTAGCGATGGATGATATTCGTGATTCCATTGTGGAACTCAAATATTATCGTCAGTATTTCTTTATCATGAATAAAGACTGATTCTAAAGGATCAATAAAAGAGGCGAAAGCCTCTTTTTTTATCGTTAAAAATTCTCTTTATTTCGTTTTTGATCAGGGTTATTGAATAGACTTAAAGATATAGATTATCGAATTGGGATGGAGTTTGGTAAAATGCGCCGGTGTTTTTTAGATACCTGATGACGAATGACTGATCTTCCTGAAGATGATGAATATGAGCGCCGCTTTGCAGGTGTGGAAAAAATTTATGGAGATGAAGCTTTTCGTCAGTATGAACACAGCCATGTGATGGTAATTGGCATTGGCGGTGTTGGTTCTTGGGCAGTTGAAGCTTTGGCGCGTACCGGTATTGGGAAGCTGACTATTATTGATATGGATGTGGTTGCGGCATCCAATATTAACCGTCAATTACCGGCCATGAGCTCGACTTTAGGACGTGAAAAAATTGAAGTGATGGCAGAGCGCTGTTATTCGATTAACCCACGGATCAAGATTAATCTGGTGGATGACTATTTAACGCCTGACAATGTCAAAGAACTGTTAGAAAACAAACCTGATGTGGTGCTAGATTGTATTGATGATGTCAAAGCCAAATTGGCCTTAATGCTGCATTGCCGATTTAATAAAATTCCGTTAATTGTGTCGGGCGGAGCAGGCGGCAAGCTGGATCCCTTAAAAATTCGGGTTGCAGATTTAGCTAAAACTGAACAGGATCCGATGTTGGCCAAGTTACGTAGTCAGTTACGTGCGAAGGGAATTTGTAAAAAACCCAAAGAGAAATTTGGTATCACCTGTGTCTATTCGATTGATAATCCGTTTTCGAGTGCCGAGGTTTGCCCAAGTGCCGGCTTGCGCTGTGGCGGTTATGGTTCCGCGGTCGTAGTTACTTCAAGTTTTGCCATGATTGCAGTGTCAGAAGTATTAAAAAAACTGGCTTTAAAAAAAGCGAAAGCCTAAGCATCGAAATTTGTATGAAATTCAAGGTCTGTTAATGTTTTTTAACGTTTATCTTTTAATATCAACAGACCTCCATACAATCAATTGAAAATTAAAACAATTAACACGCAGTAATTTAACTGTGCTGAACATAGCTCACATGCTTTAAGCGCTCTAGAATTTATATCTATTTATATTGAACTTAATCATTTGGCTCATTATTTTCCTGTTCTCTTTTTCTCATTCAGTGACGTTAACCTGTTTCCAAATTCTCAAGATAGAACAGCTTTTTAACTTTATTTTTAAACAAAATATTTTTCGTTATTTCTTAGGAGGATTAAGCGAATTTTTTATTATTCAAATGTATAAATTAAGTAAGGTGGCATATTCAAAGTAAAAAATATCACTAATCTAGAAAATAGGCGAATGCATAAAATTAAATAATTTCTTATTTCTAAGGTTTAGCTTCAGGAGAAAAGTAATGACGGATAATCATAATCGCGAAAAATTATGGGAACTGATCAAGGAAGTACGCTATGCGATGATCAGTCACACCACTGAAACGCAAGAATTACATTCACAACCTATGACTATGCTGAATTCCGACAAGACTGAACAGATCAGTGAAGGTCATAATCTTTATTTTATCTTGAAGGATACTAACGATCTGGTCAGCGCTGTGAATTCTGGGCGTAATCAGATTGGATTGTCTTTTACCAAACCTTCAGATGGCATTTATGTTTCGATCAGCGCCCATGCACATCTCAGTACCGATCCAGCCTTGATTGATCTGCTTTGGAACCCTTGGGCTGAGAACTGGTTTACAGGTAAGGATGATCCGAGTGTGCGCGTATTGGTTGCTGAAGGTGTCAGCGCAGAATACTGGAACGTGACTGACAATAAAGTAACTCAGCTATTTAAATTAATTAAAGGCAGTGTGACTGGCCATGCTGGCGAAGTAGGTTCGGATCACAAAAAGCTCGATTTATAATCTGTCAGTATTTCAGGCCGACAAATATAGCTTAAGCGTTTTAGGCTAAGTATGAAGAACACGTATAGAGCAAAATACGTGTTCTTCTTTTTATATCCATTGAGCTGAATTTTTTAGCATCTTTATAAAAATTAAAGTCCAAAGTAATAAGCCAAGAGACAAATCACAATAGTTAATAAAATCAGTTTAATCACACCCGATGCACCGACTTTATGATGGGTAGGGGCTTTATGGGTTTTTAAATGAGGGGAGGTAAGTGGCGTTGTAGGAGTACCATCTAAAGGATTGGCAATTTCTACTTTGGTCAGTTTTGCAGACTGATAATGATTGGCGACTTTAACAATAAATTTTGTCATTAAATCATCCAGCTTTTGCGAAAAGTGACGCAGATTCAGCTGTTCTTCAGGTGTCAGTTCACTGCCGTCAGCATGATAAGGGTGCTGCTGTCGGTGTTTAATATAGGTCGATAGTGCTTCTAAACGATGTAATGTGGTATGAGCATAATCCGCCTGATATTCGCTTGGAAGTAAAGGCAGATATTTACTCTCCAGCAAAGGCGAGCCATCAGCATTTTCCGTCGCAGTTTGAGTCATCCCATAATAAGGGAAATCCCGGTTTGCCGGTTCGCTCATGCCTTGTGCAAACTTGCTATCGAATAATTCATTATCGGTATAAGTTTGAATATCATCCCAATTCGGCTGTTGCAAATCGGCATCTAGACGTTTTGCAAGTTTGGGATTGAGCTCGAAACGCCAAAATGTTTCCTGACGGCATTGTTCTTGTTGGGGCTCAGGCGCTTCATAGTCATTGTCAGCGCTATACCATTCGGGTAGTTCTTTACCAAAAATCCAGGCGGTTTTTTTATGATGTTCATGGCTGACAATAAAATGTGGAATGGCTAAAAGCTCTACATTGGCATTTGGGTTTTTTTCGTCAACCAAAAGACTTGAGCTATGTAAGCTAATACGGTGACTGCCTTGTTTTTTCAGACCTTCAAGCCAAATTTGAAAATGTTGCGCAAGTAAATGTTGTGACATGAGATCACGGAAACGCAAGTTATGCTGGTTAAAAATGGAATGCTGTACCCAGTGATTAAAGCTTAAATTCTGGCTGAGATACTCATTACCATAGGTGACCAAAGTTAATTGTTGTTTCCAAATCGGATCGAGTGCCATTTTTTATTGATCTCACGAATAATGCCTTTATCTTATACTTTTTATAAATCTGGATGCCAATCTAATTTTCCTCTATACGGAACTTCATCAATACGCTCAAAAACTGTTAGAATATGGGGTTTTATTATATTTTTAAATTGTTGCTTTGAGAGTTACTATGTCACTGGAAGCCCTGACCACTGAAGCGCTCGCTGCGATTGCAGCAGCTCAAGACCTTGCTACACTCGATCAAGTACGAGTTCAATTTACAGGGAAGAAAAGCCAGCTTGCGGAACAATCGAAGGCACTGGGTAAAATGGACCCTGAAGAACGTAAAGTTTTTGGGGCGAAAATTCACGCTGTACGTGAAGCCATTACTGGTGCATTAACGACACGCCAGGCGGAATTACAAAAAGCTGCATTAGAACAAAAACTTGCTAGCGAAATGATCGATATTACCTTGCCGGGTCGTGGTCAAAGCGTGGGGAGCATCCACCCTGTGACTCAAGTGCAAGAGCGTATTTGCCAGTTCTTTACCAAAGCAGGTTTTACGGTTGCGACAGGTCCTGAAGTTGAAGATGATTATCACAACTTTGAAGCATTGAATATTCCGGGTCATCACCCTGCACGTGCCATGCATGACACGTTCTATTTTGATGTCAATCATTTACTGCGTACGCATACTTCTGGTGTGCAGATTCGTACCATGGAAACTCAGCAACCGCCAATTCGTATTGTGTGTCCTGGCCGTGTATACCGTTGTGACTCGGATCAAACCCATTCGCCAATGTTCCATCAAATTGAAGGCTTATACATTGCGGAAAATACCAGTTTTGCGGAACTGAAAGGCTTGTTGATTAACCTGTTAAATGAATTCTTCGAAAAAGATTTAACCGTTCGTTTCCGTCCATCGTACTTTCCGTTCACTGAACCAAGTGCGGAAGTGGACATTATGGATGAGCGCGGTCGTTGGTTAGAGGTTTTGGGCTGCGGTATGGTGCATCCGAATGTACTTCAAGCTGCCGGCATTGATCCTGAAAAGTATAAAGGTTTTGCTTTTGGTCTGGGTGTGGAACGTTTTGCAATGCTTCGCTACGGTGTAAATGATTTGCGTATGTTCTTCCAAAATGATGTGCGTTTCTTACGCCAATTTGCTTAAACGAATTTATTAACCTCTCCCTGACCTCTCCTAAAAGGAAAGGGGTTTTCAATATGAAACAGGGGTCTTGCTTTGAAAAAAGAGAGAGTCAGAGGGGATTCAAGAAATTAGATTTATAGGTTTTTATAGAAATGAAAATTAGCGAAAATTGGTTACGCACATGGGTAAACCCAGCCATTGATAGTGAAAAACTATCTGACCAACTCACCATGCTTGGTCTAGAAGTTGATGAGTTGGCGCCAGCAGCAAAACCATTTACAGGTGTGGTGGTAGGCGAAGTTCTGACTGTAGAACAACATCCCGATGCAGATCGTTTGCGTGTAACTACTGTGAATATTGGTTCAGGTGAGCCTTTACAGATTGTATGCGGTGCGCCAAATGTACGCGCAGGTATGAAAGCTCCAGTGGCAACGGTTGGTGCGGTTTTACCAGGTGATTTCAAAATTAAGAAAGGTAAGCTTCGTGGTATTGAATCACAAGGCATGCTGTGCGGTGCTTCTGAAATTGACCTTGAAGATAAAATTGATGGTCTTTTAGAGCTTCCTGCGGATGCGCCTGTAGGGGTAAATGTACGTGAATATCTAAATCTAGATGATCACGTGATTGATATCAGCATCACCCCAAACCGTGGTGACTGTTTCAGTATTCGGGGTATTGCACGCGAAATTGGTGTGATTAACCAACTTCCTGTGACTACGCCTGAGATTGTTGAAGTTGCTGCAACTATCGCTGATGAGAAAAAAGTTGTTATTTCAACTGAAGGTTGTCCACGCTATTTGGGTCGTGTGATTAAAAACGTTAATACCAAAGCATCCACCCCAGAGTGGATGGAGCGCGCACTTGCCCGTTCAGGTATCCGTCAGCACAGCATTTTAGTTGATATTACCAACTACGTCTTAATGGAACTGGGTCAACCACTACATGCATTTGATGGTGCCAAAGTTCAAGGTGCAGTACATGTGCGTCAGGCCACTGCTCAAGAGAAACTGGTACTGTTAAATGAACAAGAAGTCGAGCTCACTGAAGATGTGATGGTGATTGCGGATGATGAAAAAGCATTGGCAATTGCCGGGATCATGGGTGGACTATCTTCATCTGTAACCGATGAAACCACGGAAATTTTCCTGGAATCTGCTTTCTTCGCACCATTACATATCGCAGGTCGTGCACGTCGTTATGGTTTACATACCGATGCATCGCAACGTTATGAACGTGGCGTAGACTTTGAATTGCCAAGCATTGCCATGAACCGTGTATCACAGCTTATTGCTGAGTTGGCGGGCGGTGATTTTGGTCCAATTACGGTTACAGAACAAACCGAATTTTTACCAATACGTGACGCGATTGAATTGAACCAAGCTCAAGTGGATCAATTGTTGGGTTATCGCGTTGAAAGTGACTTTATTACGGATGCGCTACAACGTCTCGGTTGTATCGTGACGGTGAAAGCACAAGGCGAGTGGACTGTTGTTCCGCCTTCACATCGCTATGACATGGCCATTTATCAAGACCTGATTGAAGAAGTTGCCCGTATTCACGGTTATGACAATATTCAGATCAGTTTGCCTGTGATCGATGTCAAATTTGCAAAGTATCAAGATCAGTTTGAATTACCTCAACTTCGTCAAACCTTGGTGACTTTAGGCTATCAAGAAGCAATCAGCTTTAGCTTTGCCGATGCCAAACTTGAAAAGCAGTTGAATCCATACGTTAATCCATTGATGTTGGCAAATCCGATCTCAAGTGACTTGGCTGCGATGCGTTCGACTTTGTTATCAAGTTTGATTCCATGTGTGCAGTACAATATTAACCGTCAACAAAGCCGCGTACGTTTCTTTGAGCTGGGTTTACGCTTTGATTATCAAGATGCAAAAAGCATTCATGATCTGAAGCAAATCCCGACTTTGGCACTAATCGCTGTGGGTGCGAAAACTGCTGAATCTTGGCATGCTAAAGCACAGCCGATGGATTTCTTTGACCTTAAAGGTGAAGTTGAAGAGATTTTCGCTGCTGGACGTGTAAAAGTTGAATATGTACGCTCAGAACGAGTATGGTTACATCCAGGGCAATCTGCTGAAATTTTAGTAGATGGAAAATCAGTAGGTTATCTCGGTCGTCTACATCCATCTTTAGAAGATGAACTCGATTTGGGCATCACTTGGGTGGCAGAGATCGACCAACAGGCTGTTTTGCAAACTTATGTATCTAATTTTACAGAATTATCACGATTTCCATCGGTTAGACGTGATATTGCGCTTTTAATTAGTGATAAGATTAATGTTAGTGAAATTCAGCAACTTATCGAAAAAACGGGTGGAGAGTTATTAGGCTCGACTTGGTTGTTCGATGTGTACACTGGACAAGGGGTCGAAGAGGGTAAACGCTCATTAGCATTTGCACTTTTATGGCAACATCCATCACGTACACTTGAAGATGCTGAAATTAAATCGGGTATGGATCAAATAATCGAAGTGTTGCAAAACACTTATCAGGCGACATTGAGGGCTTCATGACAGCATTAACAAAAGCAGAAATGGCTGATCATTTAAGTGAGCTCACGAGTTTAAACCGTCGTGAAGCAAAACAAATGGTTGAGTTGTTCTTCGATGAGATTAGCCAAGCGCTAATCTCAGGCGAGCAGGTAAAACTTTCAGGTTTCGGTAACTTTGAGTTGCGTGATAAACGCCAACGTCCAGGTCGAAACCCGAAAACGGGTGAAGAAATTCCAATTTCTGCACGCCGTGTAGTCACATTCCGTGCAGGGCAGAAATTCCGCCAGCGCGTAGGAAATGAGCAGATCGATTGATCTGCTTTTTTTATTTTAAATTTACATAGTTCCTCTCACTTGAGTAAGAAGGAAGTAGGACTATGACAGGAAGTAATATTTTATTTGAAAATAAGATTGGATAATTCTTATTATATTGATCTTGATTTTTGCCATAAAAAAAGAGAGCCAAAGGCTCTCTTTTTTACTTAATAATCGTAAAGATTATTGAGCTTTAGGTGCAGCTTCAGAAGCAGCAGTAGCATCAGCAGCAGCATCAACAGCTACAGAAGCAGCAGCAGCAGCTTGAGACGCAGCAGCGTCAGCAGCAGGAGCAGCTTCAACAGTAGCAGCAGAAGCAGCAGCTTCAGCTTCAGATGCAGCTTCTACAGCTTCAGATGCAGCAGAGTTAGCGTCAGCAGCAGCTTCTTCAGTTTTTTTAGCACAACCAACGAAAGCTAAAGTAGTAGCAACTGCAGCAGCAATAGCGATTTTTTTGAATAACATGGCATCACTCTCTAAAATATGAGATTAAAAAAAACCTATGTTAGCCTGTTGAGTGCTTTTATTCTTCCTAATATCTGTTAGGCAGTAACAATGCAAAGGCAGTCTAACTGGTCTGCAAATATGCTATCACTGCGCATTTTGAATTACTACTAGGACATAGCCAAAAAATGCAAAAAATGATGAAAAATGAGCAATTTATTAACAGAAAATAACAATCAACTGTAGGGTTTATATTGGATAAGTACTAAATAACCTGCTAAAAAATATCGTTTTTTTATATTGATTATTTTAATAATCAGAAACTTGCATAAAAGTTTACAAAGAAAATAGTCAATTGTAGCTTTATGTAAGTAAAGTCAACCAAATAAAAAGGCTATCGTTATAGATAGCCTTTTAAATGAATATAAACGTAATAAGTATTAATTAGCGGCTTTACGTTTCATTTGATCAAAGAAATCGTCATTAGTTTTGGTTTCTTTCATGCGATCAAGCAAGAATTCCATTGATGCCAATTCATCTTGAGTGTGAAGTAATTTACGTAAAATCCAAACCTTACGTAAGTTATCTTCAGACATTAGGCGTTCTTCACGACGTGTCCCCGATTTTTTGATGTTCATCGCAGGGAATACACGTTTTTCAGCAATCCGGCGATCAAGCGTAATTTCTTGGTTACCTGTACCTTTGAATTCTTCGTAAATCACTTCATCCATCTTGCTGCCTGTTTCAATTAAAGCAGTAGAGATGATGGTTAATGAGCCGCCTTCTTCAATATTACGTGCTGCGCCGAAGAAGCGTTTTGGACGTTCCAGTGCATGTGCATCCAAACCACCGGTAAGTACCTTGCCTGAAGATGGAATCACTGTGTTGTAGGCACGTGCTAAACGAGTGATTGAGTCAAGCAGAATCACTACATCTTTCTTGTGTTCAACCAAGCGTTTTGCTTTTTCAATCACCATTTCTGCAACTTGAACGTGACGAGCGGGTGCTTCATCAAATGTTGATGCAACTACTTCACCACGTACCGTACGTTCCATTTCTGTTACCTCTTCTGGACGTTCATCAATGAGAAGAACAATCAGGAAGACTTCAGGGTTGTTACGAACAATGGATTGAGCAATGTTTTGTAGCAACATGGTTTTACCGGCTTTCGGCGGCGCCACAATAATAGAACGTTGACCTTTACCAATCGGTGCCACCAAGTCAACCACACGTGCAGTCAAATCTTCAGTTGTACCATTACCTAACTCCATAATTAATTGTTCGGTTGGGAACAAGGGGGTCAGGTTTTCAAATAAGATTTTGTTTCTTGAGTTTTCAGGCGTGTCATAGTTAATTTGATTTACTTTTAATAAAGCAAAATAACGTTCGCCTTCTTTAGGCGGGCGAATTGTACCGGTAATAGTATCGCCCGTGCGTAAGTTAAAGCGACGAATTTGAGAAGGACTGATATAAATATCGTCAGGGCCTGCAAGATAAGAACCAGCTGCAGAGCGTAGGAAACCAAAACCATCAGATAGAATTTCTAGAACACCATCACCAAAAATCTCTTCACCATTCATTGCATGGCGCTTTAAGATGGCAAAAATGATGTCTTGCTTACGGTTACGTGCCATTCCTTCTAGGCCCATAAACTCCGCAATCTTGATGAGTTCGCCAATCGGTTTTTTCTTGAGTTCAGTTAAATTCATAGGGGGTCAGATAGGATCAAAATTCTGGAATACAGATGAGGAAAGGGAGCAACATTCAGCCGCTTGCACGCAATAAAAGTAACGTAATTGTATTTGCACAATAACAATTCAGAGGTCTGATTCATTGTTTTGAAGAAAAAAGTGTAAAAACAATTTCTGTTGCCGAGCGGCGATCTTATGTGTTGTGTCTTGTAAGAAAATTGCGGATTGAAAATCCTTTATTCCTTGAACATGTAATATAAGAGAGAATAAAGCTTTTGTCAATTTATAGACGAAAAAAATACGCTATCCAGAGATAGCGTATTGAATCAAATTGGACTGTTTTTGAATTAGATGTTTTCTTCAATAAATGCAGTCAATTTAGATTTTGGTGCTGCGCCGACTTGTTGAGCGACCACTTCACCATTTTTGAACATTAATAGGGCAGGAATGTTACGGATATTGTAATTCACGGCAGTTGCTTCACAAGCAGTTACGTCAACTTTAACAACTTTAACTTTACCTTCGAATTCTGTAGACAGTACTTCTAATACAGGTGCAATGGCTTTACATGGTGCACACCAGCCTGCCCAGAAATCGACAAGTACAGGAACGTCAGATTGTAAAACGTCAGCTTCGAAGTTTGCATCAGTTGTGTTTACGATATTGCCAGACATGGATATGCTCCAAATAAAATTTTAAGATAGTTTTATAACTATAAGTATTACATAGCCTCGTTTAACTATGTAGTGCGATATGTAAATTTTCAGTCATTATGTTGGGTTTGTCTAATTGATGCTCACGATATTGATGATCGTGTCATGCAATTGCGGCATCACTTAAAAAAATAAAAAACTCATCTATTTGCTTTGATAAATGGCTTTTAAATTGGATGGAGGTGAATTACTCTAAGCATAATTCTTATAGGTTCGTTGAATAATGTCGGATTTTTTGATTGATGAAGAGTTACTTGCTGCCATCGATATGGGGTCGAACAGTTTTCATCTTGCTATTGCACGTGTAGATCATGGCGAAGTGAAAAAAGTGGCTTCAATGTCAGAAAAAGTACAATTGGCTGCAGGTCTGGATGAAAATAAAAACTTGACTGAAGCTGCACAGCAACGGGGCTTAGCCTGTTTGGCACGCTTTGTCGGACGTTTAAGTTCGGTACAGGCAAACCGGATGCGAATTGTAGCCACCAATGCTTTGCGCCAGGCCAAGAATGGTCATGAATTTATTCAAAAAGCGGCTGAAATTCTCCCTAAACCGATTGAAATTATTGCCGGTCGTGAAGAAGCACGTCTGATTTATTTGGGTGTCTCGCATACCATGGCCAATAGTGGTCGTCGTTTGGTGATTGACATTGGTGGGGGTTCTACTGAGCTGATTATTGGCGAAGAATTTGAGCCTATCCATACCGAATCTTTACAAATGGGCTGCGTCGCCTTTACCAAAGCTTATTTTAGCGATGGTGAGATCAATCAGAAAAATTTTGATAAAGCCGTGGTGGCTGCGCGTAAAGAACTTTCAGGTATTGCCAACACCTATAAAACAGCGGGTTGGGATACAGTGGTCGGTTCAAGCGGTACCATTAAAGCCTGTCGTCAAATTACCGTAAACATGGGCTGGAGTGATGTACAAGAAAACTTGACTCGCGAAGGTTTAGAAAAACTCAAAGAAAAATTACTCAAATTTAAACATATTTCAGAAGTTGATTTTGATGGTTTAAAAGAAGACCGCCGAGCAGTTTTGCCAGCAGGGGTTGCCATTTTATATGCGGTGTTCGATGTGCTTGAATTGAACAAATTGGTGTATTCCGATGGCGCATTACGTGAAGGGGTGATGTATGACTTACTCGGGCGTTTCCAGCATGAAGATATCCGCGACCGAAGTGTGCAAGCTTTAATGGGACGCTATAACGCAGATCCTAAACAGGCTGAACGTGTAGTGGCAACTGCGCAGCATTTGTTTGAGGGTGTGGCTAAGTCGCTGAATTTAAACAGTGAAGATAGTGACCTGTTGCGTCGTGCTGCCTATTTACATGAAATTGGTTTGGCGATTAGTCATGGGGGTTATCACCGTCATGGGGCATATCTACTCCAACATTCAGACATTGCAGGCTTCTCTCAAATTGACCAAAATCATCTTTCACACTTAGTTGCACATCATCGTCGTAAGCTACGTAATGATAGCCGCGTAGATGTAATGAGAGTAGGTGGTAGCAAATTAGTTTACTTAAGTCTATTGCTTCGTCTTGCAGTTTTACTTAATCATAGTCGTAGCGATGAGATGCTTCCTGCCATTGAATTAAGTGTCGACAATGAGCAACAATGGCAACTAAGCGTTTCTGGCGATGCCAAACAATGGCCTTTGCTTGTAGCAGACTTGCATGATGAACAGGTGCAGTTTAAGCATTGGGATATTGAATTGAATATTCAGTCGGAACAATTTATCTATTAACAAGTTATTGGTTAACAAGCTATTGTTAGTTTTGGGATAATGGTCGACCTATGAAAAATAAAGCTGCTAAATCTAAGGCATGGACAACGGTTCAAATTGCACGTCATCCGGAACGTCCGCAATTTTTGGATTATGTTGGTGAAATTTTCACTGAATTCGATGCTTTACATGGTGATCGGTTATTTGGTGATGATGGTGCAATGATCGGTGGTTTGGCACGTTTTAATGGTCAGGCAGTGATGATTGTTGGACAGCATCGTGGCCGTAGCACACGTGAAAAATTGCAACATAACTTTGGAATGAGTAACCCTGAAGGTTATCGTAAATCACAGCGCTTGCTGGATATGGCTGAACGTTTTAAACTGCCGGTATTTACTTTTATCGACACCATGGGTGCATATCCAGGTGTAGGTGCAGAAGAACGCGGTCAGGCAGAAGCGATTGCCACCAGCCTTGCACAACTTTCAAGTTTGAAAGTTCCTGTGATTGCCACAGTATTGGGTGAAGGCGGTTCAGGTGGTGCGTTGGGTATTGGTGTAGCAGATCGTGTGGTGATGCTGTCTCACAGTATTTATTCAGTGATTTCACCTGAAGGCTGTGCATCCATTTTGTGGAAAACAGCAGAGAAAGCTGAACAAGCCAGTGACGCATTGGCACTCACTGCTGAAAAACTCAAAAAAATGGGTATTGTTGAATATGTGGTGGATGAAGGTGAGGGCGCACATTTGCAGCCTGAACAAGTCATGCAAGACCTTAAAGATGTGTTACAACAGGCTTTAGAAGAATTGCAGTCGATGGATGCGAATGAGAGATGCGAAGCACGTTACCAGCGTTTAATGAAGTTTGGCAGCGACAATTTAGGTCTGGCGTCTTAAATCAAATCCAAGGTTTTCCTCCCGATAGTACCTTTTTAATTGGATGTAGTGGCGGCATGGATTCCATGCTGCTTTTGCATTTAATCTCTTATTTGTCTCCTGAAAAAATTCGTGCGATCTATATAGATCACCAGCTGCAAGCAATGAGTGCAGATTGGGGCCAGTTTGTGTCTGATCAATGTGCTGCGCTGAATATTCCTTGTATCGTTGAACCTGTCGAGGTACAAGCAGGAAACTTGGAACATCAGGCACGTACGGCACGTTATCAAGCCTACTTAAAACATCTAAAACCGAATGAAATTTTAGTTCTGGCGCATCATCAGCAAGACCAGGCTGAAACCTTAATGTTGCGTTTGCTCTCAGGTGCAGGTGTGCAGGGTTTAGCGGCCATGAAATCGGTCGATACGCGTAAGCAATTCACCATTTGGCGACCATTACTCGATATCTCGCGTGAGCAGATTTGCCAATGGGCCGTCCAACTGAATGTGCAAAATATTCACGATCCCACCAATTTAGATATCCATTATGATCGCGCCTGGTGCCGTCATGAATTATGGTCAGTCTTACAAAATCGCTATCCTAAAATGCAGCAGGCACTCAGTCGCACCAGCTATTTAATGCAAGATGCTGACGAAATTCTGCAACAAGTATTACAGCAGGATTTAGAACTTTGCGGAACAGCAACTGAACTTGATTTAAAAAAACTGGCGCAACTCTCTACTGCCCGGCAAAGACAACTGTTATCTGCCTGGATGAAAGGGCAGGATATTTATCGCCCCAGTTTTGAAATGGTGAAACGCTTGTTGCATGAAGTGATTACATCCAAATCAGATGCCCAAGCAGCGTTGCACTGGAATCAATACTATTATGTGCGGTATCAGCAAAAGCTTTATCGTTTAAGTCCTGAAGAATATCTGGCTGAAAAAAATCAAAGCCATATTTCCGAACAAACCGTCTGTCTGGAATTGGGTCAAAAAATTACTCTACTTTCAGGAAAGTATCTGGCTGAAACTGCAAAAATAGGTTTATCAGCCTCATTACTGGCTAAAAAACTGAATTTGGTGATGCGCGAAGGAGGTGAGAAAATTCATTTATATGGACGGGTGGGAGCTTGGCCATTAAAAAAAGCCATTCAGGAAGCACAAATTTTTCCTTGGCAGCGTTATAGAATTCAAATATTAAGCATAGATAATGTTATGCTTGGTGTTTTTACACCGAAAGGGTTTTGGTTAGCTCAATCTGAATATTGTGAAGTCGGTGGTTGGCAACCAAATTTGATCTCTTAGTTAAAAAATTCTAATTTGAGTATGATTCATGAATGCAGCTTTAAATTGTAATATTTGTTTTATTGGTGGCGGCAATATGGCTCAGGCCTTAATTGGCGGGCTGATTTCGCGTGGTTTGCCCCCAACACGTATTACAGTTTCTGACCCGGTCGAAAAAGTACGTCTTTTATTAGAAGAAAAAGATGTGCATGTGACCGATGATAATATTGCTGCCATTCGTGATGCCGATATCGTCCTTTTTGCGGTAAAGCCACAGGTGTTGGCAAACGTATTAAAACCACTCAAAGGTTTATTTGACGGTAAATTGGTGATGTCGATTGTTGCGGGGGCTGAAATTGCCACAATTGCAAATCTGCTTGAAACTGATCGAATTGTTCGGATCATGCCGAATACACCTGCTTTGGTACACACAGGGGCACATGGTTTGTATGCGACTGATGCGGTGGATACAAAAGATCGTGAGCTTGCAAGCCAGGTTTTGGCTGCAACGGGTTTAACCCTTTGGGTGAATTCCGAAGCACAGATTGATGCAGTTACTGCAGTGTCTGGTTCAGGTCCAGCATATTTCTTTTATATGATGGAAAGCATGATTCGTGCAGGAAAAAACTTAGGTCTAGATGAGAAAGTGGCGACAGCCCTGACTCTGCAAACGGCTTTAGGTGCTGCACAAATGGCCATTACCAGTGCAAATTCACCTGCAGAATTACGCAAAAATGTGACCTCTCCAAACGGTACAACTCAAGCTGCACTTGAAGTCTTTGATCGTGCACAAATCTCTCAAAATATTCAGGCCGCTTTGGCTGCTGCACAAAAGCGCAGTCAAGAACTTGCTCAAGAGCTAAGTGAAAGTAGCAAATAACTCGTTTTTATTTAGGAAAGTTCCAGTATGGGTGCAAACTCTGCGCTAATTTTTGGCATTATCATTAACGTAGCGATTTTGCTCGTATTCTTCCGTTTTCTCATGCAATTGGCAGCGGTGAATGCTTATAATCCAGTGGTAATGTCTACAGTAAAAGCCACGAAAATCGTTGATGTCTTTGGTCGTATTTTTCCCACTGTCGCTAAAGGTCGTGTCAATTTAGCGGCTTTGGCCTTGGTGGTGATTTTATATTTACTCAAAATTTTTGGGGTAATGTATCTTTCTGGTGCCATGCCGAATAGTCCGGTGCATTTGGTGATTTTGACTTTTGTCACCATGATTCAGGACTTGATTCGTTTCTGTCGTTATTTAATTTTTGCGACCATTATTTTAAGTTGGGTGGTGATGTTTACACAGTCCCGTTCACCTTATATTGAAGTAATTCAAGAACTGGCAGAACCTTTACTGGCTCCGTTCCGTCGTATTTTACCGAATATGGGGATGATTGACTTATCACCAATTATTGCATTTTTGACTTTGTATATTGCTGAAATCATTATGAATCAAGTAGCAATTGTGCTTTTAACTGGTTTATAAAATTGGCGAAATAAAAAAAGGACTCGATGGAGTCCTTTTTTTATTGTCTATTGAAATACTATATGAAAAGTATTGACAGTTCCTCTCTCTGAGCAAACTTGAAAGTACGGCTTTCAAGTAAAGCGCAAAATAGCCTAGGAAGGACGGTCTCTTTTAATAACCCTCATCCCAGCCTTCTTCCTGAGCAACATATTGCGCAAGAGAAAGAGCTTTAAAAGTGAGAAGAAACTTAAGACAAGATTAATGTGCTTCATCCCAGTTCATACCTTTACCGACTTCCACAATCAGAGGTACGGAAAGTTTCACCACCGATTGCATCACTTCAGCCAGTTTTGGTGCCAGTTCATCAGCAATGTCGGCATCGACTTCAAACACCAATTCATCGTGTACTTGCAACAGCATTTTAGCCTGATCTTTCGGCAACATTTTATCCACTTCAACCATCGCCATTTTAATGATGTCGGCTGCACTGCCTTGGAGTGGTGCATTGATGGCGGCACGTTCAGCACCTTTACGTACCATCATATTGCGGGCATCTATATCAGGGGTATAGAGACGACGTCCAAAAATGGTTTCCACAAAACCTTGTTCCAAGGCAATCTGACGTGTACGTTGCATGTATTCGTAAATGCCCGGATAACGGTGGAAATATTGTTTGATATAGTCTTGTGACTCTTGGCGGGTAAAGCCCAGCTGACGAATCAGACCAAATTCCGACATACCGTATAACAGACCAAAATTGACTGCTTTGGCTTGACGACGTTGGTCATTGGTCACATCTTCCAGGACAATGCCCAATACTTCCGCTGCTGTACGGCGATGCACGTCTTGACCATGATTAAAGGCATCGACCAAGGCTTCATCTTGAGAAAGATGCGCCATTAAACGCAGTTCAATTTGTGAATAATCGGCTGCCAGCAACACTCGACCTGCAGGTGCTACAAAGGCTTTACGAATTTGACGACCAATTTCGGCACGAATCGGAATGTTTTGCAGGTTGGGATCGGTTGAGGATAAACGCCCGGTTGCGGTTAGCGCCTGATGATAACTGGTATGTACGCGTCCGCTGTCATTATTGGCCTGTTTTTGCAAGCCATCGGTATAGGTGCTTTTCAGTTTGGACAGACCGCGGTATTCCAGAATTAAAGCGGTAATTGGATGGTCAATTTTTTCTAAAATACTTTCACTGGTGCTGTATTGTCCAGTCGCCGTTTTTTTACCGCCTTTGATGCCCAGTTTATCAAATAACACCTCACCGACTTGTTTTGGTGAGCTGACATTAAAGGATTGTCCTGCCATTTCTATAATCTGGCTTTCCAGATTTTGAATGGTATTGGAAAAATCGACACTCAATTGATCCAGGAATTTCAGATCAAGCTCAATGCCGTTTTCTTCCATGATGGTGAGTACACGTGCCACCGGCATTTCAATATTATGCAAAATGCTATCAAGTTCAGGTACGGCTTTTAATTTTTTAGACAGTACTTCATAAAGACGATAGGTGACATGCGCATCTTCAGCGGCATAATGTGCAGCTGTCTCAATCTCGATTTGATTAAAGGTTTTTTGTTTAACCCCTTTACCGGCCACCTGTTCATAGGTGGTGGTCAAATGACTCAGATAAACACGGGCCACATCATCCATACCGTGACGGGTTGCCACAGAATTTAAAACATAAGAGGCCAGCATGGTGTCGAAATACCAGCCTTGTAATTCAATCCCGTGATTGTGCAAGATGTGGGCATCATATTTTAGATGGTGCCCAATTTTTTCAACGCTCACATCTTCTAAAATCGGTTTGATTTGCGCAAGGATGGTTTCACGATTCAGCTGTTCAGGTGCGCCTTCATAATCATGCGCAAGCGGAATGTAATAGGCATCATTTGCATCAAATGCCACTGAAAAACCAACCATCTCGGCAATACGATAATCCAGACTGGTGGTTTCGGTATCAAAGGCAAAGCGTTTTTCAGTACTGAAACGAGTAAACAGGTTGTCCCAGTCAGCCTGAGTTAAAATGGTATGATAATTGGCTTTTCCGAGTTGATCATCAACACTGGTCAGCTCTGCTTCATCTTCGGTATTAATCACCACTGCAGTATCTACAGCGCTTTCAATTCCTTTGGAAGTCTGCTTATAAACTGAATTATTCGGATTATTGGGATGATCGAGCGACTGTAACTGGTTACGGAATTCAAGTTCGGTATACAAGCGGCGCAGTTCTTCGACATTCGGATCACGCAGTTTAAGATCTTCATAGGTCAGTCCCATATCCAGATCACAGACGATACTTGCCAACTGGTGGTCTAGGGTAATGCCTTCGACATTGTCTTTAATACTTTGACCAACTTTACCTTTAATCTTATCGACATTTTCTAAAATGCCACCAATGGAGCCATATTCGGTCAAAAGTTTAGCCGCAGTTTTAGCCCCCACACCCGGTACGCCACGAATGCCGTCCGACGCATCGCCCATCAGGGTTAAATAGTCGATAATTTGATTCGGCCACACCCCGAATTTTTCAAATACGCCATCCACATCCATTGGCTTGTCTTTAAAGCTGTCTTCCAAAGTCACTTTGTCGGTGACCAATTGAGCCATGTCTTTATCGCCAGTTGAAATCAATACCTGATAGCCGGCTTTTTCAGCACGTTTCGCCAAGGTGCCAATCACGTCATCCGCTTCAGCGCCAGGCAGGGTGTGCAAAGGAATACCCAAAGCGCGAATCAGGTTGTGAAGATAGGGGATCTGTTGCGACAGTTCATCCGGCATGCTCGGACGGTCACCTTTATAGATTGATGAAAGCGCATGACGGAAAGTTGGCTCAGGGGTATCAAAAATCACCGCCATATGCGTCGGCTGGATACGGCGCATCAATTTTTGAATCGCAGAAATGGCACCACGAATTGCGTTGGTCTGTAAACCAGTCGAAGTGGTTAGTGGTGGCAGTGCATGGTACGCACGAAATAAAAAATATGAGCCATCGACCAAAACAAATGGTGGCATTGAAAGATTCCTAATTCAAATATCGGGCTTATTGTACGTGATTTTGCACATGAACATAGATACATGATGAAAGTCGTGTGTTACCTAATATCTGATGAATGCTTAAAAATCAAAGTCCGAGCTGTTGTATGATCAGATTAATAAGAATTGAGAACGAGATAAGATGCACAAAGGGCAGAGCGAAATCCGGATGATTTGGCTGATGGTATTGATTATTGTCGGTGTGGGATCTTGGTTTTTAGATGTACACATATTTACATATTTATGTGGCTTAGCCTTTGTCATGAGTGTGATGCAATATGTCGATGCCATTCAAAAACCGGCAGCACAAATTGTTCTAGAAAAAAATTCTTCTTACCCAGAAACGTCTAAAGTACCTTTATATCTTTCTTCAATTGTTGCCGTTGTCGGGGGCATTCTCGATTGGAAGTTTATTGTAGGGTTGGGTATTACCACGTGGATTTTTTTCTTTCTGAGATGGTTGCGCCGTGTAGAAGGTCTATTAACTCAAATTCAAACGCGATTACAGCAAACGTCAATAAACTTATCTTCTAATGCCGAAAACCCACCCGCTCAACGTTCTCACTCTCCAACTGCTCCCCATTCATTAGAATTGATTGACCAGTTAAAGCAGTGGATCTTTCAAGGAAATCCTGTTTTAAAAGCAGCAATATTGGTGCTGGTGATGGGCATCGTATTATTACTACGCTTTGCCACCGAGCATTGGCAACTCAGTCTTGCACTAAAACTGGCGATTGTGGCCGGTGTCAGTACTGCAGTAACTGGACTAGGCTATTGGTTACAGGCTAAAAACCGCAGTTTTGCATTGGCTTTGGAAGGCTTGGGTTTGGCCGCATTATTTCTAACCTTATTTTTTGCCTATTACAATACCGTGATTCCGACCTTGGAAATCGCAGCAGTGTGTTTTGCGGCAATTATGTCCGTGACACTGGCCCTAAGTTTAAAACAACAATCGATTGAACTGGCCTTAATGGCGATGATCATTGCCTATATCGCACCATTTACCCTGCCGGTTCGCAATGCGACTGCGATCGAATTGATTGCCTATTATGTGGTGATCAATCTGGCTGTTGCGGTATTAAGTACCTTACGACCCTGGAAAATCCTCAATCAGATTGCTTTTTTAATGACGGTGATTGTAGGAGGCGGTTATGCCTTTTATCAGGGGCAAGAATTTGAGAAAAATACTTTAACTTTCTTGGTTGCAGTGCATACAACAATATTTGTCTGGCTGAGTTTTCGTTTTAGTCAGCTGATTGCCAAAGAAGACCTTGCGCAGTTCAAGCTGAAACCTGCTTTAGATATTGCCCTGATTTTTGGTGCACCGATTATTGGATATATTTTTATTTACTTAATGCATTTTGAAGAGATGTTTTGGCAAGCTGGAGCAAGTCTGATCTTTGCAGCCGTTTATGCAGGCTTGTATCTACTTTCAAAACGTAATCAGGCAGTGCAGCTGATTTCACAAAGTTATTTTAGTTTAATGCTGATTTTCTTGGCTTTAATTCCGCCCATTTTGCTTGCTGAACAATGGAGCGTGATTGGCTGGGCGGTTGAAGGGCTGCTCATTTTTAGCTATGCCCTATATCGAAAATCGCAGATCAGTCGTTATCTGGCCATGGGATTACTGATCGTGGCTGGCTTATCCAGTCTTTATTATCTTGTTGAGCTGAGTGAATTTCCACGTGAAATGTATTGGGGACTATGTCTGAGTTATTTTGCCGTGGTATTGGTCGCCAATAGCCGGGAGACATTTAGAAATCAATTAAGCAACTCTACCATCGCTTTTCACTGTTTGCAGATGCTGTCTGCAACCACGATGTTGATTGTACTATTGCTGGATGAAATTGAGGGTCCTCATCAGCAGGTGATGAGCCTGTTGATTGTCAGTGGATTGTATCTGCTGATGAACGAGGTCATGCTACGCTGCAAATCGACCTGGTCTTGGTTATTTCCGAAATGGCTCGGTCTAATTCCCGTCTTTGTTTTTGCACTGATTATTGTGATTAATCAAAGCAAGCACGGGATCATTGTTTGGGAAACTATATTCAATCGGGTGGGTTTTGCACTTTCCGGTTTAATGTTGATCGTGTTATGGCTGCGCCCGATGTTGGGTGTGCGAACTGAAAAAGAATGGGTCAGTTTCGGGGCTTTGATCAGTCTTGCCATGACCAGTCTAACCTTGCTTCCGAGTATGCCTTATATCAGTGTCGTGATTTTGCCTTTGCTGTTCTGTGCTTGGTGTTATTGGCAGATAGATAATCCGGATTGGAAAATGTTCTGGCAAGCGCGCAGTACTTTGCTGCTGATGGCAACCTGGATTGTCTGCTCACAACTGTTTACCGAGCAAGCATTCCAAGGCTATTTCTTGCCCATTTTGAATCCATTTGACCTGGTGAGTATTGCCATGCTGGCCGGCTTTATCTGGATGTTGTCCTTGCAGCTTAACTCAGGTCTGGATAAAGGCATCGTCGCGGTGTTGATGGTGCTCAGTCTGCTTTGGCTCAGCAGTTATATTGTGCTACGTGCATTACACATGTATTTGGGTACGCCGTTTAACGAACTGGCTTTATGGGGAAATGGCACGGTCCAGCTTAGTCTGACTTTACTTTGGGTGAGCTTGGCCTTTATGACTATGAGCCTCGCCAGTCGTAAACAATTGCGTTCGGTCTGGATTCTGGGTGGCAGTATTTTGGTGATGGTGACCTTGAAATTGGTGCTGTTTGATTTGTCTTACATCGGCACTTTGAGTCGGGTAATTTCATTCTTGGGCGCAGGTTTTGTCATGTTAGTGATTGCTTATATCGCGCCGATTCCGGAAGGGGAAAAAATAAATCCCTCATCCAGACCTTCTCCCTGAGGGAGAAGGAGAATTTCCCTCTCCTCTATAGTAGAGGGTTAGGGAGAGGTAAAAATAAATCGGATTGAGATGAACGAGAAAATCTATTTTAAATCCGCCTCTCGTTTCGCTTCCTTAGCATTGGCATATTGATCAATATCTTCTTCAGTTAAAGGCTGCACAGTTGCAGGTCGGTCGACAAAGCCCATTTTTGGTACCGGGATTTCAATTTGATTGTCCAAGAAACCATTACGGATGCGTTCCTGGATTTCATCACGAACTTTTAAAAAGTTTTCATGATCACACCAGATCGCAAATAACAGTTCAATGGAGGATTCACGGAAAGCGGTTACTGTCACTGCCGGCTTGGGGTCAGCTAAAACCAGTGAATATTTGTTGGCCACATCCAGCAGGACTTCACGTACTTTAATGATGTCTTCATGAAAGTTGATGGCCAGAGTAATCGGAATACGCCGGATTGGGAACTTGGACAAGTTGTAAACGGGCGCACGAATCAACTGTTCATTCGGTACACGCACATAAACATTGTCTTGAGTCAGCAGTTTCACCGAAAGCAAGTCAATGGAAATTACTTCACCTTCGATGGTATGACCACGAATCAGGGTCATTTGTACCGTATCGCCAATTTCGAAAGAACCCTCTCCAATCAAAAATAAGCCACTGATTAAGTTTGAGGCAGAGGTTTGTGAAGCAAAACCCAAGGCTACCGTTAAAATACCGGCCGCGCCTAAAAAGACACTCAGTTTAAAACCGGCTTCTTTAAGGCTTGCCATCACAAAAATCAAGAAGATGAAATAGAAAATGCCACGTCGCCAGACCAGACTTTGATGTGCATTAAAACGTGAACCAATGGTGCGGATAAAGGCATTTGATATAAAGCGGGCAATCAGAAAACCAATCAGCGACAAAATTACAGCCACTAAAATTTCAGTCAGGCGTTCAGTATTGATGTTGGTGAAAATGCCTTTCACGCTTTGAGTAATTTCTTTTGGAATATTGGAATCTGCCATAGTGCTCCCTAGAAAAATGAATCAAACATATTAAACAAGGCAATCGCGGGAGCACGAGGCGGATGTACATACATCACTTCACCTGCATGCGGCGGTGTGCGGTTTTCAATACGAATGCGCGGGGGACGATCCAGCCCTTCATGCAACACTTTAATTTGTGAAGTCCATAATCTTCCGGTACTTTCACTATAAAAGAGCGGCAAGGCGGAAACAGGCACATTCATCCGGTCAAAACGTAACTGTTGATGGCTGGTGTTATGAAATTCAATCGGAGTCACAGCACGAAAGGCGCGAGGTTTTAATTGATGCAGCTCTGTACGCCCATCCACTGCTGTGGCATAGCAAATTTCCCCCGTACGATGATTTGGACCAAACCAGGTATCTTTAGGCAGAATTACCGGAATATCAAATAACGGTTCGCGTTGTCCCTCGACAAAACCGGCAATCCATAACGGGGTACTAATATATAGCGTACCGCGTTGTCCGGCAGGAATATAAATCGGATCCACCGGTTTAATCACCACCGAGCGGTCGGCTAAACGCGGCATCAATTGAATTTTATTTTTGGTCGATTTGAACATATAGCGTTCCACTTTGACAGGTTGTGGAAAACCAAAATTTGGATCTTCAATTTCATGCCAACTTTGCTCATAGTCATATTGAACTTGGGGACGATGAATCTCCATGCGCCATTCTTGCAGACTGCGGGTCAGACGAAACAGCAGTGAACCAAACTGCCAAGCTTTAGGCTGATTGAGTTCAAAGGTGTATTCACCCCACCATTTTAAATTCGGATATTCCGGTTCGATCAATTCATTGCTTTCAGACAACGGCATATTTCCTTTCTTGCTTAATCGGTAAAAACAGACTTCACGCTGTCTTATGCTTAGAGTACACTCAAATCAATTTATCCATCATTATAAACTTTGATGCAAATACTTAAACAATTACAAATACCCTATAGTTTTGCCAAACGTCACGGCATATTGCTTCGTTACGAAGGCGATCAGGCTTTTATTGTACGCCGTGAAAATACTTCCATGCTGGCGATACAGGAAGCGCGCCGCTATTTAGGTCATCCAGCACAGCATCAATTATGCAGCGAACAAGAATTTCACCAATTGCTCAGTTCCAGCTTTGCCGGAGATACCGGTGAATCGCAACAAGTGGCAGCCGGTCTGGAAGATCATCCTGATTTACTCAGTTTGGCGGATTCGGTACCTGAAACCGAAGATTTAATGGATCAGGAAGATGATGCACCCATTGTGCGACTGATTAATGCGCTTTTATCTGAAGCGATTCGCGTCGGTGCATCCGATATTCATATCGAATCATTTGAGAAGAAATTATCGGTACGTTTACGGGTCGATGGTCAGCTACGAGAAATTGTCCAACCACGCCGTGAACTGGCACCGTTATTGGTATCGCGGATTAAAGTCATGGCCAAACTGGATATTGCTGAAAAGCGCGTTCCGCAAGATGGCCGTATCTCTTTAAGACTGGCTGGGCGTGAAGTTGATGTTCGTGTATCCACCTTGCCATCGTCACATGGTGAACGTGTGGTGATGCGTTTGCTGGACAAGCAAGCCGGACGTTTGAATATGACGCATTTGGGCCTGATGCAGCCTGATTATGAGCGTTTAACCCATTTAGTGCATCGTCCACATGGCATTATCTTGGTGACCGGACCAACCGGTTCAGGTAAAACCACAACCTTATATGCCGCATTATCTGACCTGAATGATGGCTCAAAGAATATTTTAACTGCCGAAGATCCGATTGAATATCAGCTGGAAGGCATTGGACAAACCCAGGTGAATACCAAAGTGGATATGACCTTTGCCCGTGCTTTAAAAGCGATGTTGCGTCAGGACCCTGATGTGGTGATGGTCGGTGAGATTCGTGATCTGGAAACTGCCGAAATTGCGGTTCAGGCCTCCCTTACAGGTCATTTGGTTTTGTCTACACTGCATACCAATACTGCCATTGGCGCAGTCACGCGTTTGAAAGATATGGGTATTGAACCATTCCTGCTGGCCAGTTCTCTGATTGGGGTAATTGCCCAGCGTCTTGTACGCACTTTATGTCCACGTTGTGCAACATGGCATGATGCCGATGCATTTGAAACCGAAATTTTTCGGCATTTAGATGTGTCAACTGAACTTAAACTGCCTCAACCGAAAGGTTGTGACCACTGCTCGCATACCGGATTTATGGGACGTACGGCTATTTATGAAATTGTCCCTGTAGATGATCAAATGCGCCGTTTAGTGCATGGTAATGCTGCAGAATATGAACTGGAAGCTTATGCACGTAAGCAGTCAGGCTCGATTCGTGATGATGGTTTACGCAAAGTACTGGCAGGCAAAACCACTCTGGAAGAAGTATTGCGCGTCACCAATGAAGCAGCCGATTAACACGAAATACTTTTGCCTTTCATTTTTTGATCAATTGCCGAACTTACCAAAGCTCGGCAATTTTTTTCATCAGTTGTGCACGAAATGGAGCAGCGGGATTAGCCGCATTGCGCCGAGTTTCATTTTCATAAAATTTCTGCCAAGTTTGCACCATCTCTAAAGTCACCTCTTGGATTTTAAGTTTTTCGACATCTTCTTTGTTTATGTTATTTAGTCGCTTTTCTGCACCCATAGGGCCAGTTCCCCAGCCAATAATCCCTTGTCCAAATTCAGGTAATTTCATGTTGTTCGGTGTAGGAGGAATTTCTAAACGCTGAATGTCTGGATTGACTAGAGATTTGACTGAAGGGCTTATGTTTTCAGAAATACTGATCTCTGCAAAAGATGTGCTTGCGGTAGAAAGCAGGAGGGAGCTTATCAGAAGATATTTAAACATGAAAAAAACCCATTATTGCAAATAAGAATCATTATATATTTTAAGCTGAGTTTTTTATATTTTTTAATTATGAATTGAGGGATAAATCCTATCCTAAAATGATCAGTTCGATTTTAGGATAGGATTAAATTTTACTTAAGTAATCACATTGCGAGTCACATCAATATTGCCACGTGTCGCGTTGGAATAAGGGCAAACAATATGCGCGGCATCGACCAGTTTTTGCGCTTCTGTCTGATCCATACCTTCTAAATGAATATTCAAGGTTACTTCAATTCCGAAACCTGTCGGAATTGGGCCAATTCCAACTTCCCCTTCAATATAAGCATCTTTGCTGATATTAAGTTTATCGCGGTTGGCAACAAATTTCATCGCACCGAGAAAACAGGCTGAATAACCTGCTGCAAAAAGCTGTTCAGGATTGGTACCACCACCTGCACCGCCCATTTCCTTCGGTACAGCTAATTTTACATCTAAAATTCCATCGGAAGAGGTTGCACGTCCATCACGTCCGCCAGTTGCTTTGGCTTTTGCTGTATAGACCACTTTTTCTAAAGACATTTTTATAATCTCTGTAACTTTTATAGGAGTTGTTATCGTGTGGGATTTTGATTGAAGAATAAGCAGTTGTTTTGTAATTTTATACAGGAAAACTTTAAATTTAACGCTAAATAGAATTAAAAATTAATTATTTTACGATGCTGAATCAAAGGCATGGATGTTCGTACAGTTTCTTGTTCATCCAGATCAAAAGGCACTGTAATTAAGCTCGCACCTTCACTCTGGATGATGTCTAAAATTTGACCGCGACTATTGCTGGCACCTGCATGACCCCAGGTTTGACGTTTTGTTCCATGCCAACCTTGTTGTGCGGCACCTAAAACATAGCATTGGCTATCCATTGCACGTGCCTGAAGGAGCAATTGCCAATGCATTTGACCGGTAGTGTAGGTGAATGCCGCAGGTGCCGTCAGGATATGGGCATCTTGACTACGTAAAGTGAGTGCGAGCTCAGGAAAACGCAAGTCATAGCACACCATTAAACCAATATTGCCGAAAGGTGTTTTGGCAACGACGACATCTGTACCGGGTTCAAAGAATTTCGATTCCTGATATCCACCCACAGCATCACCGACTTGCACATCAAACAAATGAATCTTGTCATAACGCACTTCAGTGCGTTCAGGACTAATACATAAACTCACCGTACGTACACGACCATCAGTAATAACAGAGCCATCTGGACGGAACGGGCATGGGAGAGTGCCCGCCACAATCCAGATTTGATATTGATGCGCAAGTTTTTCCAGGCGATGTTGAAGGGCTTCAAACTGCATTGCTGTTTCACGCTGTTTTCCACCTGCAAAACAAATAAAGTTTTCAGGGAAAACAATCAGCTCTGCACCATCTGCTTTACTCTGTTGTATTAGTGATTCGATCACGACGAAATTGGCTTCAATATCATCTTGGGAATTCATTTGTACAACAGAGAGTAAAGTCATGTGATGGCTCTAAATAATAATTTTTATACGATTTGTTGAGACACTTTTTCTATGGTGTCTTGTTCTTTTTGCAATTGCTTAACCAAAGGCTCGAACATATTTTGGTTATTTTCGTTCAACTTCATCAGGGTTTTATGCGCATCTAAAACAGTGGTTAACATTACATTATGAGTAATGTGTTCTTCCATTAATTCGAGAGTGCATACTTTCGGATCACCGCAGTAATTCAGGATCACAAAAACCTGACCCAAGCCCATGCTATTGGCTAAGGTGGTAATATCCGGATTGGTAGATAGCATGACTGCCTGAATTTGGTGAGTTTGCTTCAACTTTAAACCAAGCTTGGCAAGTATGCCTAAAACAGTACTATCAATGAACGTGGTTTGGGTTAAGTCTACGATTGCCCCAACGACATTTGATTGCTGTTCAATTTTACTAAGGAGTTTGTCTAGACTGATACAAGATTGGGCACGCACTTCGCCAATAAGCTTAAAAATATGCGTTCCATTCAAGCTTGCATATTCAACATGACCTGTTGACATATAAATGCCATTTGCAGAGAAGGATTCTAAAATTATCACATAGGGCCACTACAGACTCAAGTAGTCTAGGGTCGTATATCGCTTACTTGAAAGTTAACGTATTGATTATATAGTTAATTCATTCGGCGTAAACTTAGGATCGCAATATCATCTGCAACATGTTCCGGTGCCTGGAAGGATTGATTCTGTAAGTGGAAGACTAATTTTTCAAATTGTTCATTCAGTCCACCATCAAAAGGTTCAAGAGCGCCATCTGAACAAATAATAAACCGGGCATGACGATTCAACACGCATTCAAACTCTTCAACTTCAAGATCTTCAGTAAGTCCCAGAGGAAAACTGCTGGTATTTAAAATTTGCGGTGGTTGGTTCGGTTCAAAGATGATTGCAGGGGGATAGTGTCCGGCACTTGACCAACGCAGCTGATGCGTTTCTAAATTTAAAACCCCTGCAATCATAGTAATATGCTTTTCGATATTTTCTTGAACCAGCATTCCGTTGAGCTTTTTAATCAACTCCCGCGGGGTTTTAGAGCGGCCATGAAAGGCAGCCATCCAAGAAGTCAATAAACTACTGGTGACGCCATGTCCAGAAACATCCGCCAGATAAAACATAATTTCTTTATCGCTGATTTTCCAGTAGTCATACCAATCACCTGATAGATATGCAGAAGGTTGAAACAAGGTTTCAACTTTATAATTTATCAATTCAATGGGATTGGGAAGCAAGCACTGTTGTAAGTATGCCGCTGAAGGGAGGTCGCGACTATCTTGATTCCGCTTGTATTGCGCATCAATTTTAAGTAAAGCTTCTTCTGGATCACTCGGCAATTTATTCCAGATCCAGCCCGCTAAAGCACCCAGCTCCCAAGCTTGGGCTAAAGGGGTGCCTTCATTTTCAAAAGCCAGCACAATTGTGGGTAGCGACCACTGATGCGTCAAATAGTCTTGTACATCCGCAATGGCTAAAATTGTGGGATCATACAAATCAATATCATCTATGTGAATCATTTGCACACCGGGAAGCGTACTTAGAACCTGATCTAAATAAGGAATATTGCGAGTCGGTTGAATGAAATACATAAAGAAATTGTATGTTCCTTAGGGTGATAACGAATAGCTTTACTATAACAATCTAATCATCAGCAGAGAAAGATGCTCTGCTGATTATATGCCAATAAATAAAAAGACTTATTTGGTTGTTGGATCTACATCTTGTTGTGGTACTTCATCTTCAGGGGTGTCTAGATCATCTTCAATGAACATGGTTTCAGGATCGAGTCCTTTCTTTTCAGCAATAGCAAAATTTTTACGTTGCAGATAAATATCACGAATTGCCGCATATTTATCACCTTGTAAAACATCTTCTATATCTAAAAGTTGTGACCGGGCATCAATCCCACGTAAAGATTGCTCTGCCCAATAAAGACCATCATGATCTTCCAGAAGGTATTTTTGTGGGCGTGCTTGACCATCTACAACTAAACCAGCAGTATCGCGGAAAGTACTTGGACCGAAAACAGGCAAGACTAAATATGCCCCAGAAGGGATTCCATAATAGCCTAATGTTGTACCAAAATTTTCTTCTTCAGTAGATAGGCCAAGACGTCGAGCAGGGTCGGCAAAGCCTAAAGTTGTGAGGGTATTAATAGTAAAGCGTCCTAAAGATTCAGCAGCACGAAGAGGGCGACCTTGAATCAGTTGATTTACTACATTCCAAGGTTCACCTAAATTTTTGCGGAACTGGCGATATGAGCCTCGAACGTCAGTGGGTACTTTATTCTTGTATTGAACGGCTAAAGGACGAGCCAAATGACGATCCAGAACATCATTAAAAGCAAAAATTTGTCTATTTAAAGGTTGTAAAGGATCTTTTTGGCTTTCCGGTTGAGTAGCATTGGCATTTACTTTCAAATCTTTTGCAGTAACATTTTTTAATTCTTTTAAGGCTTCAAGACGTGGATGCTGAACAGATTGTATTTGTTGTGTAGAAGAAGATTCTAAATCTGTTGGAGTAGAAGATTCAGAATTATCAAGTGAATCATTTGCAAATACCGGAGCAATCAATCCAAAAGAGAACAGGCTAGCCCAAAAAAAACGAGTGTGACGCATAAAAAATCCTAGAGCTCGATAATAAGCCGGTGCTTAAAGCTAAAAATACGTAATAAAGTATATTAACAGTTCTTTGATAGAGGGTATTAAAACAAATTTGATCAAAATGTGTAGGAAAAAAAGATAAAATGATTAAAAATTATCCTGATGATTTGAAAAGTTAAAAAAGGGGGTTGCAACCCCCCCGAAATACTGTAGAATGCACATCCATCGGCGGTGATGTTGATTAAAACTTGTTGAGAAACAAGGATTTAGCCTAAAGGGTTTAAATCTGGAAGTCTTGAAGAAGTTGAAAATTAATCAATAAAACCTGTTGACTTTCTTTAGATAGAGAGTAATATAGCCGACCTAGCTTGCTGCTGATGAAGTTGCAAGACACTCATTAAGAGATTATGAAGAACAACTTGTGTGGATTTTTACCGGTTGATTGATCGAAATTATTTTCATTGATTGATGGTAAGAATTACTCGAAGTTTATTTGAGAAATATTTGTCAGAAAATTGATGAGCCAAGATTGGTGCCCTTTAAGGCACTAAGCAATATTAAACTGAAGAGTTTGATCATGGCTCAGATTGAACGCTGGCGGCAGGCTTAACACATGCAAGTCGAGCGGGGAAATGTAGCTTGCTACATTACCTAGCGGCGGACGGGTGAGTAATGCTTAGGAATCTGCCTATTAGTGGGGGACAACATTTCGAAAGGAATGCTAATACCGCATACGCCCTACGGGGGAAAGCAGGGGATCTTCGGACCTTGCGCTAATAGATGAGCCTAAGTCGGATTAGCTAGTTGGTGGGGTAAAGGCCTACCAAGGCGACGATCTGTAGCGGGTCTGAGAGGATGATCCGCCACACTGGGACTGAGACACGGCCCAGACTCCTACGGGAGGCAGCAGTGGGGAATATTGGACAATGGGGGGAACCCTGATCCAGCCATGCCGCGTGTGTGAAGAAGGCCTTTTGGTTGTAAAGCACTTTAAGCGAGGAGGAGGCTACCTAGATTAATACTCTGGGATAGTGGACGTTACTCGCAGAATAAGCACCGGCTAACTCTGTGCCAGCAGCCGCGGTAATACAGAGGGTGCAAGCGTTAATCGGATTTACTGGGCGTAAAGCGTGCGTAGGTGGCCAATTAAGTCAAATGTGAAATCCCCGAGCTTAACTTGGGAATTGCATTCGATACTGGTTGGCTAGAGTATGGGAGAGGATGGTAGAATTCCAGGTGTAGCGGTGAAATGCGTAGAGATCTGGAGGAATACCGATGGCGAAGGCAGCCATCTGGCCTAATACTGACACTGAGGTACGAAAGCATGGGGAGCAAACAGGATTAGATACCCTGGTAGTCCATGCCGTAAACGATGTCTACTAGCCGTTGGGGTCTTTGAGACTTTAGTGGCGCAGCTAACGCGATAAGTAGACCGCCTGGGGAGTACGGTCGCAAGACTAAAACTCAAATGAATTGACGGGGGCCCGCACAAGCGGTGGAGCATGTGGTTTAATTCGATGCAACGCGAAGAACCTTACCTGGTCTTGACATAGTAAGAACTTTCCAGAGATGGATTGGTGCCTTCGGGAACTTACATACAGGTGCTGCATGGCTGTCGTCAGCTCGTGTCGTGAGATGTTGGGTTAAGTCCCGCAACGAGCGCAACCCTTTTCCTTATTTGCCAGCGGGTTAAGCCGGGAACTTTAAGGATACTGCCAGTGACAAACTGGAGGAAGGCGGGGACGACGTCAAGTCATCATGGCCCTTACGACCAGGGCTACACACGTGCTACAATGGTCGGTACAAAGGGTTGCTACCTCGCGAGAGGATGCTAATCTCAAAAAGCCGATCGTAGTCCGGATTGGAGTCTGCAACTCGACTCCATGAAGTCGGAATCGCTAGTAATCGCGGATCAGAATGCCGCGGTGAATACGTTCCCGGGCCTTGTACACACCGCCCGTCACACCATGGGAGTTTGTTGCACCAGAAGTAGGTAGTCTAACCGCAAGGAGGACGCTTACCACGGTGTGGCCGATGACTGGGGTGAAGTCGTAACAAGGTAGCCGTAGGGGAACCTGCGGCTGGATCACCTCCTTAACGAAAGATTGACGATCGGTAAGAATCCACAACAAGTTGTTCTTCATGATAATTAACTGATTGGTAGCTTGCAGAGCTTAGCAACAGGGTGGCGTAGAATACGCTGCATTGTTATTAAGCTCTGTGATTTATCACAGTGTTTTAAACCTGACCTGACGAAGGCAAGTTTATTCATTAACAGATTGGCAAATTTGAGTTGAAATAAATTGTTTAACTCGTTTCAAACAACCTAACAAGCAATTGTGAAAGTTGAATGAAATGAGAACTAGCGATTAACTGAATCAAGCGTTTTGGTATATGAATCTAATAGAAGCTGTGCAGTGATTAAATTCACAGTACTTCAAACTGTATGTTGATTGATCTCCTTGTAGGATCAAGCGACTGTTTGGGGTTGTATAGTCAAGTAATTAAGTGCATGTGGTGGATGCCTTGGCAGTCAGAGGCGATGAAAGACGTAATAGCCTGCGATAAGCTCCGGGGAGGCGGCAAATATCCTGTGATCCGGAGATTTCTGAATGGGGAAACCCACTTAGCATAAGCTAGGTATTGCATGATGAATACATAGTCATGCAAGGCGAACGAGGGGAAGTGAAACATCTCAGTACCCTTAGGAAAAGAAATCAATTGAGATTCCCTTAGTAGCGGCGAGCGAACGGGGAAAAGCCCATTAAGTCATATAAGTTCTAGTGGAATGCTCTGGGAAGTGCAACCGTAGTGGGTGATAGTCCTGTACACGAAAGGGCTTATATGATGATGTCGAGTAGGGCGGGGCACGTGAAACCTTGTCTGAATATGGGGGGACCATCCTCCAAGGCTAAATACTCCTGACTGACCGATAGTGAACCAGTACCGTGAGGGAAAGGCGAAAAGAACCCCTGTGAGGGGAGTGAAATAGATCCTGAAACCGCATGCATACAAGCAGTGGGAGCCGGCATTGTGTCCGGTGACTGCGTACCTTTTGTATAATGGGTCAGCGACTTACATTCAGTAGCAAGGTTAACCGTATAGGGGAGCCGTAGAGAAATCGAGTCTTAATAGGGCGTTCAGTTGCTGGGTGTAGACCCGAAACCGGGTGATCTATCCATGAGCAGGTTGAAGGTTGGGTAACACTAACTGGAGGACCGAACCCACTGTCGTTGAAAAGCCAGGGGATGACTTGTGGATAGGGGTGAAAGGCTAATCAAACTCGGTGATAGCTGGTTCTCCCCGAAAGCTATTTAGGTAGCGCCTCGGACGAATACCATTGGGGGTAGAGCACTGTTTCGGCTAGGGGGTCATCCCGACTTACCAAACCGATGCAAACTCCGAATACCAATGAGTACTATCCGGGAGACAGACTGCGGGTGCTAACGTCCGTAGTCAAGAGGAAAACAATCCAGACCGCCAGCTAAGGCCCCAAAATTATAGTTAAGTGGGAAACGATGTGGGAAGGCATAGACAGCTAGGAGGTTGGCTTAGAAGCAGCCACCCTTTAAAGAAAGCGTAATAGCTCACTAGTCGAGTCGGCCTGCGCGGAAGATGTAACGGGGCTAAAACTATATGCCGAAGCTGCGGATTTACACGTAAGTGTAAGTGGTAGGGGAGCGTTCTGTAAGCC
Source organism: Acinetobacter sp. GG23 (assembly GCF_057766365.1). Lineage (NCBI taxonomy): Bacteria > Pseudomonadati > Pseudomonadota > Gammaproteobacteria > Moraxellales > Moraxellaceae > Acinetobacter > Acinetobacter sp. GG23. The sequence continues at coordinate 258,560 of NZ_JBYMDJ010000004.1, forward strand.
GATGAAGGTGGATTGAGAAGTCTGCTGGAGGTATCAGAAGTGCGAATGCTGACGTGAGTAACGACAATGCGAGTGAAAAACTCGCACGCTGAAAGACCAAGGGTTCCAGTCCAACGTTAATCGGGGCTGGGTGAGTCGACCCCTAAGGCGAGGCCGAGAGGCGTAGTCGATGGGAAATTGGTTAATATTCCAATACTTCTGTGTAATGCGATGAGAGGACGGAGAAGGTTAAGTCAGCCTGGCGTTGGTTGTCCAGGTGAAAGGTAGTAGGCATGCATCTTAGGCAAATCCGGGGTGCTCTATGCTGAGAACTGATAGCAAGCTGTACTTGTACAGCGAAGTGGCTGATACCATACTTCCAGGAAAAGTCTCTAAGCTTCAGTTACACAGGAATCGTACCCGAAACCGACACAGGTGGTCAGGTCGAGTAGACCAAAGCGCTTGAGAGAACTCTGCTGAAGGAACTAGGCAAAATGGTACCGTAACTTCGGGAGAAGGTACGCTGTCGACGGTGATGGAATTTACTTCCTGAGCGGTTGACAGCCACAGAAACCAGGCCCCTGCAACTGTTTATTAAAAACATAGCACTCTGCAAACACGAAAGTGGACGTATAGGGTGTGATGCCTGCCCGGTGCTGGAAGGTTAATTGATGGGGTTAGCGTAAGCGAAGCTCTTGATCGAAGCCCCAGTAAACGGCGGCCGTAACTATAACGGTCCTAAGGTAGCGAAATTCCTTGTCGGGTAAGTTCCGACCTGCACGAATGGCATAATGATGGGGGCGCTGTCTCCAGCAGAGACTCAGTGAAATCGAAATCGCCGTGAAGATGCGGTGTACCCGCGGCTAGACGGAAAGACCCCGTGAACCTTTACTGCAGCTTGACATTGAACTTTGATCTTACTTGTGTAGGATAGGTGGGAGGCTTTGAAACCAGGACGCTAGTTCTGGTGGAGCCAATCTTGAAATACCACCCTGGTAATATTGAGGTTCTAACTCTGCTCCATAATCTGGAGCGAGGACCATGTCTGGTGGGTAGTTTGACTGGGGCGGTCTCCTCCTAAAGAGTAACGGAGGAGTACGAAGGTGCGCTCAGCGTGGTCGGAAATCACGCGTAGAGTATAAAGGCAAAAGCGCGCTTAACTGCGAGACCCACAAGTCGAGCAGGTACGAAAGTAGGTCTTAGTGATCCGGTGGTTCTGTATGGAAGGGCCATCGCTCAACGGATAAAAGGTACTCTGGGGATAACAGGCTGATACCGCCCAAGAGTTCATATCGACGGCGGTGTTTGGCACCTCGATGTCGGCTCATCTCATCCTGGGGCTGAAGCAGGTCCCAAGGGTATGGCTGTTCGCCATTTAAAGAGGTACGCGAGCTGGGTTTAGAACGTCGTGAGACAGTTCGGTCCCTATCTACCGTGGGCGCTGGAAATTTGAGAGGATCTGCTCCTAGTACGAGAGGACCAGAGTGGACAAACCTCTGGTGTACCGGTTGTCACGCCAGTGGCATCGCCGGGTAGCTATGTTTGGAAGGGATAACCGCTGAAAGCATCTAAGCGGGAAGCCTACCTCAAGATAAGATTTCCCAAGGACTTTATGTCCTCTAAAGAGCCGTTGAAGACTACAACGTTGATAGGTTGGATGTGGAAGTGCAGTGATGCATGAAGCTGACCAATACTAATTACTCGTGAGGCTTGACTATACAACACCCAAACAGTTGTATACTTCAAAAGATTGATCAGCAAAATGCTTGATTTAGTGAAGCGTTAGTTAGACAATGTTCAACTCAAACAGCCCAATCTGTTACAGATTTGGAAACACAAGTACGGCATGAGGAACACTGTTCCGCAAGATAAGACCCGAACGTATCCATAACAGTTGTGCTGGCGACAATAGCAAGAGTGAACCACCTGATCCCTTCCCGAACTCAGAAGTGAAACCTCTTTGCGCTGATGGTAGTGTGGGGTTACCCATGTGAGAGTAAGTCATCGCCAGCTCATTATTCCAAAAGCCCCGCTTAAATAGCGGGGCTTTTTTTATGCGGGAAAAAAAGAAGGAATTTGATACAGCACTTTTTCTTGCATTAAGTATGTTGAAGAAAATAACTATCGAATTTCTTAGGTCAAATCTTTACTGTTAGAAAATGACAATATTAATCCTTAGGTACTTCTAAGTGCTAGAAGTTGTTAAGGGGGACGACAGCGCTAATTTACTTTTTATACCTCATTTTAAAATAGGTGGTTGTTGTAAGCTGGTGCAAATGAATTAATTAAAGCTTTGATAAATAATTAAGAAAAAAATAATTAATATTGATCTTAAGGAATTGTGCTATACACTCCTTAGCTTTTGGACTACTCCTAGCAGAATCTGAACTTTTTTAAATCGAATATTTGAAGTCCTTCATTTTTTTTAATTATTTATTATTAAGTTCAAAGAATTAACAATTATTTGTCATCCGAAAAACCATTCATTACCACTAAATAGAAAATCTATCGCAGAACCAGTAACTTTTAATTTCGTGGTGTAATTAACTTGATATTTTAATTGGTTGAAAAAAGATGAATAGATACCAGTAGAAGTTACTATACCATCTATATCTACATTTCTATCCCCCATATTCCTTACGTAATATAGGGTTCATACATCCTTTTTTTACATTATTGGTGACTTATTTCAGAAATTTGAATTCAATCTATCTAAATTTTTTAAAGCAAAAAAATGTTTGAGAATGTGTTCCTCTCTGTTAGTCATTGAAGAAATTTTATTCATTGTTATTGGGCGATAAATGTTCATATTTTAATAACTTTAAAGTTTTCTTTTTCTCATTAAAACGTAATAAAATTCATTTGCTTAGATGCTTGTCATATTACTAGTAGATAGATTATTTCAGTAATGCCCATTAATAGTATTGCATACTCTATATTTGTCTTGATAAAAAATCTTCAAAGTAGGCATTTAGGGATCGACTTAACTATGCTGTTTGTATGTAAAAATCCTAGGATTTAATGTCCTAAATCCATGGCAGCTTGCAATATATGGTAAAAGCTCGACCATAGTTCTTTGGCTGTAAGCTGCATCAGTCAGCAAATCTGCTCAGTACAATCTTATCAAATGGGCATACAGCAGTATTAAAATGGTTGAGCAGTGAATAGAAGGCTTCAAAGACGAACTCTATGCTGATTACGGTAGTATCAGCCAAGAATTAGAAGAGTGGAGAATCAAGATTTTGATTTAATTAAATATTCTATTAAAAATAGGTAAGCTTTTAGTTTATCCAAAGCAGATAAATATCATTTAAAACCACGCAATAAATTAGAAACCTTATTCAGCTTGTTAAAGGAAGAATTTTACCTATTAACCAGTACATTTCGTAGTATTATTGGCTATTTATCCAGAATCTATGCCTCATTATATTATTAGCTTTATGATCAAAATAAGCCGAAAATCCAAATTTTGGGGTAATTGGCTTAAACAGGAGTCGGGTTATATTAATATATAGGAGGTTGTTAATTATTAGACCTTTTTCATAAAGCATTTTTTGCTCAGTTTTATGTCGTAAATTTTAGCAATTAAATTGAATCTCAAACTGAGTCTTTTATCTCTGTTTTGATAACGTTCCACAAAGGATTTTGAAGGTTTCTAGACTGCCAAATACCTGTTCAATCGCTACTCTTGTTTTATTTAATTCCCGGTTACCGTATTTAGCGCCGGATCCAATTTGCACCGCGTCTTGGCTTTTAAGGGCAACAGGTGCTTGGAATACACCTTATAACTCCTTTGATAGCCTTTATCTGCAAGGATAAAACAACCTGCAAGGAATCTGCTGTAAATTAGGGTTGAATAGCTTGAAATCATGCACTGTACCACGGCTGGCACATAAACTCTGTATTTGCTGAGTCTCGTAGTGAATCATGGCTTTTCCTTAAAAGGTATAGGGCTTTTTTTTGCCGCGATAGCTTTGTTCTATTTTTAAGCCATTGGATGGAAATTTCTATGGCATCCATGATCACAATATCCCAATCAATGTCTTAGCATTTTATTTCTAGTTGAAAGTATATAAAAGGAAAACTCTTCGGTAGATTAAACAGATTTGACTGAATCAGGTAGTTTTCAACACGACGTACAGTTCATGAAGCTGTTGGCTCTGAGGTGATCTGTCTTTGTTAAGGACATGTAGTTCTAGTTGCTCAACGCCTAAATAGAAGGTTGAGCATGAGTGCCGGTGTATTACTTGAACTGTGTTTCAGAACGCTTCTTTGAGCCGATATATTTCATACGCAGATTATGCATGAATAGGGTAAATCTTTTGGTCTGGATAATAGTGAAAAAAACGTTTATTTTTTGATTGATAAAAGATATCTATCCTCTATATTTATTATTTATAAATCTAAATTGCCGAATTATTTGCAAATAAAAATCGCCATTTAGGCGATTTTTGTTTTTTAAACTAATCTCTTAACTCTTTTAGTTGAACATTTGAGTTGCTGCAGAATATAAAATCCACAGAATAATAATGGCAACTATAGGTTCGAAAATTTTTGCCCATACTGGAACTGTAGTATTTGCTACTACTACTGCATCGTGTTGATCTTCAGTAACATCAGTATGTTTTTGACTAACCATTTGATTAAACTCCTTCATTGTCGAGTCTAATGATATATCTTCTTGCACAATCGGTTTAGAACCTTTCAACTCTAACAGATCATTTGTTAACCAAACCCAATCAGGAGCCTGACCCGAGAGGTGTTCAATTTGCCCTAAAAGGAGTTCATGTAATCCACGGACTTCAAGATTACCAATGGCATTCAGTTGATGAAGCTCAGCTAGTTGTAATCTTAATATTTCGGTAACCGTTGGTTCTAATTCATTCTTAGGCAGGGTAGATTGGTTTTTTGATGAAGTGGTTAGATGGCGCGCAACCTCTTGAATAAAGAGTTCATCAGGTGAAGAGATTTCTTGATAAACTTTTTTGTCATCAGAGCGCCAAAGTGTAATCAGTTTACCCAAAACGAGCGCATTTATCTCTGATAAATACTCTTTTCTCTCTTCTCTAGAATATTGTCCAAGAAGCTGAGGCTTTTGATTGTTAATCTGCTCAGCAAAATATTGTACTAAATCAAAAGCCATCAATTTACTCCATATTATTTTAGTCTAATAACCGCAAGCTCGGTTTTTTCTTAGGTTGTTCAGCTTCTTCTGAAAGTGTTGTCGATTCTAAAGTATCTTCAGGGATTTGGATATCCTGATATTCATTTGGATCAAAAAATAAGCCTTGACTGTTTTCACGTGCATAAATGCCCATCACTGCATTTAAGGGTACATAGATATCACGTGAAACTCCGCCAAAGCGAGCGGAGAAGGTGATTGCATCATTACTCATATTCAATTTATGTACGGCATGAGGCGCTATATTTAAAACAATCTGGCCATCTTGAATAAATTGTTCCGGAACCAGGGTATTGGGTTGTGTGGCATCAACAAGTAAATGTGGGGTAAGGTTATTATCACAAATCCACTCATAAATTGCACGGGCGAGATAAGGTCGGGTGGGAGTGAGGTTTAATTCCTGATCAGACATTGAAAAATACTCTATTGATTCACTAAAATTTCACGATATTTATTTTTTTCCTGCATGGTCATAGACTTGCTAAAAGCAGGACGAGTAAATATACGCTGGCAATATAATAAAATGGGGCGGCAATGTTGTTTAGGGAGTTCAATCCCCATTGAATGTAACCGTAAAAAAATTGGCGCTAACATGCAATCTAAAATTGTAAAATTTTCTGACATGAAATAGGGAAAATGCTGGAATAGTGGTGTCAGGGAGATCAGTATGTCGCGCAGTTGTTTTTGCGCTTTGGCTTTATCTTTTTCATTTAAACTGTCAGAGTGACGTAACATAATATCTGCAAGTTGTAGCCAATCTTGTTCGAACCGCCAAATGTATTGACGCTGTTCTGAACGTGGCATGGGAGCATCGGCATACAACTTGTTTTGACGATAACGGTCATCTAGATATTCGGAAATAATGCTGGTATTGAACAGTTTAAGCTCATTTTCAATCAGCATCGGAACTTGGTTATATGGATTTAAGCTGGCGAGATCTTCATCGTCTTCATCTACAATAATCAGATGATATTTAATTTGCTTTTCGGCAAGGACGTAACGAATCCAGTGTGAACGAAAGTCATCTGCATGGCTATAGAGTGTAATTCCTTGAACAGGTGCGGTTTCGACGGACATAATCCCAAACAAAGCAAAAATGAATAGAATAGGATACTAAAATTCAACTTAAAAAGCACGAAGCATAAAAGATGAATCGACTGAAGAAGAGGTAGATTATAAGAAAAACGACTGGAGTAAGAAAATATGATAATTAAACTGGGTTTATTAATGCTTTTTATTTTAATAGGTTTTGCAAATTATTATCTGAGTAAATCTTTTTGGTTTCATGAGGGCGTATGGGGTAAAGATGTACATGAGCAATAAAAAATTAGATATTGCTCATAAATTTGCAGCACATAAAAAAGCCTTGGATAAACCAAGGCTTTTTGTCCACTTCGGTAAACGAATTAACGTTTAGAGAACTGAGGACGTTTACGAGCTTTACGTAAACCAAGTTTCTTACGTTCAACTTCACGAGCATCACGAGTAACGAAACCAGCTTGACGAAGAGCAGGTTTTAAAGTTTCGTCAGAAGCGATCAATGCACGAGTAATACCGTGACGGATAGCGCCTGCTTGACCACCAATACCACCACCAGCAACAGTGATGTAAAGGTCATATTTTTCAGTAACTTCTAAAAGCTCAAGTGGTTGACGAACAACCATACGAGCAGTTTCACGACCGAAATATTGTTCGATAGAACGGTTGTTAATTACGAGTTTGCCTGTACCAGCTGACAAGAAAACACGTGCAGTTGCGGTCTTACGGCGACCTGTACCATAATTAGTAGCCATGTGCTGTATCCCTTAGATGTCCAAAACTTGTGGCTGTTGAGCAGTATGAGGATGCTCAGAACCAGCGTACACTTTCATTTTTTTGATCATTGCATAACCAAGAGGACCTTTTGGTAACATACCTTTTACAGCTTTTTCTAAAACTGTTTCAGGTTTGTGTGCGATTAACTTTTCAAAGTTAGTCTCACGGATACCACCAGGGAAACCAGTATGGCGATAGTATTTCTTATCCTGAGCTTTTTTACCTGTTACAGTAATTTCTTCAGCATTGATAACAACGATGTAATCGCCAGTGTCAACGTGAGGAGTATAAGAAGTTTTATGCTTACCGCGTAAACGACGAGCGATTTCAGTCGCAAGACGACCTAAAGTTTTGCCAGAAGCATCAACAACATACCAGTCGTGTTGAACTTCAGCTGGCTTAGCGCTGAGAGTTTTCATTAAACCACTACCTATTATAGTTGGTTTGGACTATGGAATCTGTCCAAACAAAAGGAGACGCGATTCTAAACGAATACGTGAAGAATCACAAATGAAAAAGCAAATTTCAAGCGCTATATTGTATAGTAAAAATACCGTCATGCACAGAATAACCACAGATAATTTTTTAATTTTTCGACAAAGGGAAATGAAACGTCTTTAACGGCTTAAAAATTCAATTGAATCTAAATATTTTAAGCTTAAAAATGATGCTGGCTCAAAATATGCGAGTGAGTAAAGGCGTATATAATGGTGAGATTAGATTACAGCGTAAAAGAGACGGAATATGCTTCCCTTATATGTCACTAGTGGTGAACCTGCAGGTATTGGTCCTGATATTTGCCTAAGTCTGGCAATACGTATTGATGAACGTCCCATTGTCGTTTTAGCTGATATCAATCTATTAAAAAAACGCGCTGAAGTTCTAAATCAAACGGTTGAAATTATTGAATATGAAGGTCAATTAGAATCTTCAGGCCAAGGTCAGCTATATGTTGAGCATATTCCATTAAATACGGATGTTGTATTGGGTGAGTTGAATGCTGAAAATTCTGCCTATGTATTAGAACAACTCCGTCGTTCCGCTGATTATGCGATGTCAGGTAAAAGTGTCGGGGTTGCCACAGCACCGGTACAGAAATCAATTATTAATGATGCCGGCATTCACTTTAGCGGGCATACCGAGTATTACCAAGAGTTTGCGGGTGTTGAACGTGTAGTGATGATGCTGGCAACCAAAACTTTGCGTGTTGCCCTCGCAACCACCCATCTCGCTTTACGCGATGTTCCAGATGCTATTACTCGACCACGGTTACATCAAGTGATTGATATTTTGATTCATGATTTAAAAACCAAGTTTAAAATTGAGCATCCGCATATTTTGGTCTGTGGACTCAATCCACATGCCGGTGAGGATGGCTATTTGGGTATGGAAGAAATCGAAGTGATTAATCCGGTGCTTGAAAACTATCGAGCACAAGGGATTAATATGAGCCTGAGCCTGCCTGCAGATACCCTGTTTACTCCTGAAAATTTAAAAGATGCCGATGCGGTTCTGGCGATGTATCACGATCAGGGCTTACCTGTGTTAAAATCTCAAGGATTTGGTGAAGCCATTAACATTACTTTAGGCTTACCTTTTATTCGTACTTCAGTAGATCATGGCACAGCGCTCTCCCTTGCAGGTACTGGACGGGCAAAAAGTTCAAGCTTGCACGTTGCTGTCGATTTAGCCCTAGATTTGGCTCGCCATTGATTTTTAATTACTCACGTTGGAAATGTTTTTATGTATCAAATTAATGCCTTAAACCCAAAAGATGAAGGGCATCACACGCGCAAGCGTTTTGGTCAAAACTTCTTACATGACCAACGTGTCATTGCAAAAATTGTCCGTTCAGTTAATCCACGTACAGGCGATAACATCGTCGAAATTGGCCCAGGTCTTGCGGCATTAACTTCACCTTTAATTGGTGAATGTGATGCTTTGACTGTGATCGAGCTGGATCGTGATTTGGCTGCAGGGTTGCCGGGTCGTGTACCGCATCCCGAGCGTTTAACCATTGTTGAAGCTGATGCATTGAAATATGATTTTACTGAATTATTTAAGGAAGATCGTCCGCTACGTGTAGTCGGTAACTTACCTTATAATATTTCGACACCGCTTTTGTTCCATCTCTTGGAATTTGGTGACAAAGTAAAAGACATGCACTTCATGTTACAAAAAGAAGTGGTTGATCGTATTACCGCTTCACCAAATACGAAAGAATATGGTCGTTTATCGGTGATGATTCAGTATTACTGTAAACCGACGTTTTTATTTGAAGTACCGCCTGGGTCTTTTAACCCACCACCGAAAGTGACTTCTGCGGTGTTCCGTTTAGAGCCTTATGCTGTGAAACCTGTGATCGCTAAAAATGAAAAAGCTTTGGCACGTTTGGTTTCGCATGTCTTTACCCAACGTCGTAAAACTTTGCGTAATAGTTTAAAAGGGATGTTGGTAGAAGAAGCTTTTGAAAATGTAGGCATCGATCCGATGGCTCGTCCAGAAACTTTAACCATGGCTCAATTTGTGGCTTTGTCAGATCAAATGGTGGCTTAAGTGACACGCTCCGAGATTAGATATAACTATGTAATTGGTGATGTTCAAGGCTGTTTTGAAGCCTTAAAAGCGTTGCTAAAAGAAATCAAGTTCGATCCCGATCAAGATTTTATCTGGTTTGCAGGTGATTTGGTTGCACGTGGTGAAAACTCGCTTGGTGCATTGCGGTTTGTTAAAAAACTTGTTGATAGTGGAGTAGCCGCAACAGTATTGGGCAATCATGACCTGACCCTTTTAGCCTGTGCGCGTGGTTTGAAAGAGTTGAAAGATCGAGATAATACCCGTGATGTGATTGATGCGATTGATAGTGATGATTTAATTGACTGGTTACGCAAACAGCCATTGTGTCTTTTCCCGAATGATCAAACTATTTTGACTCATGCGGGTATTCCATGCATCTGGTCAGCAGAACAAACTTCTGCTTTGGCAAAAGAAGTTGAAGCGATCATCAGTCATGAAGACTTTGCTGTGCTCGATGCTTTCTTGGCCGAAATGTACGGTACAGAACCTGACCTCTGGTCGGATGATCTAGGAGGTAATGCACGCATACGTTGTATTACCAACTATTTGACTCGTATGCGTTTAACCGATAGCCAAGGTCGCTTAGAGTTTAGCTTTAAAGATTCACTTGATGATCCCATGCCTCAAGGCTTTAAACCGTGGTTTGAATTTGAATCGGAAGCTGCGAAAACACATCAATTGATCTTTGGACACTGGGCTGCATTACAGGGTAAAAGCATTAATCCACAGATTCAGAATGTCGATGGCGGCTGTGTTTGGGGTAATCAGTTGATTGCCTATCGTCTGGAAGATAAAGAAATATTTAAAGTTAATAATCCAATGATGTAATGTTGAGATAATTTACAAAGTAAAAGAGCCACATGATGTGGCTCTTTTTTATTATTCCTTATTTAGTCAAGTCTAATCCAGGTTTGACTACGTCCCAAAGTTGAAATACCCATATAGGCTCTCAAAGTTAGACGCTTGCCTGTCGCATTTAATTTAACTTTGGCATCATAAACATTACCTGCTAATGGATCAATCACACGACCTTTTTCATAGTTATTGGTTCCTGACACTTGTTTTAAACCTTTAATGATTTCCATACCTAAAATTGGATCATTGGTATATGGAGCAGGACATTTATTACACGTTTCACGGGGAGTATAACCAGGACGGGGGGTGATTTTAACAATTTTACCTGTATAGGTATTATTGGCTTCTTTATCAATTTTAATGATTGCTTTGGCAGCACCGGTTTTATCATCAATCTGCTGCCAAGTTCCAGAAATATCCTCAGCAAAAATATTGCCACTAAAAAGTACACCCGCCAAAGTTGCAAGCAATATATTCTTTTGCATAAAAATACCTTTCCATAACCGAATGCTTTTTGTTGAGTCGGTATATTAGAATGATTATGTAATTAGTCAATATTCTGGAGAGTGTGCAAAAAATGAGAGCATTTTATTGACTAATGTAAAAAAAGCCACTTTAGTGTGGCTTTTTATTGAGCTGAGCTTCTGATTAGTCTATCCGAAGCCAAGTTTGACTGCGTCCTAGTGCGGAGATACCGATATAACCGCGTAAGGTTAAGCGTTTACCATTGGTACTTAACTTAACTTTGGCATCATAAATTTTGCCTGCAAGCGGGTCAATTATACGTCCTTGTTCATAATTATTTGTATCAGGCACGTGTTTCAAACCGGTGAGCACATCCATGCCTAAAATTGCTTTATTGGTATAAGGCGCTGGACATTTGTTACAGATTTCACGCGGTGTATAACCTGGACGAGGGGTAACTTTGGTGATTTTTCCTGTAAAAGTATTATTGCTTTCTTTACGAATTTCAATAATCGCTTTAGGTGAACCGGTTTTATCGTCAATTTGTTGCCACGTTCCCGACAGGTCTTGTGCCAATACATTCCCACTGAAAAATAAGCTAGCGAAAGTCGCGAGAAAAATATTCTTTTTCATATCAATTCCTTTGAATGTGGAGAGTAATTTTTTTATCCATAAGAACATATTATGAGCGTTTAAAAATTAGTCAAGCTAGTGCATCATAAAAAATTAAAATAATGTGAAATGTTTAAATAAAGATAAATAAAAAGCCACATCGTGCGGCTTTTTGTCAGAATTAATCGCTTTTAATCCAGGTTTGAGTACGACCCAAAGCAGAAATTCCAATATAACCGCGTAATATAAAACGTTTACCATTCGCGGAAACTCGTCCTTTCAAACCATAGGTTTTGCCTGTTAAAGGATCAAGGATACGACCGTTTTCATAATTGTTCCCATTGGCATGCTGTAAGCCTTTAAACACTTCTAAGCCTAGTATGGGTTGATCTGTGTAAGGGGGCGGGCAGTGGAAACATGTTTCTCGGGGCGTATAGCCTGGGCGGGGCGTAATTTTAATAATTTTGCCAGAATAAGATCCATTGGGTTGTTTCTGAATGTCAATCAGTGCCTTAGGTGAACCAGTTTTATCATCGATTTGTATCCATGTACCGGTTATCTCTTGAGCAAAAACTGGAAAACTGCCTAATAAAGCTATAAAAAATGCAGTATTAATTGCTATTTTTTTCATAAAATTTCCTTATTTAAATAAGTCTATTATCCTGTTGACTTATTTCAAGATGAGGGAGAAATACGAAATTAAGCAGTCTTATTGGACAAAAATTTTAAGCTCTCATTCGTACGACACTAACCCTCTATGCTGAATTGAATTTAGCATAATTTAATCTTGTTTAATCCAGGTCTGGCTACGCCCCAGTGCTGATACACCGACATAACCGCGTAAAGTGAGACGTTTACCATTCGCACTTAATTTTGCCTTACCGCTATAGATTCTGCCGCTGAGTGGATCAAGAACTTTGGCATTTACAAAATTGTTATCACCGGCTGGTTTTAACCCCGTTAAAACATCTAAACCTAAAATAGGTTTATTGGTATAAGGTGCCGGACAATCTACGCAGGTTTCTTTCGGTGTATAGCCTGGGCGCGGTGTAACTTTTATAATTTTAGCTGTATATGTACCATTGTTTTCTTGGCGAATTTCCAGAATTGCTTTTGACGAACCTGTTTTATCGTCAATATTTTTCCACATTCCTGAAATATCTTCTGCAAAAGCAAGACCGCTTAATGAAGAAAAAACCAACGCCGTTAAAAATTTAAATTTTCCCATTAAAAAATCCTTTCTATTAATGTTAATACACGTTCATTTTATGTTTATTTTTTGTACCAAGCAATCCTTTATTAATGTTTATTTCATCACATTTTTTGTAAATAAAGTATGAAGGCAGGTAACCAGATTGCGGTAAAAACTGCATTCACCGCCATGCCGAAAGCTGCGTAACGTCCTGCCACACTGCCTCGTTGCCAAGCTTGCGCCGTACCAATTGCATGTGCAGCCAAGCCCAATGCCAGACCGGAAGCTCTCTCATCGTGAATATGACGCAAAATAAATGGAGAAAAAGCTGCGCCAATCACGCCCGATAAAATGACAATTAAAATCACCAGAGTAAGAGGAGCATGTAATAAAGTAGCAATATTAATGGCAATAGGAGTAGTGACCGCTCGAGTTGCGAAGGCCATAATGCTTGCGTCAGACATATGCAATAAATAGGCGAGTCCCATCGGTAAAGCAACTGCACTAATACTGGCAAAGACCAGAATGCCGACAATGGCCTTGAGGGGTAAGTCATCATAACGCATGGCTGCAAGTGGAATAGCCAAGGCAACAGTGACATAGCCGAGTAAATGATTGAAGAGTGGATTGACTTGGGTCATATAAGATTCGTAAGGAATCCCAAATACAAATAATAATCCAATAATGAAAAACATGCCGATGACAATGACTGGAACTTGTGGAAGCTTTTTATTTAAAGGTTTGGCAATCAGATAGGCGAAAAGAGTCAATATAAAACCGTAGAGTACTGCTAACATGATATATCCTCTATAACCAGCGTTTGGCCATTTTTGCGTAGACCCATAATGGAATGAGGGTACTGATACACATCACTACCAGGAAAACAGGAATTTCCTTTCCCATGTGTACCAGCATAATCAGTGAACCTGCACTAATAGGTAAAAAAGCAAAGGCACTTTCTTTCATGATTTTATTATTGGTATCGACTAAACGCGCAGGTAATTTGTGGACATTTCTCCAAATAAGCAGAGTCAGCAATAAGCTAATCAAGCCAACCAAATTACCCAGTTCAGGATGATTAAATTGCGTCATTAACCATACTGCTCCCTCACGAAAGCAGATAATCAATGCCAGTGTACCAATCCATGCTGGCCAGTCGATTGTTTTTATTCCGTCCATTTTTACCAAACTTTAAAAGTATACTTATCACGTTTTAACCGATTTATCTTTTGATTTCAAATTCCTCAAGCGGTTTTTTAAATTGCGTGGCTTTTTTTCCCAGAATTTCATCAATCGGTAAATGTGCCTGTTTAATCAGTTGCTCCAGCTTTTGTGGGGCAATAATGACGTGCAAATGCAGATTGCCATCTTCATCATGATTTTCAGTTTGAATGACATTGAGCGCATACAGTTGAGTACGCAATTTTCCATATTCGGGTTTTAACACCAGCTCGAAACTTTGCAAGTGTCCCATCAAGCATTCTTGAACGGCTTGGCGTAACAAGTCAACACCTTGGTTGGCATGTGCAGATACATAGACACGATCAGGCAAATGCGGTTTGGCATACACAATTTTGGCATCTTCACCGCTCAGGTCAATTTTGTTATAAACCCGCAGTACCGGAACATCGACCCCAATTTCTTTTAAAACCGCTTCTACGGCTTCAATTTGTTCCTGCATATCGGGACTGCTGGAATCAATAACATGCAGCAGCAAAGTCGCCTCAGCCGTTTCCTCAAGTGTGGCTTTAAAGGATTCTACCAGGGCATGAGCTAAGTTACGGACAAAACCCACGGTATCGGCCAGAACCAAAGCACCAATCCCATCCCAATTTAAACGGCGTAAAGTTGGATCGAGTGTTGCAAACAGTTGGTCGGCCGCATAAACGTCAGAGCACGCCAAGAGGTTAAATAATGTCGATTTACCTGCATTGGTATAACCGACAAGAGATACTGTAGGAATAGCGGCTTTCTGGCGTGCAGAACGACCTTGCATACGGGTTTGGCGAACCTTTTCCAGTTTGTCTTTTAGCTGTCCAATACGTAAACGCAGTAAACGACGATCCGTTTCCAGTTGTGTTTCCCCTGGTCCGCGTAAACCGATACCGCCTTTTTGACTATCTAAACTGATACCGCTTCCGACCAGTCGTGACGATAGATAATCCAATTGTGCCAATTCAACTTGAAGTTTACCTTCATGAGTACGGGCACGTTGGGCAAAGATGTCCAGAATAAGCCGGGTACGGTCAATCACGCGGCATTGAATGACTCTTTCTAAGTTGCGTTCTTGAGAAGGACTGAGGGAATGATCAAAAATGACCAAATCTATTTCTAATTCTTTGACTCGCTCTGCGATTTCTTCTGCTTTTCCAGAGCCGATAAACAGTTTTGGATCCGGTTTGATCCGTTGAGCAGTGATATGTTCTACAATTTCCGCACCTGCGGACTGGGCCAATAAGCGAAATTCTTCTGCATCAAGGTCATCTAAAAGTTGTACAGAGACACTTACTAATAGGGCACGTTCGCCACCTTGATGTCGCTCAAAATATTCCACTAAATGTTATCTCAACTAAATGAAAACTTTATTCTAGTAGAAAATAAGCACGGATAGTAAAAAATAGACCGCCCTTGTCAAACTAACGCAAGCAAAGCTCCAATAAATAAAAATATTCTGTCCAAATATAAAATACATCCTCCATAAATTGATTTTAAATAATTGATAATATTTATATTTTTTATATACCAAGATTGTTAAATGATGTAGATTCATTCGTATAATTTTTGTTTTAGATAAAAGTATTAGACCTCTTGCGAAAGTAAAAACCACCTCAATATAAATTTCATGAGATATC
>NZ_JBYMDJ010000005.1:0-226322 GCF_057766365.1 Acinetobacter sp. GG23
GCGACCCCGGCCACCGGAACGGCTGCCACGATCATCATCATCGTCATCACGGCTATGACCTCGACCGCCGGAACGGCTGCCACGATCATCATCATCGTCATCACGGCTACGACTTCGACCGCCGGAACGGCTACCACGATCATCATCATCGTCATCACGGCTGCGACCTCGGCCACCGGAACGGCTGCCGCGATCATCATCGTCGTCATCACGGCTGCGACCCCGGCCGCCGGAACGGCTGCCACGATCATCATCGTCGTCATCACGGCTGCGACCCCGGCCACCGGAACGGCTGCCACGATCATCATCGTCGTCATCGCGGCTACGACCTCGGCCACCGGAGCGGCTGCCACGATCATCATCATCGTCATCACGGCTACGACCTCGGCCACCGGAGCGGCCGCCGCGATCATCATCGTCGTCATCACGGCTGCGGCCTCTGCCACCGGAGTTGTTATCGTTTATATGGCTGCGGGAACCTGCTTCACGTGCTTCTTCTGAAGTAAACTCATGAGCGTTGCCACTTCGATGAGCAGCTCTACCTGCTTCACGTGCTTCCTCTGAAGTGAACTCGTGAGCATGTCCACTTTCATGCGCAGCTTTACCACCTTGACTTGCTATTTCTCGTTGTCTTTCTGGATCCATACTCGCAAATCCACGATTTGAAGTATCTGTGTCATTCTCATTATTTCGGGTAGCCATATCTATACCGTCCTTTCATTTTTATTCGCAAAAGGTAAATAGCCAGTTCAAGTTAAGAGAAATAAATTGAATAAGGAATCAGGTAGGTGTATCGAAATTTATTAATGTAAAAATAAGATTTATTTTTTATATGAAAAACGGTGAGTTAATAAATTGTAAGTTATTTTTGTTTACTATAAGCAACATTAAAGTCCCGTATACTTACTCAAGTATAATTAAAGCAAAAAATTATAAATATTCTAGTGAAATCTTTACCAATTTCTTCTTCATTTGACAGTATGTTTTATATACGAAGTACAGTTTTATATTCATTTCAATATTAAATGCTGAGTAATTTTATAGAGGATCAAAAATATTTTAAAAAGTTTTCTCTGAAACAAGTCGCTTGTTAACCAGAACTGAAATATTTTACCAACTAGATTGATCAATTTTTAACCAAAATAGCGCATTTTACAGTATTTTCGCTATTTACAGAGCAAAAATTATCCCCAATTTCTGCGGATAACTGTGGGACAAAATTTATTTCATCCTGTCAGTATTACATGTAAGAATTTTTGCTCTTTACCCTCTCATTACAATTTTCTCCAATGAAAACATAGAGAATTCAGTAGTTCTAGAAAATAAAAAAGAAACTACTGCACAAGACTCTGTAGAGAAGGGGGCGTGATACTGGGGGAGCCGTACCCGGTTTGTCGGACACAATTTATGGAAGTTACACTGCCTGACCTAATATATTTATCTTATTAAGTACATTCGAGCTCTTTCATAAATCATTTTTTGCTCAGCTCCAAGTTGTAGATTCCAGCAATTACATTGAATCTTAAAGTGATTCTTTTGCCTCTATTTCGATATTTGCGGTACAGATAATCACCAAAATTTATTTTTTTTGATTTATGAAAGGGGTCTGTTGCTTCAAACTGAAAGGGTGATACCTGCCTCACTTAGACTATGCAGCCGTTTTTATTAAATCACTCTCCTTACGATTTAATCTAGTAAGCTCAATATCAGCTAAACCTCTCCACTCTGATTTCAAATACTCAATCATTCTCATTGTGTATAAGCCATGCCCTGTCTTAGCCAATATCTTGTCATACTTTACAAATATCGTATCGACCAGCACCTTGCTGCTAAATCCGTTTAATGGGTTCAGCATAATACTGATTATTTAAATCTCGTTTTGATCGATGTTGCCTTGTGAAACGATGCTTCATCTGTAAGCTCTAATACCAAGATAGTAAGTCGATGGTGGAATCGGCAGGATTTTAAAGATGGCTTCAATATCCTAGAGCGCTTTGTTGTTTTGAATAAAATCTACCATTACTTGGGTGGTCGAGCCTCACTTAGGCGAAGAAAGCAGCTGCCTTAAGAAGAATTTCATACGTCTGTTGCAGTTCTTTGATTTCATGCCCAATTTGCTTGATGCGTTGCTGATTTGATATGAGCTGTACTTTGACTGGATTTTGATAATCTCTATCTAGAGTAATGTATTGCTTATATATCAGGCACGAAGTACTTCAGGAGTACAACCAATTTTAGCAGTTATAGCTGTGGTTACTGCGCAAGTTGAAAGGTAGGCTTTTTCGGATTTAACGAGTAAGTGCACGGCTATTATTAATTTCTGGAGTATAATTTGATTTTGTCATCGGGACATTCTCTCAAGTAAAAACGCATTTAACAAACACGGTACTATTCATTGAAGATTGCCAAGAAAATTCCAGTGTTAAAATTTTCTAAAATTATTCTAATACCGCCTACAAGAGCTCAATAATATTTGGATTCTATGCTCATGCTTGATGATTTATACGATGTAAAGATTAATGAATTGGATAAGAAAACAATAACTCTCTAATTCTTTCTTTTACTTGTTTTTATAACAAAAAATTAGAGAGTTAAATTTCTGCTGCCCTTGTTTCTTTATATTTATTTATTGTTATTGTTAGACTGATTAAATCACCTATTGATTAAATACTCACCACTCAAACTCGATATTTTTTCACTAAAATGTAAGTTAGTGTGACTATAATCACATATTTTCTGAATTGATAAATCATCAAAATGAAGACGAATCACCATCAATACATTATTGTTTTTAGAATAAAGCTTTTATGTCATGTGTAAATCGAAGATTTGCTTTAAGTATTGCTTAGCGAATGCCTTGTCATTTTAAGGTACAGCTTTCAGTAGTAGAACTCATAAAGATTTAAGCTTATGTTGAGATGTAAGTTAAATAATTTCTCTTGCAGAATCTTATAATAGTTATTTAATATTATAAGGTTAATACAGAATAAAAAATTTAAACAATAAGAAAAATATGAGCTTAGCACTACGTTCACTTTTTTAAGTTCGAAAATATAAAACTCTCATCAAATTGATCAATAATTAATCAAAAATAAGCTTTTCCTAATGTTTATCATACTTTCAGCATCAAAATTATCCCCAATTTCTGTGGATAAAGTGTGGATAGTTAGACGGTATTATGCGCATGTACTGAGCAAAACCCCGTCCCTTTCTGGTTATATGTTTCGAGTGTAATTTCCTATCATAACGATTGGAAGAACAGGAAGTCCTTAATAATAAGAATATAGATATGCACAAAGACAATAAGGTAAGACAGGGGGATACGAAGGTAATCAATACGAAAAAATCTGGCAAGAGGGCAGGTTTTTTATTTACTAAAATTTTGTTACACAGGATTTAAAGTATGTGTAGCTTTTCTAACAATTGTACAAGAAACTGAATATCAGTATAAGCAATAAAAGTAATTTAATATGTATTGCTAAAACCAGTATTTTTCAAATAGAATTTGAAGTCTAAAAAATAATTTCAATTACAACAATAAATTAAAGGTTTTCAATCATGACAAAAAAATTCAATAAGTTTTTTTCTACAGCAGCCGATTTTAATCTGGATCATTCCCCATATTACTGGGTTACACAAGTCCATGCTCAATATGTACAGAACATTGATCATGCATTAAAAAAATATGGTTTAGATAATTCTCGTCGGCGTATTTTACAAGCTTTAAAAGTCAAACCTCAGGCAAGTGTATCAGAGCTATCCGAAATGATGATTTGTAAAATGTCGACTACCACAAAAATTGTTTACCGTTTAAAAGATGAAGGATTAGTCAATACTTATTGTTGTGAAGATGACGCTCGCATTACACGGGTTGTCTTAACCGATAAAGGACAACAGATGGCGCAAAAAATTAACGATCTCAGCTATATTGTTTTAGATCAATCTTTTGAAGGTTTAACTCCCCTACAGGTGGAAAAAATGTTAGAAAGTCTTAAACTTATTTTCAGAAATTTAGCTCATTAATTTAGGGCTAATTAAAAAAGCACCTATGAAAGCTAATTTTTTATTTTGCTCCCATTCAAGATTCCCTTTAAGGAAGCATCTTAATAGGTACTCATATTCATAACGAATGAATTTTTAGGGGGACGTAGAATTAATCTTAAAGATACACATTAAGAAAGCGTGGAGCTAGTATTCACGCTTCGTATCTTTATATTCTTAACTTTCCCTAATTCTGCAATGGAATTATTAGATTCAATGAATGTAGGCTATTGTCGGATCATTATACTCAATCCAAGCCTAAAATTAGGCATGGTTTTACCTCATTGTTTAACAGCTTCAGTCATCCTATGCCTTTTTCAGACACTCACTTTACTGCTTCACTCTTGAGCTCATCAGAATACCATTTATCCACGTTCATGAAGCAATTTAACAGCGTCATCTTTAAATTTTAGGGTAGATGATTCACTCATAATGTTCACTTCTGTGCAAAAGAATAAACAATATTTTTCTAGGAGAGTGGTGGCAGTTCGATATGTAATGATTGCTGTAGGTGCCCACACTTCTCAGGAAAAAGCTGTCAAGGTGTTAGAGAAGGGGGTAAAGGGTGGTATGACATGGAAACTGAAGTGCCACGTCTGATGTGCATAGCATAAGAGCTGAATACTGAAGAGGCGTTTGGAATTGTACGGTTAGATTTGCTGCATTTAGATGAGTTATAGGGGTTTTTAGTGATTACACGCCTCTGAACAAGCTCAGATTCCAGGTCTGTTGAGAAGTAACGCTTGTTGATTCTCAACAGATTCTAAAATTTTAATATTTAAAGCATTAAAATTAGAGCTAAGAAAGTTTTAGTGACAATCATTGGTCATCTTATTCAGCCAGTTTCTCCACTTTCATGCTCTCACGGTAATATTGACAACCCTTATACAATAAAAAGGAGCCGATGATTCCGGCAACTGTATTCACAATTGAAATGGAATTTCCTACCATTACGGTGTTTTGGAAGTATTTATCGGTGATTAAAGCAACAGCAGTGGTTCCTACCCCAAGGGCAATCATATTTGAGATAAGCAGGAATTTGGCAGAAACTTGTGCACGTAGTTGGTTTGGGGTCAGCATTTGAGTTGCGGCTGCAGATGCAGGAATCGGGAAGGTTGAGAAGAACATAGCCACAGATATCAGTGCAAATGACAAATACATGTTGTCGACCTGAGTAAACAATACACTTGGAACAATTAAGGCTGCACAGCCGATTGCACCGGCACGGATAGCAGCATCACTGTATCCACGTTTAGAGAAGAAGTCGATCAGCCAGCCACAGAATAAGGCACCAGAGGTATTGGCCACTAAAATGATGCTCCCTAATATATAACCGGTCTGGCTTGCATCAAGGCCGAAGTTACGCATGTAATAAGCAGGTGCCCAACCCAGAAGTGAATACAACATCATGGTATAAAAAGAAAAACCAATAAAATGACAGAAGAAAGTCTTCTTATGCGTCTTAATAAAGCCAATCGAGTTCTTGAAAGAGGCTTTCATGACTTTACCATCTTGACCGACTTTCATTCCTTTACGTGCCGGTTCACGCACCGTCAGAACCATGAGGAGCGCAAGCAATACACCGGGTAAGCCCACAATCATAAAGGTGAGTTGCCAGGTCTTTACTTCACCAATCACTGGTAAAGCTACGAAACTGATGTCTTTTAACAGCCCAATCACATAGCCGCCAATCAGGAAAGCCAAACCTGAACCAATAAAGGCACCAATCGCATATACACCGAGTGCACGGCCTAATTTTTCTTTAGGAAATAAATCGGCGACAATCGAATAAAATGCCGGTGAGAGTGCAGCTTCGCCTGCCCCCACACTCAAACGTGCCAAAAACATTTGAATGAAGTTTTTACTTAGACCACAGGCTGCAGTTGCCAGACTCCAGAAAGCAATACCTGTTGCAATAATTTTAATTCGCGACTTTCGATCAGCTAGCGCGGCAATCGGAAGGCCCATAATGGCATAGAACAACGAGAAAGCGAGTCCTTGCAACAAGCTAAACTGAGTGTCGCTGATCATTAAATCGGCTTTAATCGGCTCAATCATTAAAGATAAAATTTGACGGTCTACAAATGACAGTATGTAAGCCACCATACAAATGACCACCACATACCACTGATAGGTCGTGCTTTCTTTGGACGGCGGAGTCTGTTCAGAAACAGGCGATCCTGTTTCTACAGAGCTAGGCTCAAAACTTTGATTTTCGGGTTGAAGCGTCCGTTCAACCATGTCTATTTCCAGCGATTTTTCATTCATCATGCAACATCCTGTTCTGATTGTTAAATTTTTGATACTTTTAGTTTAGATATTATTTTTATTATGTATCGTATTATCTAATCTAGAGTTTAATTTTATTTGCGTCAATCAATTTCCATAAAAGGATACAAATAAATTTTTATAATAAAAAAAAGGAATCATAATGATTCCTTTTTAGCTAATTTAAAGTTTAGACTTCACGTTCAACTAGGGTCAAAATATCATAAGTTGCGACCAGTTCATTGCGCTGATTTTTGACTTTAATATCCCAGACCACCACTCCATGTGGCTTTTGTGCAGGATCGCGTAGCAATTTAGGGGTTTTTTGCTTGCAGGTGAGTTCGACCTGAAGAGTATCGCCAATTTTCACTGGCTCTACAAAGCGCAAGTTGTCCATGCCATAGTTGGCAATGACCGGGCCTGGAGCGGCATCAACGAATAAACCTGCTGCGGCAGACACGACAAAATAACCATGTGCCACACGCTCGCCAAACAGGGAATCCGCAGCAGCAATCTTGTCCATATGCGCATAGAAGAAGTCGCCACTCAGGCAGCCAAAGTTGACCAGATCAGCTTCCGTCACGGTACGTCGCGCAGTCAGCAAACGTTCACCAATACGCAATTCATCAAATGATTTTTTAAAAGGATGCACGCGGTCTTCAAAGACTTGAGCACCGGCAGTCCAGCTATGGCCAACTTGGGTCATGGCATTTGGCGAGCTTTGAATCGCAGTACGTTGCATATAATGTTTGACTGCACGCAAACCGCCCAGCTCCTCACCGCCACCGGCACGGCCTGGCCCGCCATGTACCAGTAATGGTAATGGAGAACCATGTCCGGTACTTTCTTTGGCACTTTCCGCATCCAGAATATGTACACGGCCATGCCATGGCGCAATTTTGCTGAGCAGTTGTTCAATATTTTCATCGGTATTGCGTACGATGGATGCCACCAAGCTGCCTTCGCCACGTGCCACCAAATCGGCAAGCTGGGCCAGATCATGATACGGCATTAAAGTTACCACCGGACCAAAGGCTTCTACCTTGTGAATATGCTGTGCTTTTTCTGGCGCTGTGCAAACTAAAACCGTAGGCGGATAGCAGGCTGACTTTTTAGGATTTTCCACGTCGATCGTGAAATCCTGACGTAAATGGCTACCGAACACAATTTCTGCATCTTGGCTCAGCTGTTCAACTTTTGCCGCGACATCGTGTTTCTGCTTTACGCTGGCCAAAGCCCCCATACTCACGCCTTCTTGAGCAGGATCACCCACGACAACTTTTTTCAGTTTTTCAATCAGACGACTTTGCACTGTATCCAGCAGCTCGGCTGGAACAAAGGCACGACGAATGGCAGTACATTTCTGTCCGGCTTTGGTGGTCATTTCACGGAAAACTTCACGGACAAACAAATCAATCGTTTCATCATTGGCTTGCGCTGTCAAAATCGCGCTGTTAACTGAATCCGCTTCCATGGTGAATGGAATCGAGTAGGCATTTAAGTGTGGATGCGAACGCAGCTTTTGCCCGGTTGAAGCAGAACCGGTAAAGGTCACCGTATCTTGGGGGGTTAAATGATCAAATAGATCATAAATCTGACCGCAAATAAGCTGCAGTGTACCTTCTGGCAAGAAACCGCTTTCATGAATCGCTTTGACCACGGCGTGGGTCAGTTCAGCACCTTCCGTTGCCGGTTTGACAATACAAGGTACACCGGCCAGTAGCGTAGGTGCGATTTTTTCCAGCATGCCCCAGATTGGAAAGTTAAAGGCATTGATATGGACTGCGACACCAGCTTTAGGGCTCAGAATATGTTTGGCGCCAAAGCTTCCTTGCTTGGACAGTGGAATCCACGCATCTTCAACCCATGCGGTTTCATCACTGAGTTCGCGGCGTACTAAACTCGAATAGGCATATAAAGTCCCAATCCCGCCTTCAATATCAATCCAGGCATCTTTACGGGTGCAGCCGGTCGCCTTAGCAAGCTGGTAAAACTCTTCTTTGCGCTCCATCAAATACTGTGCCACTTGCTTCAGTGCATTGGCACGTTGATGGAAAGTCCATGTGGCAATAGTGGAGCCTTTTTGTTTGGCATACTTCACTACGGCTTGGGTATCGATGCCCTGACTGCCCACCTGATAAACCGCATCACCGCTAATGGCATGATACACCGTACGTAAATCGGCTGGAGCTGTGTATTCCTGACCATAAATCAGTGAGCTTAAGCTTTTGATGGAAATAGGATTATTCTGTGACTCAGTATCTTGATAATCCATTGCGCTTGAGCTGCTATCTAACTCTAACATTATAAAACTCCATTTATGATACGTTTCAAAAAGTATTTTAATTTTGATGTTTCATAATTTGTGATTAAAAAGCTGAAATGTCAATCATAAATGTGTATTTAAAAATGATTAAAAATAAAATAAAAAATATATTTATATAAAAAACATAATCTTATTAAAAATATGCTTAAAAAAATAAATGATACTAATAAATATATATTGATTTTAATTGTGTATCGTTTTAATTTGAATGTATCAACACTTGGGATAAGTGAGGGAACAATGAATAATCAACAACAAATCTTTGATCAAAAGATTGAAAAGGATATTTCCATCGAGCCAAAGGACTGGATGCCGGAGGCTTATCGTAAAACTTTAATTCGTCAGATTGGTCAGCATGCACACTCTGAAGTGGTGGGCATGTTGCCAGAAGGCAACTGGATTACCCGTGCTCCGACCTTGAAACGTAAAGCCGTGCTGATGGCAAAAGTCCAGGATGAAGCCGGTCATGCTTTGTATCTGTACAGTGCTGCAGAAACCTTAGGGGCAGATCGTGACGACATGATGGATAAACTGATTGCCGGTCGCATGAAATATTCATCCATTTTTAACTATCCCACCCTGAGCTGGGCCGATGTTGCCGCGATTGGCTGGCTGGTGGATGGTGCAGCGATTGTCAACCAGGTCGCGCTTTGCCGTACGTCTTACGGTCCTTATGCCCGCGCCATGGTGCGCGTCTGTAAGGAAGAGAGCTTCCATCAGCGTCAGGGCTTTGAAGCCATGATGGAATTGGCCAATGGTACGCCGGAACAAAAGCAATTGGCACAGGATGCCGTGAACCGTTTCTGGTGGCCAGCACTGATGATGTTTGGTCCAAGTGATGATAATTCACCGAACAGTGCACAAAGTATGCAGTGGAAAGTTAAATTATTCAGCAACGATGAGCTACGTCAGAAATTTGTCGATAACACTGTGTCGCAAGTGTTGCAGCTGGGTTTAACCGTTCCGGATCCAGACCTCAAACTCAATGAAGCAACCGGACATTATGAATTTGGTGAAATCAATTGGGATGAGTTCTTCGCGATTCTTGCAGGCAAGGGACCGTGTAACCATGAGCGTATTGAAGCACGCCGCAAAGCTTGGGAAGGCGGCAAGTGGGTACGTGATTCAGCAGCAGTCTATGCGCAAAAACGGCAGCAACAGTCAGCAGCACAAAAAGTTGCTTAAAACAGTTTGATCAATATAGGGAATTTTGCTCATGAATAACAAAAACAACTGGTCACTTTATGAAGTGTTTGTGCGTAGTAAACAGGGCCTGAGTCACCGTCATGTTGGCAGCCTGCGTGCACCGGATGAGGAAGTCGCACTGCAAAATGCCCGCGATGTGTATACCCGCCGCAATGAAGGCATCAGTATCTGGGTGGTGAAATCTGAATTGATTACCTCTTCCCAGCCAGATGAAAAAGCAGAATTTTTTGAACCGGCTTTGGACAAGGTTTATCGCCATCCGACCTTTTATAACATTCCGTCTGGCATCGAGCACATGTAAAGGGAAAGGTGAAAATTATGACAAATCAAGTATTGGCAGAATTTCTTTTACATGTGGGTGACAGTCAACTGATCCTGTCACATCGTTTGGCAGAGTGGTGTGGTCATGCACCTGAACTGGAGCTGGATATTGCCTTAGCCAATATCGGACTGGATTTGCTCGGTCAGGCACGTACTGCACTCAGTCTGGCCGGTGAAGTGGAAGGGTTGGGCCGTGATGAAGACAAGCTGGCTTATTTCCGTACTGAGCGTGAATACCGTAATTTGCTGCTGTGCGAACAACCAAATGGTGATTTTGCCCAGACCTTGGTACGCCAGTGGTTGATGGATCATTATCACGCTTTATTGTTTAGTGCTTTAACTGAAAGTCAGCATGCTGAGTTGGCGGCTTTTGCAGTGAAGTCACTCAAAGAAGTGAAATATCACCAGCGTTTTTCCACCACTTGGATGGAACGCCTAAGTCTAGGTACAGCAGAAGCGCATGAAAAAACCCAGCAAGGTTTAAACCAGTTATGGCGTTTTACAGAAGAGCTTTTTGTATTGACGGCTGATGAAAAACAGCTGGTCGATAGCGGTGTGATTCCAGATATTGAAAATTTAAAAACTCAGTGGCTGGAGAAGATTACAGCCGAGTTAGCTCGATTTAAATTAAGCCTGCCAGAGCTCGGCGCTTATCGTAGTGGGGCTAAACAGGGCTTACATACAGAACATCTCGGTTTTGTTTTGGCTGAACTGCAATACATGCAGCGCTCATATCCAAACATGAACTGGTAATTTGGCACAATCACAGGGAGTGAGTCGCATGAATCTGATTCGACACGTAGAAGATCAATGTTGGGACGTTTTGCAGCAGGTTTCTGATCCAGAGATTCCGGTATTGTCAGTGATTGATCTGGGCATGATTCGTGGCGTCGAGCTGAATCAGCAGGATGAAATTGTGGTGCGACTCACGCCGACCTATAGCGGCTGTCCGGCCACGGATTTATTAAAAGCAGAAATTACCCAGGCTTTCGAGGCGAACGGTTTGACGCCAGTCAAAGTGATTGTCGATCTGTCTGAAGCTTGGACCACGGACTGGATGAGTGAATCGGGCAAACACAAATTACAGCAGTATGGTATTGCCCCGCCGCAAGGCCAGTCACATAGCTGCGGCACGCATGTCGCTTTAACAGATGGCATTACCTGTCCACAGTGCTTAAGTAATAACAGCAAATTATTAAGTGAATTTGGTTCGACCGCCTGTAAAGCTTTATATCAATGTCGGGACTGCTTAGAAACTTTTGACTATTTCAAATGTATTTAATTGTAACGATTGCGCGGTGGGCAGGGTAAACCAATAACAAGCCTGAACACCGCCACCTAAAAGAAGGATTTTGCCATGAGCCAATTTATACCATTAACCATTAAATCGATTCAGCCACAAACCGAGCAGGCGATCTGCATTGCCTTTGATCTCGCACCTGAGCAGTTGGATGCTTTCCAATATCAGCCAGGTCAGCATCTCACCATCCGCCATTTAAGCGATGACGGCGAGCTGCGCCGCTGTTACTCAATCTGCAGTGATACTCAGGAAGATATGAGTATTGCGATTAAAAAAATTGATCAGGGTCAGTTCTCGACTTGGGCCAATGATCATTTGAAAGCAGGCGATGTTTTAGAAGTGATGCCACCGCAAGGCGTGTTCTTTCAGAAAGCAGCCAAGGCCGGTGGCCAGAATTATCTAGGGTTTGCAGCAGGCAGTGGCATTACCCCAATTTTATCGATTGTAAAGTCGGTGCTGAACCGTCAAGCAGAAGCCACATTTACCCTGGTGTATGGTAACCGTTCCTGGAAACAGACCATGTTTTCTGAACAGATCATGGACCTGAAAGACCGTTTTAAGGAACGTCTGCAACTGGTGAATATTTTTTCACGTGAACTGAATGACAGCGAGATCTTTAATGGTCGGATTGACGCGGACAAATTGCAGCAGTTGTTTCAGGCCAATCTGATCTCAGCAGACACCGATCATTGTTTTGCTTGTGGTCCTGAAGAAATGATGACGGCGGTCGAAACGGTATTACCGACTTGGGGCATTCAGCGCAGCAAAATTCACACTGAACGTTTCAATACCGGGACTGCACCGAAAGCAACCACACGGCAGATGGAAAGCCGCAGTGAGGAACGCGTCAATATCATTCTTGATGGCCGCGAGTTGATTGTGGAAGTCTCCAAACAGGATGACAGCATTTTAGATGCTGCACTTCGTGCCGGAGCCGACCTGCCATATGCCTGTAAGGGCGGCGTCTGTGCCACCTGTAAATGTAAGGTGCTGGAAGGCGAGGTCGAAATGGCAGTCAACTACAGTCTGGAAGAAGATGAAATTCAGAAAGGCTATGTGCTCAGTTGTCAGGCACGTCCAACCACAGCCAATGTACGTCTGAGTTTTGATGAATAAGTACGGAATCAGTTGCTGAGCATAGCAGGAGTTCAAGGATGACCTATATTAAAACCAGCTCACCAAAACCCAGCGTAGTTCTGATTGAACTGAATCGCCCGGAAAAGCGTAATGCCTTAAACAATGCGACCTTGCAAGGTATTGCAGACTGTTTACAGGAATTCGAAACTGATGCTGCCGTGAAAGCCGTGGTCATCACCGGAAATACGCAATGCTTTGCTGCCGGTGCTGATTTAAATGAGCTGGCACAGTTAGACGTGGTTAGCATCCAGCAGGATCAGCGGCCACTGCTGTGGAAAAAAATTGATGAATTTTCCAAGCCTGTAATCATGGCCGTGAATGGTTATGCCTTTGGTGCAGGGTTTGAACTGGCTCTACATGGTGACATGATTTTAACTGGCGACAATGCCCAGTTTGCCTTGCCTGAAATTGGTTTAGGCATGCTGCCGGGTGCCGGTGGAACCCAGCGTCTGGCACGTCTGGTTGGTCAGCAATTGACGATGCGCTGGGCCATGACCGGTGAAATGATTTCAGCCCAGACCGCATTGCAACATGGCATTAGCAGCCAGATCTGTCCGGCAGGACTGACCGTGCAATATGCACTGGAACTGGCAGAAAAAATTGCCAAGCAGGCACCGTTGGCCATTCTTGCCATCAAGCAATCTTTAAAGTCGATTCATGAAGTGACTTTAAGTCAGGGACTGAAATTGGAGCGTCAACATTTTGTCTGGCTGGCTGCGACCCAAGATCGCCAGGAAGGCATCAATGCATTTTTACAAAAAAGAAAACCAGAATTTAGAGGTGTGTAATGGACTATCAAACAATTATTGTCGAAGAAAAAAATGCAGTGGGCTACCTGACCTTTAACCGTCCAAAACAGCTCAACAGCTTTAATGAAACCATGCATCAGGAAGTCTCCAAGGTCATCAAGGCGTGGGCCAAAGACAGCCAGATTCGTGCCGTGGTGATTTCAGCTGAAGGCCGTGGTTTCTGTGCCGGTCAGGATCTGAATGACCGTGTGGTCGATCCGAATGCCGATGCACCGGACTTAGGCCTGTCGATTGAAAAATACTACAATCCCTTGATCAAGCTGATTACCGAAATACCAAAACCAGTGATTTGTGCGGTGAATGGTGTGGCAGCAGGGGCAGGCGCCAACATTGCCTTGGCCTGTGACATTGTGATTGCAGCAAAATCAGCCTCATTTATTCAAGCCTTTTGCCGTCTTGGCTTGGTGCCAGATTCAGGCGGTACTTGGTTCCTGCCGCGTCTGGTCGGGCGTGCTCAGGCGATGGGCCTAGCGATGCTCGGCGATAAAATTCCGGCTGAGCGCGCAGCACAACTCGGCATGATCTGGCAAGTGGTTGAAGATGAGCAACTGCAAGTGGAAGCGGAAAAACTGGCCGAGCATTTGGCCAAGCAACCGACTTATGGCCTGTCACTAATCAAAAAAGCTATTCATGCCGCAGCCGACAATAATCTGGATCAGCAGCTCACTCTGGAGCGTGACCTGCAACGTCTGGCTGGACGTTCAAGCGATTATAAAGAAGGTGTACAAGCCTTTATGCAGAAGCGTACCCCTGAATATAAAGGATGCTAAATCATGCAACAGATCAATTTGGAACACGTCAAAGTTGCTGTGGTCGGTGCGGGGACTATGGGGATTGGCATTGCACAACTGGCCGCCATGTATGGACATCCGACCTATGTGTTTGATCTCGATCGCAGCAAAGTTCAGTCTGCCTTAACTGACTTAGAGGCACAGCTCAGCAAGCGTGTACAGAATGGCAAAATGACCCAGCAATTGCTGGAGAGTACCTTCGCTAATCTGATCGTGGCAGAGGATATTCAGCAGCTTGCCGATGCAGGCCTAATTATTGAAGCCATTGTCGAAAAGAAAGAAGTGAAGCAAAACCTGTTTCAACAGCTTGCTGCCATTTGCCCGGAACAGACGATTTTTGCGTCCAATACTTCCTCGATTTCCATTACCGCAATTGCCTCGGCTATTCCGCATCCGGAACGGGTGATTGGGCTGCATTTTTTTAATCCGGCACCAGTGATGAAGCTGGTCGAAATTATCCGCGGACTGAAAACCTCAGCAGTCCTTGCCGATGCAGTATTTGATCTGATGAAGGACTGGAACAAGGTGCCGGTACGGGCCAAATCGACGCCCGGTTTTATCGTCAATCGTGTCGCGCGACCTTATTATGCCGAAGCCTTTCGTGCCTTGCAGGAAAATGCCACCACCCCGGAACAGCTCGATTACATCATGCGCGAATGTGGCCGTTTTGCCATGGGACCGTGTGAACTCACCGACTTGATTGGACAGGATGTGAATTTTTCGGTCACGCAAAGTGTCTATCAGGAGTTTTTCTATGAGCCGCGCTACCGCCCGTTTTTAATTCAAAAAGAACTGGTTGATGCTGGCTGTTATGGTCGCAAGTCCGGTCAGGGTTTTTATGATTATACGCAGTCCAAGCCTGCACCCGCGTATGAATTGCCTGTCAGTTATGCCAAGTCGCTGAATAAGCTCAAAGTCACGGTAAAAGGTGAATGGCTGCATTCAGCAGCACTGATTGAACGTTTAAAACAGGCATCTCATGTGGAACTGAGTTTTCAGGCGGCAGAACAGAATGAAATCCTGATTGGTGATCTTTCCCTGCGATTATCGCTCGGTGAGTCGGTTGAACTGGCTTATCCGCATGACCCCGTGGTGTTGATGGACTGGCATGCAGATTGGGCCAATGCCCAAGCGATTCCGGTGGTGGCTTCCCCGGCTTGTAGTGCAGAACAGCGCCAAGCGGCTGAGCTATTCCTCATAGGTATGAATGTGATACCAATTTGGTCTAAGGATCATCCGGGTCTTTATGTTATACGTAGTATCGCCATGCTGGTGAATGAAGCGTGTGAAGCCGTATTGCATGATATTGCGTCAGAACAAGATATTGATTCTGCTATGAAATATGGGGTGAATTATCCTTGTGGCCCATTTGAATGGGCAGATAGAATTGGATATTACACAATTTTACAAATTTTAGAAAATATGTATCATGTTTATGGTGAAGATCGCTATAGAACTAGTATATATTTAGCAAAGAAAGCAGTGCAGGGACATGCACAGAAAACTCAGCAGCAACCATTACGCGTCGCTGGCTAAAAGGAAGAATCATGGAACAGGTTTATATTTTTGATGGAATTCGTACTCCGATCGGACGCTATGCCGGTGGACTCAGCAGTGTCCGTAGCGATGATCTTGCAGCGCTCCCAATTCAGTATCTGAAAGATCAGCATCCTGAATTGCCATGGGCTGAACTGGATGAAGTGATCCTAGGCTGTGCCAATCAGGCCGGTGAAGATAACCGTAACGTTGCGCGTATGGCGGCTTTGCTCGCAGGACTGCCTGAATCTGTGCCAGCGCTCACCGTGAACCGCTTATGTGCCTCAGGTCTGGATGCGATTGGACTCGGAGCACGTGCCATCAAATCGGGTGAAGCACAATTTATTTTGGCGGGTGGGGTCGAATCCATGAGCCGTGCGCCTTTTGTACAATCCAAACCGACCACAGCATTTAGCCGTACTCCCGAAATTTATGACACCACCATTGGTTGGCGTTTTATCAACCCAAAATTTAAAGCACAATTTGGCGTCGACAGCATGCCGGAAACGGCTGAAAACGTCGCTGAAAAATATCAGATCAGCCGTGAAGATCAGGACCTGTTTGCTTATCACAGTCAGCAGAAAACTGCAGTAGCACAGCAGAACGGAGTTTTCGCCGAAGAAATTCTGCCGGTAGAGGTTAAAGGTCCAAAGAAAACCACCCTGATCATTTCCCAAGACGAGCACCCGCGTGCAGAGACGACGCTGGACAATCTGACCGCCTTAAAAACCCCATTTCGTAAAGAAGGCGGTTCAGTTACCGCCGGCAATGCTTCCGGTGTCAATGACGGTGCGGCTTGCGTATTACTCGGGAATCAGCAATTTGCCGAGCAGTATGGTTTACGTCCGAAAGCCAAAGTGATCGGGATGGCCAGCGCAGGGGTTGAAGCCAAATATATGGGTATTGGGCCGGTGCCAGCGGTACAGAAAGTCTTGAAGCAGACTGGACTCAGCCTGGAACAGATGGATGTGATTGAGCTGAATGAAGCATTCGCAGCGCAATCATTAGCAGTGATTCGTGAACTTGGCCTACAAGATGATGATTCGAGAATCAACCCGAATGGCGGTGCAATCGCTTTGGGTCATCCTTTAGGTATGAGTGGTACCCGTCTGGTGATCACGGCGATGCATGAACTGAAACGCCGTAATGGAAAATATGCCCTCTGTACCATGTGTGTGGGTGTAGGACAGGGAGTTGCACTGATTCTAGAAAATATGGATTAACAACATCATTCAATTAATGAAATAAATCGTGGTCAGGACGACTACGTCAGGAGTAAGAATATGAATAACAATGCAATGGAAAAAATTGAAACGGTATCGGTAGATGAGTTACGCAGTGTTCAGCTTCAGCGTATCAAAAAGACCCTACAGCATGCATATCAGAACAGTCCGGTTTATAAAAAGAAATTTGATGATGCTGGTGTGCATCCGGATGATTTCAAATCACTGGAAGACCTGGCTAAATTCCCATTTACCACCAAACAGGATTTACGCGATAACTATCCGTTTGGCATGTTCGCAGTTCCACAAGAACAGATCGTACGTGTGCACGCCTCTTCTGGTACCACTGGTCAGCCGACCGTGGTCGGTTATACCCAAAATGATATCAACACCTGGTCAGATGTGGTGGCGCGTTCTCTGCGAGCAGCCGGCTTAAGCAGTAAAGATATTATTCAGGTGTCTTATGGTTATGGATTGTTTACTGGCGGCTTAGGTGCCCATTATGGTGTTGAACGTCTAGGCGCAACTGTGATTCCAATGTCTGGTGGACAGACTGAACGTCAGGCGCAGTTAATTCATGACTTCAAACCGACTGCACTGATGGTAACCCCATCTTACTGCCTGAATATTATTGAGGCACTCGAGAAAAAATTTGGTACGGCCAAAAGTTCGATTAAAACCGGTGTATTTGGTGCAGAGCCTTGGACCAATGAGATGCGCAAGGAAATTGAAGATCGCCTCGGCATTAATGCCTTGGATATTTATGGTCTGTCAGAAGTCATGGGGCCCGGCGTAGCCATGGAATGTCTGGAATCCAAAGATGGCCCGACTATCTGGGAAGATCATTTCTATCCGGAAATTATCAATCCTGAAACCGGTGAAGTGCTGGCAGACGGTGAGTTGGGCGAGCTGGTCTTTACCACCATTACCAAAGAAGGCATGCCAGTGATCCGTTACCGTACCCGCGATCTGACCCGTTTATTACCAGGCACGGCTCGTACCATGCGCCGTATGGACAAGATTGTCGGCCGCAGCGATGACATGATGATCATCCGTGGGGTCAACGTCTTCCCATCACAGATTGAAGAGCAGATTTTACAAATCCAGCAATTGATCCCTAACTACCAAATCCAGATTTGTAAACAAGGGCATCTGGATACATTGCATATCCGTACCGAAATGCGTAAAGATAGTAGTGATATTATGGCGCACCAGCTGGCAACTCAGCTGAAGAGCCAGATTAAAACCATGGTTGGGATCACGGTGAGTGTGGAAGTGCTGCCAGAAGGCAGTCTGCCACGTTCTGAAGGTAAGGCACAGCGCGTTTTTGATATCCGCAAGTCTGCATGAAGTACTATTGGATGATAGCCAAATGGTCTATCATCCAGTTTCTACAAGGTAAAGTTAAACGAAATGAATCCGAAATTAAAACAAATCATCGATGACTTTATTCGCAATGAAGCCCTAAGTGGCACCTCATTGATCATGACTATCTTTGGTGACTGTATTTTTCACCGCGGCGGCATCATCAGTTTGGCCAGTTTAATCCAGTTAATGGACGTATTTGGTTTTAACGAGAGATCTGTTCGTACCGCCGTATTTCGTCTGGTGCAAAATGGCTGGTTAGTCTCGGAAAAAATTGGCCGAACCAGTTACTACCGTGTCACTGAAAGCAGCCGCCAGCGTTTTATTATGGCAGATCAAAAGATTTACAGTTTTAGCCATCAGGAATGGGATCAGAAATGGGATCTGGTTTTATTGAGTTCTGTTGAACTGGAAAATAAAGTAAGCCTGAAAAAAGAATTGGAATGGTTGGGTTTTGCCAATATTGCCACCAATGTCATGGCCTATCCGGGTTGTGATCACCACAAACTGCAAAACCTGCTGTTAAATTTAAAAATGACAGAGCAGGTGGTGGTGTTTAAGGCAGAAACCTTACTGTTATGGCAGGAATCTTATCCAACCGTGAAACGCATGGTAGAGACGAATTGGCCGGTTCAGGAGTTGCATCAGCGTTATGAAAAATTCATCGGTGTGTTTAGAGAGTTATTTCATTTAGTCGAAAATGAAGAGGAACTTGATCCGGTACAGGCCTTTCAACTGCGGATTTTATTGATTCATCAATATCGTCGCATTTTATTGAAAGATCCAAACCTGCCATTTGAATTGTTACCTTCAAGCTGGTTGTCCATCAATGCCCGGAACTTAAGCAGTAACTTGTATCAAACCGTGGTCGCTGCGGGTGAAGAATTTTTCATGGAGACTGCACGGACTTCAGAAGGTTCCATGCCGCCTGTACATCCACAGTTCTATAAACGC
The DNA here is from genome assembly GCF_057766365.1 of Acinetobacter sp. GG23. NCBI lineage: Bacteria > Pseudomonadati > Pseudomonadota > Gammaproteobacteria > Moraxellales > Moraxellaceae > Acinetobacter > Acinetobacter sp. GG23. The sequence continues at coordinate 19,278 of NZ_JBYMDJ010000005.1, forward strand.
TTTGGTGGTTTGCGTCAGCAAGAAATCAGTTATTAAAGCAATCAGTTACTACAGCAATTAGATTTTAAAGGAATAAAACGATGCCTTGCTATGCCATAGATGGAGTGATCCCTGTTGTCAGTCCTCAAGCTTATGTTCATCCGACTGCGGTGCTGATTGGTGATGTCGTGATTGAGGCCGGGGTTTATATCGGTCCTTTCGCGGCCTTAAGAGCCGATTTTGGCGGGATTCGTATTCAGAAAAATGCCAATGTTCAAGATTCGTGTACGATTCATGGTTTCCCAGACAGCGTGACCTTAGTGGAAGAATATGGTCATATTGGACATGGCGCAATTTTACATGGCTGTATTATTCGCAAAAATGTGCTGGTGGGCATGAACAGCGTGATTCTGGATGAGGCTGAAATTGGGGAGAATAGCATTATTGGTGCCAATAGTACGGTCAAAGCCAAAGCCCGGATTCCTGAAAACTCACTGGCTTTCGGTAGCCCAGCCAAGGTGATCCGTAGCTTGGAAGCTAAAGAAATTGCTTGGAAAACCAAGGGTACCGAGCAATATATTCACTTGACACAGCGCTGTTTGTCTTCCATGCACGAGGTTTTGCCCTTGTCGGAAGATTCAGCAGATCGGCTCACCTATCAACATTTCGATGCGGAACATGTCATCAAGCCTAACAGTTGATTTTTAAGAACAGCGAAAACAACATTTCAACAGATATATTTTTTCAGGCTGCCCGAGTTAACTGAAAACTTGGGTAGAAGACCTGCCTAATTGGATCGATTTATTTGGAACCCAGCTTCATTAGAACGAAACTGTATACTTATGCTTGCTCTAACTTGAAAAGTGTTTTATTGATTAAAATGTATTCAACATCACTCTAGGATTTGTATTTAAACCTTCTATCAAGCGATTTGGATAAAATTAAACAAGGTGAATATGCTGATATTTTCTAAGTCTGAGATGAGGTAAATTCATCATTGATGATTTTAGCCGCTTTATAAAATCATGACTCTCATGCTCAACTACCAAAATAAAAAAGCCTATAAAGAAATTTTCAAGTCCAATACTCAATTCAGTTTATGCTCTTAAAATCACTTTTATAAAAGCATCTTTTAATTGAATTTCAAGATCAATATTTTATTAATAATTGTTTTTTATAACTTTTATATTTTTTTAAAACAAAAACTACTCTTTATTCTTAACCATTTCATACGGGCCTAACTGCTTTATATAATCAGATGTTGGGTAACCCGCTTTTCTGCCTTGCATTCCTCCCTATTAGAATACAAATTCTTAACATGAATTTTACTCATCTTTGCGTTAGATAAAATCATTTTTATTCATGTGTTCGTTCGGGTATAAATCTCCTCATTCAGAAATTTATATTTTCTCTCAGAAATTAGGGTAGCGGATCATCATGAGTAAAGAGATTGCATGTTCTATTAAACGTATTCGTTTTGATGAAAATTATCATCCTGCAGACAGTACACGTCTGACCACTAACTTTGCGAATTTGGCTCGTGGCGAGCAGCGCCAAGACAACCTGCGTAAAACCTTAAACATGATGAATAACCGTTTTAACGCTTTGGCGCATTGGGATAACCCGACAGCAGATCGTTATTCAATTGAAGTCGACATCATTTCTTTTGATCTGGATGTTGCAGGTGATGGCAATACCTTTCCGGTAATTGAAATGTTGAAAAGCACCATTGTGGATCACAAAACTAATCAGCGTATTGATGGCATGATCGGCAACAGCTTCTCATCTTATGTACGTGATTATGATTTTAGCGTGGTACTGCCAGAACATCTTAATAAGAAATTGGCATCAGCGACGCCAGAGCAGTTTGGTGATTTGCATGGCAAGTTGTTCCAATATGTATTGAACACAGAGGCATACACTGCCAACTTTAATAAGGCACCTGTGATTTGCCTGAGTGTTTCAACCACGAAAACCTATCATTGTACGGTCAATGTGCATCCTGTATTGGGTGCTGAGTACAAACAGGATGAATATTCGTTAACCGATGAATACTTCCACAAAATGGGTTTACAGGTGCGCTATTTCATGCCTGAAAATGCTGTTGCGCCTTTGGCATTTTACTTTAGTGGTGATCTGACTCGCGATTACACCGATCTTGAACTGATCAGTGCCATTAGCACTATGGAAACCTTCCAAAAGATTTATCGGCCTGAAATTTACAATGCCAATGCTGCTGCAGGGCAAGTCTATCAACCCAGTTTGAACTATCAGGATTATTCACTCACGCTGATTGATTATGACCGAGTAGAGCGTGGCCAGTTGGCGGTAAAACAAGGGAAGTGGACTGAAGAAAACTTTATCAAACCCTATCAAGACATCCTTGAGCAATGGGCTGCAAGTTACACCGTTGAAAACCATGCTGCTTTAAAGAACAACATCGCTGCTTAGAAACGAGCGACCTAATTCAGCGAAATAGATAAGTTAAACGAAATATAGAAGATACTGATCATGAAATTATTATTACCGACCTCAACAGCAGGCAGCTTACCAAAACCGTCTTGGCTTGCAGAACCAGAAAAGCTTTGGTCACCATGGAAATTGCAAGGCGAAGAATTGCTAGAAGCCAAACAAGATGCTTTACGTTTGTCATTGCAGGAACAAGTGCATGCAGGGATTGATATTGTCAGTGATGGCGAACAAACCCGTCAGCATTTTGTGACCACATTTATTGAACACCTTGATGGGGTTGATTTCGAGAAACGCGAAATAGTTAAAATTCGTGACCGTTATGATGCCAGTGTGCCGTCAGTGGTGGGTGCGGTATCTCGCCAAAAACCTGTATTTGTGGAAGATGCCAAGTTTTTACGCAGCCAAACCGATCAACCGATTAAGTGGGCGTTGCCTGGTCCAATGACCATGATTGATACCTTATATGATGGTCATTATAAAAGCCGTGAAAAACTGGCCTGGGAGTTTGCCAAAATTCTGAATCAGGAAGCCCGTGAACTCGAAGCTGCGGGCGTGGATATTATTCAATTTGATGAGCCAGCATTCAACGTGTTCTTTGATGAAGTGAATGACTGGGGTGTTGCCACTTTAGAGCGTGCCCTTGAAGGTCTGAAATGTGAAACTGCGGTACATATTTGCTATGGTTACGGCATTAAAGCCAATACTGATTGGAAAAAGACTTTGGGCTCTGAGTGGCGTCAATACGAAGAGGCGTTTCCTAAGCTGCAACAATCCAAAATTGATATTATCTCACTGGAATGTCATAACTCCCATGTTCCGATGGATCTGATTGAATTGATTCGCGGTAAAAAAGTGATGGTCGGTGCCATTGATGTGGCAAGCAATAGCATTGAAACACCGGAAGAGGTTGCAAATACGTTACGTAAAGCACTGCAATTTGTCGATGCCGACAAGCTTTATCCATCAACCAACTGCGGGATGGCGCCTTTATCTCGTGAAGTGGCACGCGGTAAGCTGAATGCTTTAAGTGCGGGTGCGGAAATCGTCCGTAAAGAACTTACTGCCTAATATTTATTGATATCAAGATCTATGAAGGGTTACTTCTGCTGGTTTGATCAGATAAATCTGGCTAAACCAGTCAGTAGCCTTAATTCCATCGAGAGACTAGCTATATCAAATTCAGGATTTAAGTGATGATTGAAGCAACTGACTTTAGAAATGCAATGTCTCAGTTAACGACTGCGGTCAATGTCATCACCACAGCAGGTGCATCTGGGGTTCATGGGTTTACTGCATCCGCGGTATGTAGTGTTACAGATACACCGCCGACATTGCTGGTCTGTATGAATCAGGTGTCTCGGTCACATGCACATTTTATTGAAAATAAAATTTTAAGTGTAAATGTTTTAGGTGCACAGCATAAACCGATATCCAATGCATTTGCATCTAAATTGAGTTCAGAAGAGCGCTTTAAACATGGTTCTTGGACAACATTGGAAACCGGTGCACCTGTTTTAGCAGATGCTTTGGTGAGTTTTGATTGTGAGATTGAGCAAATTCAAGACGTCGGAACGCATAGTATTTTTATATGTCGTGTTGTTGCAATCAAGCAAAGTCAACAGAATGAAAGTTTGGTTTATTTTAATCGTGCTTATCATCATGTGGGTGAGGTGGAAGTCGCTTAAGTCAATGGTCTAATGATCATCAAACTTTGAAGGAGTATGCCGTGGAGTTGATCACTTTTTAGTTGTTGGTGGATTAGCCGGATTCGTTGCTGGGCTGTTTTCTGGAACAAATTTATAAAGGAGCAAGGGTGTTTTTGTGTTCTGGGTTGCTTCTACTAACGACTAAACAAATTTTTCAGGTATGGGATAGACGGGGCTTCTGCAATATTTAGAATTGGGGGCGAGGGCCTAACAGTACCTTACTTGCATCATTATGGCGTAGTCATGCAAAAAGCGGCTGGCACATCCGCTGCTGGTGGTTTGCCGGGTGTTTGGGGATTTTATATTTGTATGAATACGCAAGTTAAAGTGCCGAATACCATTGTTTTGGTACATCTTCATGTTTTGTTAAGTATTAGCATCATGATTTTTTACAGTCAAGTTTGCTGCTAAAGCCGCGTCTGCATTATTGCCGATCATCCTAAAAAATGCTGTGTAGCAGTAAACGATATCTAGAAGAATTCTAAGTTGATGTAACAGTCGTGCTGCGGTACATCAGTTCAAGCTATCTAAAAGAAATTTAAAAGTGATTTCTACAGGATTTTTTATCCTTGCAGCTAAAGGTTATGAGGATATAGATGCATTTTATTACCCTACTCTCTTATGATGAAAATAAAAAAATACTGCGAATTAAATTCTGAATTAAAAGTTCATAATGGAGAGATCAGTAAATAAGAAGAAGGATTGAGTATCTATTCGACAGGCTGAAAAACTTTCAAAATACTTGCAACGCCTTATTAAAACCGATGGAAAAGATGGAAGCTTAGACTCAACTTCATTACCGGATTTATAATATATAATCCGTTAAAAGTGACTTATGAAATAAGTTGATATGTAATCGTCTTCAAACAAAAAGTGCGAATAGAGATGTATAAGAGACTATTTTCGTTTATCTTTAGATGGGCATATGCAGACTAGAATTCAGATAATCGTCAATCTCTACCGGGTTTCTTCCTCCCGTTTAAATGTTTAGATTTATGAGACCTTTCAATAGAGCTTGATAATTAACTAAAATGAAAAGATACAAATTTATAGGCTAACGATACTTTGCCCTTTAGAGCCCCCAAGCTTTTAATTTGAACTGGAGATGCTCCTTGCGTGCTACCCGCTATAAATATTTGATCATTATATTGCTTGTGCTTACAGTAGGCTTTGCTCTATTTCGCTGGTGGCAAGGACCAGTCATGCCTAGCTTTACTTTGAGCTCTATGCCTCTGGTGCAAAATGTCGTCGCGACCGGACGAGTGGCGACGGTTTCGCGTGCTCAGGTAGGCAGCGAAATTAGCGGTGTGGTTCTTCAGCGGCTGGTACAGGAAGGAGACCAGGTTTCACCGGGTGACCTGTTGGTGGTTCTGAAATCGGATGAGCTGCTGGCCCAAGTGCGGCAGGCCGAGCTTACACTCACCGAATTGGCAACCAGCACACGGCCACAGGCAATGGCAGAGTTGGCCAGTGCCAAAGCACAACTGGAACAGGCGAGTCGTGAGGCAGTCCGTAGACGCAATGCAGAAACGGGGATCCTGTCGGCTGAAGAAATAGAACAGGCGGTAGAAGCAGAAAGAATCGCGCGTAACAATTTTGAAACGGCACGCTTAAAAGCGACAGCCTTGGCTCCGGGGCAAGTCGAAGAAGCTTCACTTCGTCAGCAGCTTGCAGTGGCGCAGGCGCAATTGGCCAAAACAAAAATTCGGGCTGCGGTCGCAGGTACTGTACTCACACGTAATGTGGAGCCGGGTGATTTAGTCCAGCCAGGGCAAACTTTATTTACGATTGCATTGAAGGGCAATACAGAAATCCGGGTACCGCTGGATGAGCGGAATTTACCACAACTGGCCTTGCAGCAAAATGCAACTGTCATTACCGATGCTTATCCAGATCAATCTTTTCCGGCCCGTATCAATTTTATTGCACCGAGCATTGATCCTCAGCGTGGTACGGTCGAGGTCAGATTAACCGTGAATCCAGTGCCTGATTTTCTACGTCAGGACATGACCGTATCGGTTAATGTCGAGACAGCTAGACGAGCGCGGGCACTCACAATTCCGAATGATGCTTTAAGCGGTATCAAGGGAAACAAGGCAGTGGTATTAATGGTGCGTGATGGAAAAATACAGCGTCAGCAAGTGAGTTTAGGCTTACGTGGTCTTGCCATGTCAGAAGTGATTTCTGGTTTAAGGGCTGGTGATCAAGTACTGGCTAATGCAGAATCTTCCTTAAAAGATGGGGCAAGAGTCCGTTTAAAGCCCGAAGACAATCCATTGGTGAATCCTGCTAATGATACCGACAGCAAAAATGAATTACCGGTGAAATTCGATTGAAAAACTTTCTCGGGCGGCTCTGGATCGAATGGAAAATCGCGGTCAGTTTCTTGCGAGAGGGCCGTGCGCAGTCCATTATGATTACTGTGGGTGTCGCAGTGGGTGTGGCTGTAATCGTGTTTATTAGTGCTTTAATTCATGGGTTGCAGTCGAATATTGTCGAACGCACTTTGGGCACTCAGGCACATATCCGTTTGCTGTCACCGGATCAAGTGAACCAGATTGTGCCGCTTCCTGCAGGGACTGTGCAATTAGTGCAGGAAGACAAGCGAGCACAGCGGCTGCGCTCGATCAATAACTGGCAGCAAATTACCGAAACCTTGGATCAGTTGCCTGTACTGACGGCGGTATCTCCGGTAGTGTCTGGACCTGCATTTGTCCAGCGGGGTGATGCAGTCGAATCGGTCGCTTTAGTCGGTATCAATCTAGAGCGTTATCAACAGATCATTCCGCTGAAAAAATATCTGCTAAGTGGTCAGTTACGAGTGGGCGCCGATGATGTACTGATTGGCAGCCAGTTAGCCAAAGATCTGGGGGTACAAGTGGGTAGCAAGTTGCGACTGGATACCGGTCAGCAGAATAGTGCATTGGTAAATATTGCCGGAATCTTTGAACTGGGAGTACGCGAACTGGATGCGCGTTATGTCTATCTGGACTTAAAACAGGCACAGTCCTTACTCGGTTTGCCAGGCGGAGTGACGGTCATTGATCTGACCATCGAAGATATTTTTGAGGCAGATAACATTGCTGCACAGATAGGACGTTTGACCTCCTTGAAAGCTGAAAGCTGGATTAAAACCAATGCCCAGCTGATGAATGCGATTACCGCACAGAGCCTGTCGACCAATATGATTATTGTATTTGTGGCGATTTCCGTGGCTTTCGGGATTGCCAGCGTCATGTCGGTCAGTGTGGTACAGCGCACCCGGGAAATTGGTATTTTGCGTGCTACAGGCGCGACCCAAGCGCAAATCTTACGAATTTTCTTATTTCAGGGCGCAATCTTTGGTCTGCTCGGTTCGGTGCTGGGCAGTGTGGTCAGTTATGGTCTGGTCTGGGTCTTTAATAATTTTGGTCCAGGATTATTCTATATCCCGATTTCAATCGAGCTGGTACTACTGGCGTTATTACTGGCCACAGTGACTGGCGTTCTGGCTGCGGCTGTACCATCACGCCGGGCAGCAGCGCTCGACCCGGTGGAGGCAATTCGTCATGTCTGATCAGTTTCAGGAAGTACTGCGCCTAGAAGGATTGCGCAAATCTTATAATATTGGTCAGCTCAATGAAGTTGAAGTTCTGCATGGCATCGATCTGTGTATTGGTCGCAACGACTTTGCTGCGCTGATTGGTCCTTCCGGATCTGGCAAAAGTACCTTATTGAATATCTTGGGTCTGCTGGATAAGCCTAGCAGCGGTGAACTTTATCTACTGGGACAACCGACCAGTGCGATGGATGACAGCGGACGTACTGCGCTGCGCGGTAACAGCATCGGGTTTGTGTTTCAGTTTCATCATCTGATTCAGGCGTTTACGGCATTGGATAATATCTTAATGCCGCTAATGATGACTCGTGGCAAACCGAATCAGCAGGGCTTGCAACGGGCGCGTGATTTGCTCGCTGCTGTGGGTTTGGAAAAGTTCGCTGACCGGAAGCCGAATGAGCTTTCAGGTGGTCAGCAACAGCGGGTGGCGATAGCGCGCGCCTTGATTACTGAACCGGCGTTATTATTGGCCGATGAGCCCACAGGCAACCTGGATACCCAAACCGCTGCTGAAATGTTTGAACTGTTTCGTAAAGTACATCGTGAACGTGATTGTGCAGTGCTGCTGGTCACGCATGACCCGCGTCTTTCAGCCACTTGTGATCGCACCATTAATTTGGTTGATGGTCGTATCGAAAGTGATGCACCCAATCGTTGAACCAGCTCATTTATTTTAAACGCCAAACGATAAGAGCGACGGGAAATATATGATCAGACAGGTAAATATCAACTGTTGTTAACCAGTGGGCATTCAATCAAGGTGAGAAGATTGAGGGCATACGGGAAGAGTAGCAAACTTATTGAGAACTTTTTAATAAATTAAAAAATAAACAGCTTTTTGATTTATTAAAAAGAGTTAGGGAATAGATTATTCATTTTATGAAATTAATGACAAGTGAGGTATCTCTAATCTTCTAGGCATAATAGGGAATTGTCTAAACTGACATAACCTACAGCCATATTTGGAAAAGATCAGTATGTCGAAATATTCTGCAATCGAATCATGCACCATTCGCATCTCGATAGGATGAGTGCAGAAGTATTTGAAGCAGCGCCAACATAAAGAAGCGTATGTCTAAGTCCGGGCGTTGATCAAAAAGTACGAGAGAAACAAGATCTGATTTTTATGATATGGATCATGCTGTTTATCTTCCCCTCCTGCACAAGGGTTTTAGGCTAAAAGGAACCTGATAATAGATTCCTTTTAGCTTAGATAACTATTAATACTAATACGAACTGATGATTAAGCACATTGTTTAGGCTGTACCATATTGTTGATCGCTAGAACATCAGCCAAAATTTGATCTGACAGTAGATTTTCGGCTTTAATCAAAGTCAAAACGCTCTGGCCTGATTCATTGGCTTGTTTCGCAATACGTGTCGTTGTTTCATAACCTAAATAGGGATTCAGTGCAGTAATAATACCAATTGAATTTTCAACATTTGCCTGACAATGTTTAGCATTTGCACGTATATTTTCAATACATTTATGTTGGAACATTTGCATCGCTTTGCTTAGCAGATCAATAGATTCAAACAGTTTGAAAGCAATTAAAGGCTCCATAGCATTTAACTGTAACTGGCCTGCTTCTGCAGCCAAAGTAATGGCTAAATCATTAGCAATGACTTGATAACATACTAAGTTCATTGCTTCTGGAATCACTGGATTAACCTTACCTGGCATAATTGAGCTACCAGGCTGGCGTGGTTCTAAATGAATTTCATTTATACCTGTGCGTGGGCCACTAGAGAGTAAACGCAAGTCATTGGCAATTTTTGAGAGTTTAGTGGCTGTACGTTTTAATAAGCTAGATAATAAAACGAAATCGCCCATATCTGAAGTCGCTTCAATTAAATCAGGGGCGCTACTAATTTTTCGTTGCATAATTTCCGATAATGAGGCAATCGCATACTCACGGTACTTCGCTTCGGTATTAATACCTGTTCCAATTGCAGTCCCCCCTAAATTCACGACACTTAAGGCGTCTGGCATGATTTGATTAAGTTTGTTCAAATCATTTTGTAGCGTGGTTGCAAAAGCGCCAAATTCTTGACCTAAAGTCATCGGCACAGCATCTTGCAACTGAGTACGACCCATTTTTAAAATATGAGAAAACTCATCTGACTTATATTTAAAACTTTGAATTAAGTTTAAAAATGGGGTATTTAACTGATCTATTGCAGCAATTAAACCGATTTTAATAGCTGTAGGGTAAACATCATTGGTAGACTGGGACATATTAACATCATTATTTGGATGTAAATATTGATAGTCACCTTTTAAGTAGTCTAAATACTCTAAACCAATATTAGCAAGAACTTCATTAATATTCATATTGGTTGAGGTGCCTGCCCCCCCTTGAATCATATCTATTGGAAATTGATCATGGTATTTATAATCAATAATTTGTTGGCAAGCATATTGAATGGCATTATTTTTATTTTCATCAAGCTTATTAAGCTTAAAGTTAGCATGTGCACATGCTGATTTAACCATTGCGAGTGCATTAATAAAAACAGGAAACTGACTTAACTTGTTTGGACTTAAATTAAAATTTTCTAATGCTCTTAAAGTCTGAATACCATAATAACAATGAGCAGGAATTTCTTTATAACCCAGTAAATCTTTTTCAGTACGTGTATTAATCTTAACGTTCATTTAAATAGACTCTAATTTTCAATAGATCCATATTAGAGTGCAGCGTATTTTTTTTCTAATGTAAAAAAATATTACTGCATGCATTTTTTGCATAATAGATTATAATTTATAAAAGTATGTATTAAGGATTTATTATGACCTTGGAAATTCGATGGATTGAAGATTTACTTGCACTTGAGCAAGAACAATCTATTTCCCAAGCGGCAGAACTACGACACGTCACACAATCTGCATTTACACGCCGGATTCAAAATATTGAAAACGCGTTGGGTTTCCAAATTTTAAAACGATATAGTAAGAACATTGATTTCACAGAAGCAGGTCAAGTCTTATTGGCATCTTCAAAAAACATAAAAAATCAACTAGATGCAACGATTAAGTATCTAGAGAAAAATATTAAAAACAATGAGTTAACGGTTAAGTTTGCAGTGTCTCATTCCTTAATTACACAGTTTTTCCCTCGCTTTATTCATGAATTATCAATCAACATGGAAGATTTAAAATTAGAAATTATTGCTGCTAATCTCAAACAAGGAATGCGCTTACTTAAAGATGGGTCGTGTGATTTTTTAATTGGGTATTGTGATCAAAAAACTTTACAACAACTTGATTTATCTTTTTTCGTATTCCATAAAATTTTTGAAATGGAAATACTGCCTATAACTGCATTAAATGATAATGGTACTCCTAAATACTCATTTGAGCAGACATTTCCCTTGTTGGCTTATAGTAAACAAGCATACCTAAGAAACTGTGTTGATGAGGCGATTGAAAATAAATTAGATTATCGGACTTTATATGAAACAGATAATGCAAGTGATTTAAAAGAGTTGGTTTTACAAGGTTTAGGCATTGCATGGTTACCTAAATTATTGGTTGAAAGAGAGATTGCTGAGAAAAAATTAAAAGTAATTGATTGTAATCAATATAACTTATTTCAAGATGTATATGTTATTCGGCGTGAAATGGCGTTCTCAAATAAAATTAATTATATTTGGAATACATTAACAATTCAGTCTAAGGAAAGTTAAATTATTGGCTTGATAGTTGAAACTATATAAGAGATTTAGATATATTTTAAATTTTTAAAGAATTTTTTCTGATATTTAATTTGAATGATCTCAATTATTTTAGATGTTTTCTATTTATAAATATTTGATTTTAAATATATCAAGCTGGTTTTTCAAATAACCTCTCCCCTCATAATAAAAGGTGATCTTTAAAACATATAGCACTATAAATCTATGCTAATTGTTTTAAAAATCACCTTTTAAAATTAATTGCTGAATGGGATATTTTATTAATTTTATATACCCTTTACTGAAATCCCTTAATTATTATCAGCCAATCGATTTACAGGGATCAATGTATCTACAACAACGCCTTCTTCTTCAGGAAGATCATGCTTATTGCCTTCAGTACGGGCAATTACTGCTGTAGCGATACTATTTCCAATAACATTGGTGGCAGTGCGCCCCATATCTAAAAATTGATCAACAGCCAAAATTAATAAAATACCCGCTTCAGGAAGTTTGAACATGGCAAGAGTTGAAGCAATTACCACGATAGATGCACGAGAAACGCCAGCAATCCCTTTACTGGTGATCATCAATGTGAGTAATATCAAAGCCTGTTGGGCAAAACTTAAATCAATATTATAGGCTTGCGCGATAAACAGTACCGCAAACGCCATATACATCATTGAACCATCAAGATTAAATGAATAACCCAATGGAAGAACAAAGCTGGTAATACGTTTTGGCACACCAAACTTATCTAAAGCTTCCATGGTCTTTGGGTAAGCCGATTCACTGCTAGCGGTTGCAAATGCCAACATGGTTGGTTCTCGTACCACTCGCATTAATCTGAAAACATCTTTTTTCAAGAAGATATAACCGAAAGCAATTAAAATTGTCCACAGGATCAGCAATCCCAGATAGAACTGTCCAATGAAAATACTGTAATCAAGAATTAACTTCGGTCCTTGAACAGTAATGGCTGAGGCAATTGCTGCAAAAACTGCAATAGGGGCAAAAGCCATCACATAATCGGTGATACGGAACATGACTTTACAAAGTTCATCAATAATTCGGCCAATCACTGTAGCTTCACTATGGTGCTGAACATAAGCCAGTGCTGAACCAAAGAAAATTGAAAAAACTAAAATTTGTAATATTTCATTATTTGCCATCGCTTCAGCAAAACTGCGCGGGAAAATATGCGTAATAAATGTTTCTAAGCTTAGACTGGTAGCACTCACCCCTACATCTACTACCTCTTTCGGGATGCTCAGGTTCATGCCCGATCCCGGCTGAAACAAATTTGCTAAGCCCATTCCAAGCAAAAGTGAGATAAACGATGCACCAATAAACCAACTCATCGCTTTTAGTGTAATTGACCCCAAAGAAGAGGATTTTCCCATTGAGATTAAACCAGAAACAATTGTTGCAAAGACTAACGGTGCAATAATCATTTTAATCAATCTTAAAAATACATCTGTAACGATCTTGAAGTAGGCTGCAATTTCCGTTACTTGAGCAGTGGTTAAAATAGTATGAAAGGCCCAACCAACGAGTATTCCTGAGATCATTGCAAGCAGGATATATTTGAGCAATTTTTTCTGGTTCATAAAAATAGTTCCTTCTTTAATCTTCTTTGCATCAATTTTATTGCCTTAATAGCAAGGCATTGATGACTTTCCATGTTGATCAATTTATATAGGCTTTGTTTTAAGAAGCTGGGTGCAAAATCATTGACTAACCCATTAACTGCAGCAAGTGTCACTTTTTTTCGGGGGAAACGATAATGCAAAATTTAATTATGCTATGCAAAAAATGCATGAAATTATTATTTAATTTTAATGTATAAGGACGAATATTATTTTTGAACCAAAAGCCATTTTTGAATTATTCCCTTATAATTTTCAATATTTAAGGATTTTCATTCTAAGTCATCATTAAACGCTTACTGAAGCAGTTAGCACAGCAAGCTTACCCAATCGATCAGTTACTATTGTAAATAATACATATGCAGCTAATTCAAAAGTTAAGAGGTCAGCAACAAATGTTAATTTAAGATTATTCCCCGCAACGGTAAAGATTCAATAATAAGCGTAGAACAATGAACCCTCATAAAAAGTGCTATACGGTCGCATTGCATGTCAAAACACCTCGTACAACGAATCCCTTTTTAGGTTTATTTTTCATATCTTTGGTACCTTCAAATCAGTTGTCTGTATCGAATTCCCAGGCGATAAAAGCGATATTATGCTTTTGGGCAAAGCGAATGTTTTCTTGCTTGTGAATTAAATATTCTTTCACAGGATAAATGTTTGGAGTGCAGAAGAAGATTGAAAAGTCGATGCCTGACTCAATCATGGTGTGCATAACTTCGCCTGAATACAGCGCACAGCAGGAGTGTCTCATGACTTTCTTGGAGAATAAGTTTTTGACGGTCGTTTGGTTGACATAACAATAAGGTTTAAATCTAAACCCTATATTCTATCGTTTATAGCAAAACAAAAGCTGTTGATAGGCTAATATTTTCTTAGGTTAAGCAGAGAGCTTTTTATTATTTGCTATAAATACTCCAAATAAGAATTCTAAAAGCAGATCTGGTTCTAATGAGCAACGTTCTCGATTAAAGTATGAAAGAACTCATTAAAGGAGGGTTGTGTGTCTAGAGTTCTAATAGCTATTCATAAATCGAATTACAATGGTTTATAGCTTAAAAATGTTCTCAAAAGACTTTAGCACCCAGACGGATCCTTCAAGGACAACTCTGGTTTCAAGTAAGGTTGGTTATTATCTTTAATCGCATTAAAGTGATATGTGCAACTTTATTAGATCACTAGACTTGCTCAATTTAAAGATAGAGGGAAAATTGCATAAAAAAAATAAATTTATGAATATTTAAGCCCTAAATAAACATATTCAATAGGAGTTTAGGAAAACACGAGAGTAATGGCGATGGATGCAACCAAATTTGAAAATGATTACGTAACAGGACAGAAAAATAAAAATTATAATGAAGTAATGGCCAGAATTGAGGAATTAAATCGCTTGGCACTGATCAGTAAAGAATGGAAAAAAGATTTCCATTACGGCTTTCATGCCCGCGAATGCTTTGATGTTTGTTATGCAGTAGGTAAAGCAAAAGCAATTTTGGTTTATTTACATGCTGGATATTGGCAATCAAGAGACAAGAATCAATTTTATTTTATTGCCGATCACCTCGCTGAACTGGGATATCATATTGCCATCATGAATTATCCTCTTTGCCCAGAAGTCAGTATTGAAAAAATAAGAACCTCATTAAGTTATGGACTGTTAACTGTTAAAACCTACTTAAATGGTTCTTCTAACAACTTGCCTATGTATATTTGTGGCCATTCAGCAGGTGCTCACTTAACAACAGAGCTGGTATTAAATGCCAAAGAGAAAGTTAAAGATCAGTTAAATATTAAGGGAATTATTCCTATTAGTGGAATATATGATTTAGAGCCTTTAATATCTACCAGCCTGAACATGAATATTAAATTAAATCACATTCAGGCAAGAAATAATTCGCCGATATTAAGAGTAGCTAAAGACTTAGTGCCTGCTGAATTTTTTGTTGGAAATAATGAAACTGATGCTTTTATTCAACAATCACAACAAATGAAAGATCAATGGGAACTTAAGGGGAATACTGCAAATTTTACTATTCTTAAGAATAGCGATCATTTCAGCTTACTTTTTCACTTCCTTGAAGATGGAGAAATCGTAGAGTCGATTGAACGATTGTATGGTTCTACAACTGCATGATTTTAAATACTATAAAAAACCACTTTTTTTAAAGTGGTTTTTTATAAATAAATAATACAGATAGCGAAGATAGCTAAAATAATGGTAAAAATACCAGAAGATAAGAATAGGAGACGATGGATAAATGAATTTTTACTCTTTGTACCCAGTGTGGTTATTTTTTTAAAATTAATCAGCAGAGTAAAATAATAAAAATTAATGATTAATGCAATGAAAATAGAAATATAAAGTAGGGCAGAAGGTTTGCTCATCAAAATTTTAAAGAAAGTAAAATTGATTATAATATAAGAAAATAAACTTCTTTCTAGAGATAAAAAAGTTCTTTCGGGTTGAAGTCCATTATCTTGCATCATTATTCCTATTTCATATGAATAAAAATGAATACAATCAGAATTAAGCTAAAAACCGATAAGAGGGGAGCCATACAGGGATAAGGAAGTGACTGCTTGGTTCTAAGCGCGTATTCAATTCTAAACCAACGAAAAATCGCACTTACGCTAAGAATAATAGAAAGTAAAATTAAAGCGATAAAAATCTGATCTGCGATGACTTTTTCAATCTTTCCCTGACTCAGAGTAATAAATGCGACTGCACCCACTAATATTGCCAGTGCTGTTCTATTCCATGCCAAAAATGTTCTTTCATTGGCAAGCGTAAAACGAGGATCTGGATCTTCACCATCCGTTAATTTTATAATTTTAAATAAATTTTTCATAAAATTTTGTGATCAGTCAAAATTTTAACTATATAGAGATTAATAATGAGGAATATGCATTTTTTATTTTTATGTATGTGTTTTATCCATTTTTTTGAACAAATTGTCATGAAAAAATGCATAGTGAAAATATCCAAAAATTGTTTGAATGATAAAAAAGGGAGTATCAAAATGGAAATGTTAAATCAAAAAAATTTATCGTCTTTAGTGTTCAGTGAATCACGTTTAAATAAAGAACTTAAAAATATTAAATGGAATGTATTGGGTCATGTATATGAACCTATTATAGGGGGAGATCAACAGTCAAGTTTTGCCTGGATTTCGAATGACCCTTCTGGAACCTTTGTTCCGCCTCATATGCACCCCGTACAGGATGAACATGCTTTTATTCTTGAGGGAGAGTATTCACTTTATTTGGATGGTGAATGGACAACCGCCAAAGCGGGTGATTACCTTTACTGGCCACGGGGAACTACCCATGGTTATAAAGTTACTTCGGCTGGACCTGCTAAAGGTATTTTTTGGGTAAGTCCGGGTAATGATTTGGCCAGTCTATTCTCAGAATTGCATAATTTAACCGACCCAGAAAAGGTGGTTCAGGTATCGGCGGCTCGTAATATTCGTTTTATCGATCCTGCACGCCTTCCGAATTGTGATTTTTAAGCCCTAAAAATAATATATTCTTATCAAAAGCTTTCAATATTTTGAAAGCTTTTTTTGTTTTCCAGAAGGGATATTTTAACTTTACTTTTATATTTCAAGAATATGATCTAATTCCGAATAATTTTTATTTTATTATAAAAAATGACTTAAATTACGCATAGTGAATTTTTAAAAACTGCATATTGGCCCGTTAATCTACTCGATTATATTAACAGTGTGTTATTAGCATAAATTAAAAAGGACTATTCAATGACAATTAATAATCAACAGGGAATGAAAATTATTGCTTTAGGTACCGGCGGTGGTCCAATCGTATCCAGTTCTAGAGCAGGTATTTCGACGGCTATTTGTGTCGACAATGCGACCTATATTGTGGACTGCGGTATGGGTAGTATTCGCAATTATAGAAGTCATGCCACTTGGGGTGAGTTACGTGGTATTTTCATCACCCATCATCATTCTGATCATATTTATGATCTAGGTTCTTACTTGTTCACGGGCTGGCAAGTTCCTGGCGAATCTTTCAGTCAACCTATTCAAATTTATGGTCCTGGTAAGCCTCTACAAAATCCAGCTATGCCTGCTCACTCACACCCTAAAATTAAAGGCTGTTGTGGTGGTGATCATCCGATGGTTGGTACCGCCGCTATGGTCGATGCCTTAATACATAATGTATTTGCTTCGGATATTGCAATTCGAATGGCAGATGAGGGACGTTCAAGTCCAACAGAATGGATTAAAGCATTTGATATTCAAATTCCAGAAAAGGCCAAAGCCGATCCAGTGCATAACCGACATCCGGAAATGGAACCTTTTGTCATTTATGAAGATGAACTGGTCAAAGTCAGCACCATCTTGGTGGATCATCGTTTATGTTTTCCTGCTTTCGGTTTCAGATTCGATTCTAAATATGGTTCTGTCGTCATTTCTGGTGATACGACTTATTCAAAAAACTGTATTTTATTGGCCAAAGATGCAGATGTGTTAATGCATGAGGTCATCGATCTGGACGCAATTTTAGCTACTTTCCCTGAAGGACCTACTCGAAATGGGATTGCTGTTCATCTTGAAGAATCTCATACTTCTTATGAAAAAGTAGGTCTGGTTGCTCAAGAGGCCAATGTTAAGGCACTTATTTTGCATCATATTGTACCGAATACGCCTGACTCAGCTGATGTCCAAAAAATGGTGAATGTCGCTCAAAATGATTTTGATGGCCTGGTATTGGCAGCAGAAGACAATGACACTTTCAATGTCATCGATATTGTTAAATCTCGTCTGGAAGAGGGCAAAGCTCGTGAGTTAATTCGGGAGGCGAATATATGAAGAGCCAAACCAAAAATTTCCCGACTTCACTTGTGGAGTCGCTTGAAACGGGAAAAATCACTAATCGGGCGTGGTTAATTACGGGAATGCTGATCATATTCCAGATGATTAACTTTGCCGATAAAGCGGTGTTAGGACTTGTGGCTGAACCGGCAATGCGCGAATTGGGGATGTCGAGTAGCCAATTTGGTTTTATTGGAAGTTCTTTTTTCTTCTTGTTTGCCATTTCCTCTATTCTAGTAGGATTACTGGCGGCAAAAATACAAACCCGCTGGATCCTTTTTACCATGGGAATTGCATGGGCAGTTTTACAATTTCCCATGCTCTTAGGAGGGGGAATAACGCTCTTATTGGTAACACGAATTATTTTAGGTGCTGCAGAAGGACCTGCTACACCTATCACTTTGCAACATATTCATGGATGGTACGAACCCAAGGAACGTGGATTGCCAAGTAGTTTGGTTGCCATAGGATCGACCTTAGGCCCCATTATTGCTGCTCCAATTCTAGCGGCTATTATTGCTCATCCTTCTTATGGATGGAGATGGGCATTTGGTTTTTTAGGCATATTCGGTCTGGGCTGGAGCCTATTATGGTTTGTAATTGCAAAAGAAGGACCATATAGCCATATCAAAGCGAAACAACAACTGACTCAACCTAAGCCATTGGTTCATCCAAATACAAGTTATATTAATAATAAAAGTATTGCCGAATTTTCAGACTTGTTAAAAGTAGTCCCTTTATTTAAGGTCTTTTTCTCACCGATGTTTATCTCTGCTTTTTTAGCCGGTGCTGGATGCTTCTGGGCCATGGGCTTTTTAACAACTTGGGCACCTCGTTATTTGTCGGCAGTACTCAACACTTCTCCACAGATGATCGGAATGATCTCCACATTTCCTTGGATATTTGGTGCTTTAACCTTACTTGTAGCAGGTTATCTGTCGAAAATTTTAATGAAAAAGGGAAGTTCAGTACACAAATCAATGGGCTGTGTATTCGGATCCTTAATTTTAATGTCAGGTATTTTCTTTCTATTATTACCTTATACCACTGGGATCGCAGCCGTTTGCGTTCTGACTATTGCAGCAGGTTTGGCAATGACATTCCCACTGGCCCCTATTACTTTAGCCTATAGTATCTGCTCTAAACAGCGAGCAGCCGTTATGGCGACAGTCACCGCATTGGCATCGTTAGGCGGAATGATTTCACCGACCATGGTGGGAATGTTTATGGAATCGGCAGGCTATATTCAGCCGATGAAAGGAATTCTTCCGGATGCTGCAATGTTAGGCAAACTGGTTACAGGCATGAATCTAAGTTTTTCATATATTGGGATCTATTTATTAATTGTAGGATTAGCGGCAATTCTGTTCCTTAATCCAGATAAAACTGCGAAAAAATTGCAAAAAAATATTGAAGTCAATAATGATTAAATAATATGGGTAAGTTGGTTTTTAAAATCTGATATAAACCGATAAAAAGAGTACTTGATTTATAAAGTGCTCTTTTTATTTGAATTAATTTTCAAGTATGTTTGTAAGAAATATGAAGCTCGCTAAAGCATAAATATTTAAAATAAGAAAATTATATTAATTTTAATTAAAATGATTATTTTTGATCTACAAACCAACTGTGTTCTTAAAACAGCTGGTTTAAAACGCATTATCTTATTTACTACTTATTGTTTTTCAGTGTTTCAGAAGGAAACTCGCCAAAACGGGTTTTATATTCTTGGGAAAATCGTCCCAATTGCTGGAAACCGCAGTCCATGGCAATACTTGAAACATTTTCCCAGGGCTTGATCTCTTTTAAACGCTTATAGGTTTCTTCAAAGCGTAAATTACGCAAATAGGCCACCGGGGATTGACCAAAATAGGTATGAAAATCGCGATATAACCTTTCACGAGAAATTCCAAGAATTTTCTCAAGTTCGCTTAATTTCAAAGGTTGCGATAAATTTTCTTTAAATAAGCCTTCAATATAATTTAAATAAGACGGTTTTCCCTGTAAGCGGCGTTCAAGTTCTAAACTGTAATTGTGGGGTTGAGAATTGAGTAAAAGAGAAATCAGATTAATTTCAAAATTATTCCAAATCCCTTGTAAATCCACAACAGAATCATATTCTAATAAAAATTCTTGCAAACTCATGGCTAAATTAAACCATTGCTTAATTGAACCTTGCATCGGGGCTTGAATATCAAAAATTAACGGTCGAGTAATTTTATAGCCTAACATCCGCATGAGATGGTTTTCCATATTTTTTTTAGAAATACGAATCATTTGCTTTTGGCAGTTAGGTTCTAAAACCATAGAAAAGGGTTGATCAGGTGAAAATATTGCCGCTACATTATTACTAGAATATATCGTTGAAGACTTAATTTTAATTTCTTGTATGCCCTCAATTGGCACATTAAAAATATAACAGTGCTGCAAATTATCAATATTAATATTTACAAGGGTTGAATACTGAATTTTACCAAAAGTAGTTTCACCGATTTGTATACCTTCATGCAAAAAATTAATTTGTTTCGGATTAGGAATATGTAAATGGTGAGGACCATTTGCCTTGATTGTCCAGTCTAAAACTTCTTGAGATTGATGAAAATGAGCAAAAAATTTTTTAGGCAGCCAATTTTCACTTTTTCCTAACTCAATCATTTCTATATCCTTATATCTTGATCAGAGAAAACTGTTATTTTAGTAACTTAAATAATCTGTTTTTTAAGTTATATTAAAAAAAATATAAGAGCAATGAGTATATATAACAAAAAAATTGTTTTATGCAATAAGTAGGATGTAAGAAAAAATCTATAAACAATATATCTAATTGATAAATATGATTCAAAAAATAGAATCCAGATTAAATATACTTTATTAATATAGTTATAATACTTTTTGAGTATAAATAGGTTGTTAAGTATTATCAGATAGTTTTAATTTAAAAACGATGAAAAATAATTTTTATAATAAATTTAGATTATCCCCCTGATTTTAATGGTTATAGAATAGGTGGTTTTACCAAATAATAAATTTAATAATAAGTTACAGGGATAAATTGATTTCAAAAAATCTAAAAAATGAGATAAATCTATTCAATATGAGTGTTTAGCTGATATATTGGGACAGATAATAAATTTTAGCTAGGTGAAAATGGAATGCAATCACTAAGCCAACGAGATATTGAATTAAATCACTATTCTAGTAAAGCCGATTTTGCTCAAAACTTGATGTCAAGCATTTGTGGTGAACATCGTTTGGATACCAGTTGTCGGGATACTTTGAATTTTCATTATGATGGCATGCGCTTACCCAATAAACGAATGACGATTGGTACTATTTCTTATGGGGCTAATGTTGCAATTAATACCTCCAATCTTAAAGCCTATAGCATTAGTCTCCCCTTGAAGGGAAAACAAATTTTGAATATGCGCGGGGAACGCTATTTATCAGATGAAAAAAATGGTCTGATCCTCTCCAATGCAGATTTACAAGATTTAACTATTGATAAAGATTGCAAGAAGCTACAAGTGGTAGTTCCTGAACAAAGCTTACAAATCGTTTTAGCTGATTTACTTCATCAACCCATGGAAAAACCGGTCATTTTTAATCCGGAAATGCATTTTGACTCAGAACATTTAATTACCGCCTGGTGGAAGAATATTCAGAATTTCTTGCACTTTAAATCACAATATACCGGGTTTTATGGATTACCTTTACTGGCTGAAGATTATGAAAATTTTATAATTAAAGCTTTGTTGTTGTCTCAAGAAAATAATTACTCAGAACAGCTTAAACAATTATCTACTCAATCCCAGCCTGCCTATATCCAAAGAATACATAAATTTATTCTTACCCATGCTCAAGAAGAGATTTGTGCCGATCATTTACAAGACTTGGCAGGAGTTTCAAAATCAAAATTATATGAAGAGTTTCAGTATTATTATGGAACTAGTCCGATGGCGTATTTAAAAAAATATCGGTTACAGCAAATTTATAAAGTGTTGAGTGCATCTGGACTCAATCGAAAAATATCGATTTCACAATTGGCTTCTCAATGGGGATTCAATCATTTAAGCCGATTTTCTCAAGAGTATCGTGAGGAATTTGGTGAAAAGCCAAGTGAAACTAAAAACAAATTTATCGATATCAATTGATATCTTAAAAACAAAAATAAAGAACCTAATTTAAATTAGGTTCTTTATTTTCAAATTAGCCTAAGCTAATTCTTCAATTTTAGATTGATTCTGTTGTTTAGATTTTTCGCTCAGCACTTTTAAACTTAGGGCAATAAATGAAACAAAAGTAGGGATCGCAAGAATATAGAATAACCCACTTAAACTTAGGTCAAATGTGAAAATTAGGGATCCAAAGAAAGCCCCTAAAATTGCGCCAATTCGGCCAATTCCATGCATCCATGACACACCTACCGCTCGACAGGTTGAAGGATAGGAAATAGCGGCTAAAGGCAGTAATGAAGATTGGGCCCCTGCCAGCAAAGCACCAATTAAGAAGATGGTAATGCCAAAAAACAACAGATCGGAACTTAGAAAGCCCGCTACAATAAACAAGCCGAAAGCAATCAAATAAGAATAACGAATCACTTTGGTTGGGTTGGTTTTATCCATATACCAGCCCATAATTGTGGCACCGATTACGCCACCAAAAGGGAATATAGCGGCAATTAAGCTAAATTGCTGAGTGGTGAAACCTGCGGTCTTTAAAATGGTTGGCATCCAACTGGTTAAAAGGTAAAAAACCAATAAGCTCATGAAACAGCAAAGCCACAACATACTTGAGCTGACTAAATATTTACCCAGCACTTGTTTAACCGGGCTCTGGGTAGATTCAACTTCAGTTTGAGCAAGTTTGAGGGTGACTGCTTCGGTAAAAGGTTTCCCTTGAATGGTTTCTAAAATACGCTGTGCTTTTAGAGATTGATTATTTTTAATTAAATATTGGGTAGATTCGGGTAATTTAAGAACCAGTATGATGACCAGAATAAGTGGAATAACGCCCCCAATAATAATTACTTTAGCCCAACCCAGATTTTCCAATAGATAAGCAGATAACAGCCCGCCACATGAAATCCCAAGCATAAAGCCACAACCTGCTAGTCCGGTTAAAAATGCTTTACGTTTCGCAGGCATATACTCTGAAACAATGGTACTGATATTCGGCATGGCAGCCCCTAAGCCAATACCCGTAATGAATCGATAAATCATCAATTCTTGTGTAGAAGTGGCAAAGCCACAAAGTACGGTAAATGTAGCGAAAAGCAGGGTAGTGAATGTAATGACTTTTTTGCGCCCAAATTTATCGGCAAGTGGGCCAGACAGAATTGCGCCAATTGACATACCTACTAAAGCAGCACTGAGTACGGGTGCAAGTTGAGGTTTGCTTATGCCCCAATCATCCAGCAACGCAGGCGCAATAAAACCGATAATACCGGTATCTAATCCATCACAAAAAAATACTAAGAAGCCAAGTGCAAACACCAGCCATTGTAACGGTGATAGTTTTTCGCGGTCTATCACCGTATTAATCTCAATTGTTTTCATCTTTAATCCTTTAAAAATTTTAGAATTTTTTACTGTAATTTACGAAAAAGCGATTTTCAGTAAAATCAGTACCATGCTTAACGTTGTAGTCGATTAACAGGTATTGCAAAGCCAGTCCTTTAAGATAGGGCTGTTGAAATGCATAGTTGCCAATGAAATTGGCTTCACTTTCTTTATTTTCGCGACCATCCGCGGCCTTGAAATTATCCCCATACACATATTTAACCGTGGTATTTAGCCCTGGAATATAATCTTTAAAATCATAACTGTAGATGAAGTGATAAGACTTCTCATCTTGTTTAAAGAAACCTGTCGCATTCCAGTTAATAAAATAAGGTTCTGGCAAAAAACCATCAGGTAAAGGATAGGCAGATTCACCAATAATCTGCTGATACCCCAGACCGATACTGTGATTGCTGATTTTTACAGTTTCAAGCAAACCAATATTTTGCGCATCAATATTTAATTGGTCGTTGTCCTCTTGCGCATTAAAGTATTTTAGTCTTGAATTTAAAGAGAAATCATCGGCTTTCCAGTTATGCTCAATGCCTAAGTAATGTTTGTTATAAAGATTGTCCAAATTACCAAAATAATATTCCGTTTTTAAACTGGGTAAAATTTGATAGCGCAAATCAATATAATTCAGACCATCAGAATAGGTGGTGATTCCTTTGGCGGTATAAGAGAACTTACGAAAATCTTCTTCATTTCTCGGAGACAATTTAGTGACATGTCCGAGCTCAAGTTGCAATTGATCACTGAGTTGTGAACGCAAATTCCCCCCCCAATAAGAGGTCAGCAATTGGCGGCTGCCATCGACTGTAGTCAAAGGAAGATCCAGCCAAAGCTCCCCTAAGCTCAGCAAAGTATTTTGGTAGCCTAATTTAAGTGTGGCGCCATATTTTAAATAGTCGGCAGCTTGTGATTGAGTTGCCGAATCAAAAGGCAGAATAGCGTCGGGTACATGTTTATCCGAACTGAGACGAACTGCATATTGGGTTGAAGCATTGGCTCCTATTGTAATTGGACTTCCTGCAATGCTAAGCGGAGTGTCTTTCATTTTAGAGGTATAAAACAGTGATGCTGCCTGAGACCAACTGCCGATATCTTTTACGGCCGAAGAGTCAAAATCTCGTTCAATATAGGCATTTTTGAGGGTAAATTTCCATTCTTGCTCTACTGCCTGCGCCTGAACAGATAAGCTAATTCCGCTTAAAATACTCAATAACAAAAATGATTTTTTTGATTCTATTTTTGACCATGTCCGATCTGTCATCTCATGCCTTCCTTTGAGAAATTGCTTATTTTCTGTTTGTCATTCATTAAGGTTAAAAACTATTCCATAGTTTTGATTGAACTCTTTTTAGCCGCTTTAAACTATCCAGAAATTCCTGAAAATCATCCATTTTTTCCAAATTGGATGAATAGTCGTTCGATCTAGACGGCTGAAATAAAGATTTGAATTTGGATGATTTATTTAAAGATTTTATTCGGGATCTTTGGTCAAATAATCAAATGAGAAGACTGTTAGCTTTCATTCATACATCAATCTGCTGTAATAAAAATATGCTTGGGCATAGCCTTGATTTATGAATAATAGAACAACAAATGGTGCGAAAATCACTCATTTTTGACGATTTTTAGAGAAATAATGATGAGTAGAGAGGGAGTTAAAATGCAGCTTTTCGAATGAAAATATCCTTGAACCCAGATAAATCAGTAGTTCAAGGATAGTTTTAACAAAAGAAGCTTATGCACATAAGCGACGACGTTCAACTTCTGCTGAAGGTGCCGCAACACTGTCTTTGACCAGTACAATATTAAATGTAATGTGTTTAAACGGTTTATCTAAACCATAACGTTCAATTTCGCTTGGATCGGTAACGTCTACTGCTGTTGCAACCAAACCATCACGTGTTGCGAAAGCAAAGTCATCCCATAAATATTGATCACCTTCAATATTAAACTGGGTGGTGAGCTTACGGAAATCGGGGGCAGAGGCAAAGTAATGGACATGCGATGGGCGATTACCATGGCGACCTAACTTGTTCAGCAAGGCTTGAGTAGTACCCTCCGGAGGACAACCATAACCAACCGGCATCGTGGTTAAAGCCGTATATTTACCATCTTTATCGGCAAAAATTGTACGGCGCAAATTGAATTCGGATTGAGCTTTATCAAAGAAAGAATAGTTTCCTAAACTGTTTGCATGCCATATTTCGACTTTGGCATTTTCAATCAGGTTGCCTTCTGTATCGGTTACTGTACCTTCGATGATGAGGGTATCAATTTGATCAGATTCAGAGCCATCATCCATACGTGCAAAACCTACAGATTCAGGTGCACCCGCTACATACAGAGGGCCTTCAATGGTACGTGGCGTGCCTCCAGTGATGCCTGCTTTAAGATCAGTTTCATCGGCACGCAAATCCAGAAAATGTTCCAGCCCCAATCCTGCCGCGAGTAAACCCAGTTCATTGGCTTGACCTGCATCGGTAAAATACTCTAATCCTTTCCACACTTCAGAAGGCTGAATATCGAGTTCATCAATGGCTTGAAATAAATCAGTCACTAAACGTACAACAATTTCTTGTACTCGTGGGTCTACCGGGCCGGTTGCTGTGTCTACATTCATTTGTTTGACTAAGGCACTTATTTGTTCGCGGTTCATACTAGGTTCCTTAAGTATATTGTTTTAGAGTTATTTAAAACTGCGCATATCATGCTGAATAGTTTCAGTACTACAAAATTTAAGCCTTGAATGACAAGGCTTGTTGTTAAAGACGACTGGTATTGCTTTGCAAGAATTTTTCACTATAAATACGATAGTTTTGCAAAGCCTGATCACCTAACCAGCTTTTCACTGCTTCAATCATTGGAGGCGGGCCACACAAGTACATATCGAAAGCTTGTTCTGCCAGTTGATCTTTATTTAAATGATCCTGAATGAAACCTGTTTTACCTGTCCAGTTGTCCGAAGCTTGGCTAATAATCGGTTGATAATTAAAATTAGGCATCCGTTCGGTATAGGCATGTAAACGTTGTTGTTCACACAAATCGGCTTCTTGGCTTACGCCATAATACAGATGCACTGCTGGGGCATTGGGCTGTTCAGCGATATTATCCAGCATCCCTAAAAAGGCAGATAATCCTGTACCACCGGCAATAAACACCAAGGGACGCTCGACTTCGCGCAAGTAGAAACTACCCAACGGGGCTTCCATGTAAATGGTCTGTCCGACTTCACAGCGTTCACGCAAGTAATTACTCATTACACCGTTTGGCAGTAGGCGAATTAAGAATTGCAGCTGGTTGGTTGCATTAGGCCGGTTGGCAAAAGAATACGAACGCCAGTCCTCAGAATTTGGAATTTGCAGACGTGCATATTGACCGGGTAAAAAGTGCAAAGGTTGCTTATAACTGCTGGCATCCACATGCAAAATGGCTGTGGTTTCAGAAACCAGTTCTACCGCAGTCACGGTGGTGGCAATTTTTAAAGACTCGCCGGCATTACAAATATCTGAATTATGATCGAAATAAAATGCAGCATTAGATTTCACTCGGGTTTGGCAAGCCAATATTTTACGCTCTGCCAAATCACGTTCACTGAGTGCCTCTTCATCGACATATTCCTGTTCATAAGCCCCACTTTCGCACTGGCCCTGACATGTTCCACATACCCCTTCACGACAATCTAGAGGTAGTGTAATCCCTTGACGAATGGCTGCATTGAGCAGCAATTCGTCATCATGTACAGAAATGAAAAAAGTTTTACCATCAGCGAAATTGAGCGCCACTGAATGAGTCATACGATTGATCCTTAAACGTGATAAAAGTCTAAGACCGAGTCAATTTTGTCATTCAGTAATACTGTATGTTGACGACGGATGCGGAAGCTCTCTTCAGCTTTGCGTAAGGTATAAGTGGCATGGCCATAGAAACTACCCTCCAATCCTTGACGGTTATACAGGGTATGCCATGCTACTTTTGCTTCAATTAAGCCATCATCCAGTTCTTTCACCCGAACATTTTTAATCATGTGCAAAGTGCGCGGTAAAGGGGTGGCAGAAGCCGCCTTGCCGGTACGAATACGAAAAATTCGGTCTTCCAATCCAGTACGGTCTTCATAATAGATATAAGACAGGCCCTGATTGGGGTCTTGGATATAGTTATGATCATCGATCCACTGCGGAATATGGTATTCACTATCTTCATCATACAGATCCAGATAAGCGTCCCAATCATAGGTGTCACAGAGTTCAGCTTTTTTAATGAGAAACTGAGAAACAGCGAAGTTAAGTTCAGCAGTCATGATTACACCTCTTCCTTGGCAATATCTTGCTCAAAAGTCACATCTTGCATTTTTAAGGCTTTTTTATTTAAGCCATTGAGCATTAAGCGTTGCCATTGACCGTGTTGGTTGACATATAGGCCTTCATGGGTAAATTCACGTCCTGTAATGACCGGCTTAATATTTAAATCCTGAGCATTTTGGGTGGTGCCATATTCCCAGGTATGGTGACCTCGAGAAATATCGCTCCAGCGTTCAAGTCGTGCTTGGAAGCCTTTTTGTTGTTCACGGAATTCAACCAGGTCATCTGGCGTGCCTAAACCTGACACGTTAAAAAAGTCTTCAAACTGGCGAATACGGTTACGGCGTGCTTCGGCAGACTCACCCTTAACACCAATACATTGACTAATAACTTCTGTTTTATTCCAAGCCACAGGACGGATAATGCGTAATTGCGAACTGATTTGATCCATAAAAAACAGGCTAGGGTACAAATTCAGGTTTCTTAAACGATGCATAGCCCATTCCGCACGTTTTTCCCCGTATTTTTCTAAAAGGTATGGCATTACAGTGCTATAACCTGGACGGACTGTTGGATTGGGCATATCACTGAACAATACACTATGACCATTTTTAAAGCTGAACCAGCCATCATCAGTTGCAGAATCACCGGCGCCTAATTTGCTGTAATCCAACGTATCTAAATCAGCACCTTTTTCAATATTCACTTGCTGGCGATGCTGAACAGTCGATACATAGTTATAGTGCACCGTACTGACGTGATAACCATCTAAACCATTTTCATTTTGGAGTTTCCAGTTACCTGCAAAAGTATAGGCAGATTTACCTTGTAAGACTTCAAGCTCGCCTGTAGGTGACTGCTCAACCATTAAATCAAGGAAGACTTTGGCGTCACCCAAGAAATCTTCTAAAGAATCTGTCGCCTGACTGTCTAAACTGACAAATACGAAACCGCGATAACTGGCAATACGACCTTGTTTAAGACCACGCGTGGTTTTATCAAAGTGTTCGCAATATTCACCTGGCGCTTTGACTTTAATCAAGCGACCATCTGACTTATAGGTCCAAGCGTGGAAAGGACAAGTAAATGTGGCTTGGTTTCCTTTGCTAACACGTGTCAAGGTTGCACCACGGTGCTCACATGCATTAACCATGGCATGAAGTTCACCATTACTATCACGGCTGATAATCAGGGGTTGGCGGCCAATTTGAACCGTTACAAAATCGTTATTATTTGGAATTTCACTTTCATGACAGGCATAAATCCAGACTTTTTCAAAGATCTGTTCCATCTCCAAGTCGAACAGTTCAGTTTCGGTGAACATTTCTCGAGCAATCCGGTAAACACCATCATGTGGGCGAAAATCAATACAGTTCTTAACGAAGTCTTGCCATTCAGTAATGCTGCGTGAGGTCATTGTTGTATCCTCTATTCCATTAGGGTCTTTCCCTCATTGAAGCGAAATTTTTCCTTCGCAGCTATCCGAATTCTCCAGATCTTTATCCATTTTTTAGTGTTCTACATACTTATCTTTTATATAGTGAATAGCCATTGGTTTTATCGACACTTCTTAGATAGATAAAAGGACTCATTAACAAACTGCCTAGTGGAGCACTTTTAATCATCGAAAGTCTTCAAAAGAATGCACAGTTTTAGAAGTTATAAGCTCTGAAAGGCCATAACTTCTAGCAATATGAAATAGGGTTCAGTATTTCTACCAATGACTTAGACAGTGAAGAATCTGATCTTGTAAACCTAATTTAAGCGATCTGCTTTTAGAGAGAATACACTTCTTTCAGGGGCTCAACCCTTAAATCATCAGATGTCCATATAGTGGCTAAACTAAGGATGGGTAAGTTTGTTTAAATCGATGCAGTTTATATCAGAATTATGCAGAAATATTATCAATATACAATCCAAACAATTTTAAAAAAGATCCCTATATTTTGATTTATAAAATCCTTCTATTTAAATTATTTTGAATATATAAAAATTAAATTTAAAATATTTAATAAGGGCTGTATTAAATATTAATATCTAAAGCCAGGATTTATAATGGTTATTATACTTATAAATTTATTTTTATATTTATAAGGTATGGATAATTATTCAGCTTCAATCTTTTGCCATGTCTGTACTTTTGATGGTTTTTTATACACTGACTATGTTACTACATCATTTATTTTCTGTTAACACATCAAAACTTGTATTTATGGAGATGTGTTACCACATCAAAAGCTGTATGGATGGTAATCTGTTACCACATCAAAAGCTGTATTTTTTATTTTATAATACCTTGTAGGTATAGTTTTGGGTGTAGGTATCTGAATCACCATATAAATATATAATTAAATAATCTATTACAAAATGATAAAAATTATAAGAAAATTAAATATGATTTTATGAATATTAATTTATGAAAATAGAATAATTAATTTAATAGAATTTATTTTAATTAATGTAAAATTGATTCATTATTTTTAATTATGCAGATCTAGAATGAGTTTTTATCGATACTCTACCTGTTCTAGCTCATCAATATGCGACGGGAATCAAAAATCTAAAGAATCTAAAAAGCATGAGCAGAGTTAGCTCAAAAATAAATCTAGGAGTAGAGCAAGGAGTAATTATATTCATTATTATTAGAGATAAAATGACTCATAGTTGAAAACTTTAGATAAGTTTTAATAGTCTAAAGTGTACTTCTTAATTCATAAACCGTATTTCTAAGTAAAGGTAAAATTTGCTGAATAAGCTACTCCTCTGTTATACGCTGAGTCTGTGCCATGCAATTTAATGCGGCAATTGCCTTAACTTGCGCATTTAACACTGGTACCGCACACGCAATAGTTCGTAGTCCGTGTTTTTCTCTAGATAAACAGTCATCTTGTATTTGAATTCCTGTTAGCAGTTTATAGAACTGGGTTCCGTCTTGAACTGTATATGGAGCAAGACCTTTTAAACCACATTTGGCGACCCATTTTTTTGTTTCTCCAAGTTCAAAGCTGCCAATAAAAATTTACCGGTTAAGTCTGCATCAGCGGGCAACAGTGTTCCTAAATGCATTCCATAAGGACTTAAGCAAAACTGTCTTGTTGCGGTAAATAGCTTCGAACGATAGGAATCACTTTATGCTCATCCAGTAAAAAGTAAGCGACGTTTGTGCACAGAGTAAGTTTAAAATAGGCGGTACCACTTTAGGCAAATCCGCTGAGCTTAGATAAGAATTCGATAAGCGCACTGCAATTTGAGTTGAGTTTTTAAAGCTTTACTCCAAAACTTCGAGCAAACTTAAGCCTTTGGCAAGGCCAAAAATGACACATTTAATAATTTTTTTAATCTTGCGGTGATTGGCATTACTTTTTTTGCCTTTATTTCATGACAAAAAATGTCAATAAATACAAATTTTTTTAATAAAAAGTCTATAATTTTGATATTTATCTGGAAAGTGTGAAATATGTCATATTTTTTATTTATTTTTTAATTTTTTAATGTAAGAATGCAATGACATTATGTTTAAAATTGTATCCAATGATGATTAAATCCGAAAAAAAACCGATTTTGATACCATTATCCCTGCTATTAACAGCAGCGTTTACAACTCATACTTCCGCGAATAACCAAGCTTTAGTTGCTGATATGAAAGTGTTTCAGCTAGAGGGAAACCAAAAAGTAAAAAAAGAATTAAAAACAACAGATCAAGTAAAGCCAAAAGCATTGCTTGAGTACAAAGTTGAATACTCCAATATCTCTAGTCAGAGTCTGAAAAATTTAAAGTTGAATCTTCCACTTCCTACCGATGTAACTTACACAGGCCAAAGCTTACCCAAAGATGCCTATGCGTCCGTAGATGGCAAAAGTTTTGCTAAAGCACCACTCACCCGTATGGAAAATGGCAAAAAAGTAAATGTCCCACTGGCTGAATATCGCGTTTTGCAATGGAATGTGAGTGAGTTAAAGCCAAAACAGAAAATTATTATTTCTGCTCAAGTCCAAGTTAATACATCTAAATAAAATTTTTAATTGGTCAATATCGACTTTATTGTTGGGTTCTTTATGAAAAATAATTTTCAATTAAGTAAAATTGCTGCATCACTGGCAGTAATTGGTGGGGTATCGTTGCTGGGTAGCCAAGCTATGGCTGCTGCACCTTTAGCCGGTACGAATATTAGTAACGTTGCAACTGCATCTTATACTGATAATACCGGTACAGAACGTGTAGTAACGTCTAATGAAGTGAAAACGCTAGTCGCTCAAGTCGGCAGCTTTACACTTGAAGCTAACCGCGCTGCGCAGACCACAGCAAATGGTCAGGTTACTTTCTCACACATCTTAACCAATACCGGGAACGGATCGGATAAATTTACGATTTCACTTACTGATATAGATAATGCAACCACAACATTTGATTTCGAAAATGGCAAGTTTGCAATATATATTGACCGCAATAAAGATGGGGTTGCTGACAGTAAAGTTGCTTTAACAACTGCTGACCAAATTGAACTTGCGGCAGGGGAATCTGTGGGTTTAGTTGTGGTAGCAACCACACCAAGCACGGCACTTGCTAACCAGCTTGATAAGTTACAGGTATCGGCAACAGCACAGTCAGTTGCTTTATATGATTCAAGTGCGATAACAAAAAACAATATCGACACTACCACCATTACTACTGGTGCAGTAATGCAAATTACCAAAGCTGCCAGTGTAAGTGTGACTCAAGCGGGGCAGGAAGTTGAATATACCTTAACTTTTAAAAATACAGGTAATGCAGCTGCAACCAATGTTGCACTCTTTGACGTATTGCCCGCTACTGTTCAGTTTGTTGCTGGATCTGCACGTTATAATGGCAGTTCAACCGCTCTTACCGATGCAGAAGATAATTTAGACAATTTTGAAGTCAGCGGAAATAAATTCCTTTTCAATATTGACAGTGTTGCAGCAAATACCTCCGGCAAGCTGACTTTTAAAGTTAAAGTTTTAGATAGCACCAGTGCAGGCGATATTAAAAATACTGCCTATGTCGATCCGGATGGTAAACCCGGTACTGCTGGTGGTCCGAATATTCCATTAGTGATCACAGATGTGCCGGACACCGCACCTACTGATCCTACAACTGTTCCATCTAATCCATCAATTGTGACTGTAACAGGGAAATTTGATGGTTCGATTAATGACTCTGTATTAAACAGCTTTAAAGATGGCCCTATTCCAGGTGCTCCCGTGGATGACCTTATTACTTTAGCAGGCAAACAAGGGGTTCCGGTTGTATTCGGTGACAGTACCACAGAAGGTGACATGATTGTTGTCCATAACCGCGGCAACACGGCAGATTCTTATACGCTCACTGTAAATAAAATAAGTTTACCGGCAGGCAGTATTGTTGAAATTCTGAAAGCGGATGGTAAAACGCCTGTAACATCGAATAATACCGGTCCGATTGCAGCGGGTGGTTATGAGAAATATATCGTTCGCGTCACTTTCCAGAACGGTGCAGTAGTCAATAATAATCAAATTATTTTGACCAGCACTTCTGATGCCAACAAAGGCATAGATAAGTTAACTCTAGTTGTTTCCAGCTTACTGGCAAATGCAGTGGATTTGGTTAGCAAATCTGGCCCAACTGCGGAACTTGGTGCAGGTCCCGGTAATTCAACGCCTGTAGCTACTGCAACGACACCACCGGCAATACCAGTAATTTTTGATCTTACGATCAAAAATACCGGCAACATTCCGGATAATTACATTATTAATGTTCCGAATATCCCTACTGGCTGGACTGCTGAAGTTTTTGAAAAAGACAGCTCAGGTAACTGTACTGCCACGAAAGTGACCAATTCTGGCAACATTGCCAATGGCGCTGCAAAAAGTTTCTGTTTAATCGTGACCCCTCCTGCCGGAACTCCTGCCGATACAAGTACGGGTAAAGATATTAAAGTCGAGATTTCTTCATCTGCTACAGGTACGAAAGATGACATTAGCTTTAATGTCAAAGTTGCAGAACAACGTCAATTGACCTTTACTCCAGACCGACAAGGTCAAATTGCACCCGGTGGTACAACAGTATACAGCCACACCTTAACCAATACGGGAAATGTACTGGAAGGTGAAAGCAAATATCCAGTCGAAATTAACTGGTCTTCTACCTTGTCAGGTATGAATACCTCAGTTTATGTTGACCTCAACAAGAATGGCATGGTTGATGCCAATGAGTTGGTAATAGGTGCGACCGCCGCAGAGCGTAATGTATCTTTGACTGCTTTATTGGGACAAACCAATGGTGCTGGTTTATCACAAAATGAATCAGTTACAATTTTGGTCAAAGTAGAGGCACCTGCAACTGCAACGGCAGGGGAATCAGATACCACGATTGTATCATTCAAACCTACAGGCAGTAACAAGCCTGCTGATGTGATTGTAACGGATCGCACGGTGATTAACTTAGGCCAGATTCGTTTAGTTAAAACTCAGGCTGTAGCAGACTGTACAACGCCCCCAACAGTTTATGGAACAACTGATTTAAAGGCAAAACCAGGTCAATGTGTGTACTACAAAATTGTAGCCACCAATGATGGTAATGCGAATGCCACCAATATTGTGATTTCCGACATGGTGCCAAGTTATACCAAGCTATTCACAGGGTCATTAAAGCCAGCGTCTGCAACTCAAACCAATGGTCAGGTGAGTTATAGCGTGAATACCTTGACTCCAGCAACATCGGAAACTTTAGAGTTTGCGGTAAAAATTGACAACAGCGTAACCACCCCATAATCCTTTTAAATCTCTACCCCCCCCTTTTTTAAGAAAAGGGGACTTGATTCGTTTGTTTTAATTATTTTTATTTTCGTATTTTCTGTTCCGGGGCGTGGCAATGAAAAAAGCAATGAATAAAAAAGTGGAGACATTATCTTTGTCCGCACTTGCATCTGCTTTGTTCTTTGCACAGCATGGTCATGCTGCGATGCCTATGGCTGGACAAATGATTCAGAATATTGCTTATGCAAGTTATGAAGTCACTGATTCCAACGGTGGGCAATTACTGCGAACCACTCAATCCAATGCAGTCAATGTCGAAATTGCAAAGTTTTATGGTCTTGAACTATTTCCAGATCAGCTCCAGCAAGTAGAAGCAGGTTCAAAAGTCATCTGGTTAAATCAGGTGACCAATACCAGTAATACTCAGGCATGGTTTGATTTTCAAACCGCGCCTGTTAACCATTTATCCAATTTAAAAATCTATTTAGATGCCAATCAAGATGGTGTCCTGGATATTTCAGATACCCTGATTAAAGATGGATTGGAATTACAATCCAATCAAACTGTACACTTATGGGTCGTGGCAGATACTTCATTACAAACTCCCGATCAGGCCAAGTTAGAGCTTCCTTTAACCGCACAGATTCGTGAAGAACCGCAACAACAAAAAACAGTGCAAGACCCTATACAGGTCTTTGAAGCAAAGTTAAAAATAGAAAAAGCCGTAGACCAATCACTGCTGACCATAAATCAGCAGGCACAAACTCTGAATTACACTTTGACGGTAACCAACTCAGCATCATTAGCTGTATCTCCTGCAACAGTCACGGTGGATGGACAGAAACAATCATGGGTGATTGTTGAAGATCTTTTGCCTGCAAATACTATTTTTGAAGATATTCAGGTTTCAGATTCGGCTTCTAATACACTGGTTTTGCATAAATTAGCAGAAGGACAATATTCAAGCCATTTACCTCAGGATAAAAATCAAATTGGCCATGCTGTGGTGGCCTATAAACTGCCGTTTGCAGCCGGTCAAAAAAGCGAGATTAAGTTAAAGGTCAAAACTCAACCAACCATTAGCTATACCACATTGGTGAATGGAGCTTATGTTCTGCATCAAAAAGGGCAAGTGGATCAAAAAACCTTGTCCAATAAAGTTGAAACCAAGGTGGTGGGTCAGCCAACTTTGGAGAGCACCACAAATGATTTTAAAATCAGCTTTTATACCGGCAAGGTTAATGAACCGATTTATTTAAAAACCAATGCCGCCGTTTGTAATGCCAACCGTTTCAGCAAAGAGCAGGTCCGCATTCGTATTCAGTCTAAATTGACGGGTGATATTGTTATTATTTCTGCCATGGAAAGTGGTGAAAATACAGGTCTGTTCCAATTTAGTTTAGAGACTGAAGAAAATGCAGAAAAAAACCTGAATGATGCTGTTTTACAAACGCTTAAACGTGATGAGGTTACAGCAAGTCTGGTTGAATGTGTCGACGAGCAAGGACAGGTCACTACACCGATTAATGATATTTCAACGCAGATATTGATTGATCCATACGGCATTATTTTCGATGCAAAAACCAAAAAACCTGTCGCTGGGGCAACAGTGATATTGGTGGACGAAAATGATCAACCTGTAGGCAATAATGTAGCTTTTGAAGTTGACCGTACCACAGGGGCTTTACGTTCAAT
This sequence comes from Acinetobacter sp. GG23, assembly GCF_057766365.1. NCBI lineage: Bacteria > Pseudomonadati > Pseudomonadota > Gammaproteobacteria > Moraxellales > Moraxellaceae > Acinetobacter > Acinetobacter sp. GG23. Next base: position 55,520 of record NZ_JBYMDJ010000005.1, read on the forward strand.
TCCTGCAAAACAGGTCACATCTGCGACAGGTGAGTTTGTTTACCCTCAGGTGATTCCGGGTAACTACAAATTATTAGTCGATACCTCAACAATTGCTACTCATCAATATAGTTTTGTCAGCGATCAGGTAGTGTATCCGCTCAGTTCATTTAATGGCATGGCGGTACATTCGCAATATTCTTATGGCGGCTTATTTACCCTGGCATCCAGCAGTCCGGCATTGAATATCGATATTCCGATTGACCCGCTATTAAGCCAATCGGGGTTGATGGTACAAAAAACGGCACGTGATAGCAGTATCGAATTGGGTGATTTCACCAATTACAGCATTACCGTGAGTAATAAAGGTGATGTACTTGCACGTGATGTCAAATTGCAAGACAGTTTACCGCGTGGTTTTAGCTATGTGCCAAATACCATGCGTATTGATGGCAAACCAGTGGCAGACCCGGAAGGTGGCAAAGGCCCTTATTTAACGCTGGGTCTCGGTAATCTTGCAGTTAATGCCAGTGCCAAAATTGAATACCGTGTTCTGGTCGGACCCAATGCTTTAAATGGGGATGGGGTTAACCGGGCTCGTGCAGTGGATGGTTCTGGTCTCAGTTCAAATGAAGCACAAGCTAAAGTTAAAGTTCGTCCGGGTGCGTTTAGTGCCGATGCATTTGTGGTGGGTAAAGTTTATAGCGACTGTAACCGTAATGGCATACAGGATAAAGGCGAGTTGGGTGTGCCGGGTGTCCGTATCTACATGGAAGATGGCAGCTATGTGATCACGGACCGCGAAGGTAAATATGACTTTTACGGCATTTCGGCAAAAACCCATGTACTTAAAATTGACCGCACGACTTTACCGGCCGGGGTAGAGTTACTGACTCAGTCCAACCGAAATGCAGGCGATCCATCCAGCCGCTTTGTCGATGTCAAACGTGGCGAATTGCATCGTGCCGATTTTGCCATGGCGGATCAGGCAGATGCATGTTCCGCACCCTTAACCGATGCAATCAAACAGCGTCAGGAAAAAATTAACAGCAGCAATTTAAATCTTGAAAAAGCGATTAACAAGCAACTTTCTATTGATGCACCGAGCTATCTGGAAAGCAGCACCCGTTCAGAAAACACCCAAGGCTGTTTGGCAAATGACAATGATCAGAACTGTCTATTGAATCGGGGTGATTTTGCTGTACAAAAACAACCGCAGTTGTTGATTGATCCGGTAAAACCGCCTGTTTTAGTGAATCTTGAAGAATATTTAAAGCGTAGCGACAACAACGCTTTAGAAATTTTAAACTTAACAGAGGGACAGGTTCTACCTCATGCACAAACGACAATTCAAGTTCAAGGTGCAGCGGGCGCAACACAGCGTGTTTTAGTCAATGACGTGGTGGTGGCAGATAAACAACGGGGTAAATTAGCCATCCTGGATGAGCAACGTAAACAAGGTGTTGAATATGTCGGAGTGGCATTAAAACCCGGTAAAAACAGCATTCGTGCTGAACAACTGGATTTTGCTGGCAATGTCCGTGAAAGCCAACACATTCAGGTCATTGTTCCGGATGAAATTCATCAGCTGAAGTTACAACAACCGCAAGCTTCGGTGATGGCCAATGGCCGTGATGTGATGCAGCTGCGAGTTCAGTTACAAGATAAACAAGGTGTCAGGGTTGCTACCCGTACCTCGATCACTCTAGAAAGTGATATCGGGATTATTGATCTTCCAGATTTAAATCCAAATGAACCGGGCATTCAAAGCTTCATTGATGGCGGCGAGATGATTATTCCGGTTCTTGCACCGAATGCGCCTGCACGTGGAAAACTACGTGTCAGCAGTGGTTTGCTCAAACAAGAAATCGACATTCAGTTTCAGGCAGATTTACGTCCGCTGATTGCCGTGGGTTTAATTGAAGGTTCCATTAACTTTAATAATTTTGATAACACACAGTTGCACAGCGTGAATCGTAATGATGGTTTTGAAGATGAGCTAAATGAAATTGCCGAGTGGGGTAATGACACCTCATTGACCGGTCGCACTGCAATGTTCCTGAAAGGAAAAGTCAGAGGCAACTATCTGTTAACCTTGGCTTATGATTCGAATAAAAGTTCCAAGCAGCGCCTGTTCCGCGATATTCAACCTGATGAATATTATCCCGTTTATGGTGATGCAGCGGCAAAAGGCTTTGAAGCTCAATCGACCAGCAAATTGTATGTACGCTTAGACAAAGGCCGTTCATATGCGATGTATGGCGACTATGTGACCCGTACAGAAAAAGATGAAGGTCTGGCTTTGGGGCAATATAACCGTTCATTGACTGGTCTGAAAGTGGGACATGAAGGAGATAAGTTTCAAGCATCAGCATTTGTGGCTGAAACCAAATCGCGTCAAGTGGTGACAGAAAATCGTGCACTCGGTATTTCTGGTCCCTACAGTCTGGGTTCAATTTCAAATGAACTTATTTTAGACAATAGTGAAAAAGTCGAGATTCTGACCCGCGATCGTAATAATCCGGGTTTGATTATTGCCAAACAAAGCCTTACCCGTTTTAGCGATTATGAAGTCGACACCTACAGCAACAGCATTTACTTAAAACAGGCTGTCGCCAGTGTCGATCAAGACCTGAATCCAAACTTTATCCGTATTACGGTGGAAGCGGATGAAATTGGTGAAGAATATCAAGTCGGCGGGATGAGTTTTAGTTATGCCATGAAGAGCCATCTAAAAATGGGTGGTTCATTTGTGCAAAGCAATGATCCATTAAATCAGGAACAGATTGCCAGTTTAAATGCCGTGGTGAAAGTGGGGCAATACGGTAAATTAATTGCTGAAGTGGCACAGTCTAGAAATACCGACTCAACGGCAGATCAGATTACTCAGATCAATAGTGATTCAACCCGTGACAAAAACCAAGGCGGCGCTGCCCGAGTCGAATTTGAATATGCGCCGAGCTTTGCCCATGTTCGTGCCTATCACCAGCAAGCTGAAGAAGGTTTCCAGAATGATGCAGCCACTATTAGTGCAGGGCGTAAGGAAAGTGGCATCAAGGCGTCAGCACCGATTGCAAAACTGGGCTTGGCTCGTATAGAAGCCATTCGTACCGAAGATCAAGATAATCACGGGATTCGTACCGGATTATCTGCCAGTCTGGAACGTAACTTCTTTAAAATTTTGGCAGTAGAATTAGGTTTTCGTCACTATGATGAAACCACTGCGGCGGCAACTTTAGCCACTGAAAATCTGGGTCCATATCAGGGAACTACGGGTCGTATCAAATTTACCGGTAATCTGCCTTGGAAAGGCGCATCAGCTTTTATTGAATACGAACAGGATTTATCTAATTCCGATAAACAAGTCTTGTCTGTAGGGGGAACAGCTAAAGTCCTGCCAAATACAGAAGTCTATGCCCGCCATGAAGTGATTTCAGCAATTGATGGTTTATATTCCATGAATAGCACGGAAGAAACCAACAGCACGGTGTTTGGTATTTCCAGTAATTATATGAAAGATGGTTCAGTATTTAGTGAATATCGTGTTGCGGATGGCATCAGTAACCGTGAAGCTGAAGCTGCATTGGGCCTGCGTAACCGCTGGCAATTAAAACCGCGTGTCTATGTCAGTAGCAGTTTTGAGCGTATCCAGTCTTTATCTAAAAATGAAGACAATACTCGGAACGATGCCACTGCACTGAGTCTTGGGCTTGAGTATTTAGTTCATGAGAATTGGAAAGCGACCACCCGTTTGGAAGGTCGCCGTTCTGATACTTCGGATACCCTGATTAATACCCTTGGCTATGCCTATAAGCTTTCTGATGATGCAACCGTGCTGACTAAAAACACGCTGAACTTTGTCGATAATAAAGAAGCAGCTCAAGGGGATCATTTACGCAACCGTTTCCAGATCGGTTATGCATGGCGCGATTATGATCAAAATAAACTCGATGTGTTGTCGAAAATCGAATATTACTATGAAAATAATGCCACTGATTTAGAAGCGGAATTTAAACGTGAAGCCTATGTGACGTCTATTCATAGTAACTATCATCCACAGCGCCGTCTGACTTTATCGGGTCAATATGCAGCAAAATGGTCTGTACTGGATGAATACGGTATTTCGAGTAGTGCTTTAACCCAGTTAGTTAGTGGTCGTGTAATTTATGACATGAATGAACGCTGGGATATGAGCATACAGGCTGGCAGTTTATGGGCCAACCGCGGTGCAGGAACGCGTTATTTGGTTGGAGCCGAATTGGGGTATTTGCTTGCAACCAATCTTTGGGTTTCGGCAGGTTATAACTTTATGGGTTATCGAGATGAGGAACTGGCAAATACCAGTTCAACCGGTGAAGGTGCGTATTTAAGATTCAGATTCAAGTTTGATGAAGATCTGTTTGGTCGCCGTTCGGCAAACACAAACTTTGCTTTAGAGCCAGAACAGGGACGATAGAACATGAAACCATTGATTGGACTACTTGCAGCTTTATTTTTAGCGAATAGCATGGTTTATGCTGAACCCTTTTCAGCTGCTGATGCTCAGCGTCAAATAAAGACCTTATCCAATACTTTGCAATCATATTCAAATGCTGATGCACTAACTCGCTATCATGCTTACAAAGCAAAAATATGGTTAAGTTATGCGGTCAATCAACAATCCGAGCGCAGTTTAACCCTTGCCGGGCAGGAAGCTTTGCAACAGGCCCAGCATATTGTCAGTGGATTGCAGGCCAGGCAAAATTTGAGTTTAACCACACCAGTCTTAAGTGTGTCACAAGTCATGCGCCGTGATTTGTGGTGGCAGATTGAATATTTAAAACAGCAGGGTGCCATTGATAAAGCGCCAGAAAGTCTGGCACATGCAGAAGTGATGCTGGTGTGGGCGGCAGCAGAATATTGCGAGTTGGGCTGGAGACATGCCCAAGAACCTTTTAATGCGGTGCAACAGGCTTTATATCAGGTGGTTGAATCAACAGGTATACAGCGCACGGATATCAGCTGGCAGCCAGAGCAGTTGCCTTCATTGCAGCAGCTGAATGGAAAGGGCTGTCATGGCGTCAACCCTGAATTTTGGCCTCTAGCCAAAGTACAATTAAATCAACAGTCTAATAGTTTAAAGATCCATAATATTGTACATTTTGCCCGTGACAGTGCAGACCTAAGCCCGGCAAGCAAAATGGTGCTGCAACAATGGGAGATTCTGGAGAATCAATATCCGCAATTGTCTGCTATTTTAACGGGTTATACCGATCATCATGCAAGCTCGGCCTATAACATTCAGCTTGCACAGCGCCGTGTTCAGGCAGTGCAAGATTATCTGGTATTACAGGGTATGGATATTGCAAATATTACGACTGAAGCCAAGGGTGCAGTTGATTTTCAAACCGATACAGAGATGAAAATAGCTGAAGCCAAAAGCCGCCGGATGGTTCTGCAGGTTACAGATGTACCTGGGATTGAAATTAAATATTTGCCGCAGTGGCAAGATTTACAAATAGAGTCAAAACTGCAAAAAGTGCAGGTGAAATAACATTATGATCAAGCGATATTTACCTCATGTTTTGGCATCTTTAGTTTTAATGGTGGGCGGTGTGGCTGAGGTCAATGCAGCAGATGCTGCAGCAGATACCAGTAAAGTTAAAATTCAGCGGAGTTTTATTAATTTAAGTTTTAACAAACCCACGTTGAGCGGCAGTTATCAGCAATTTGCTGAAACGGCAGTGGAAGGTTGGAAAACCACCCATAAAACCCCTAAGTTAATTGAAATTTGGCGCGGTAAAGGCCCAGATGGCAATGCAACTGCGGACTGGGGGACAGCAAATATCAATAATCAATATGCTGAACTTAATGCTGAGGATGCATCTGCACTGTATCAGCCAGTATGTTTGATAAAAGGTGAAGAGTTTGAGTGGAATTTCAGGCATGCCGCTCGATCAAGCAGTACGGAAGAGGCTACTTTTTATATCGGGAAAGTAAACGCAGATCGCCTAGGTTTTACTCAGTTACAGAAAATTGGCGCACAGCAATCTACTAAACTATGGACATGGGTGGATGCCAATCCTATCGGAGCTAAAGCCGTTGTTTCAGTTAATAGCGGTATCTATGACTTTATCTTTGCTGCAACAAAATATAGCAGTGTAACCTTAGGTAATTTTATTGATGATATTTCATTAAAATTAAAACCTGCAGTTGAATTTAGTGCGGCTTCAGGGCGTTTTTACGAAGGTGAGGATGCAACAGGGAAGACCCATTCTGTACCTTTTAATGTTGTTGGACAAATTTTAAGTCAGAGTGATATGCCTACCCTGCAATTTAAAATTGAATATCTGACGGGCTATGCTCAGACTAAAGCGGTATATGGCAAAAATTACAGATTATATAAGCAAACTGCATCAGGCTTGGTTGAATTGGGTTCAGCAGATAGTTTGGTGACCGCAAATCCAGACAAAGTAACTTTTAATTACACCCCAGTCTATAACGCTACCCTGGATTATACCAAAGGGGTTCAGGTCAATGATTTGGTAATTAAAATTCTTGGCAATACTCAAACCAATACTGATATCAATCTACCGTTTGAATTCGCGCTGGATGCGAACAGTAAAGCTGTTTCCACCAATTTGAGTACCTGTGGTAATGTCAGTGCAGATGTCAAATTTGATCTCAAGATCCAAGAAGATGATATTGATTTAGCGGTCGTCAAAAGCCTAACACCAGAGTCGGTGGTTCAAAAAGATAACCTGATTTCTTATCAGCTGGATGTCATCAATAAGACTGCCGTGCAGGCAGATGGAGTACTCCTGCGAGATAATTTCAAAAACTTACTTCAGGTGACGAGCGGTAATGCTGCAAATCAAACCAGTCTGATCTGTGAAGATTTGACCGATGGTACCAGCAAGGCTTGTCCTTCGACTTGGACAGATGCCAATGCATTGACTGCACTGTTGAGCAGTACCACTGCAGGTAGTGGTTTAAGTTTAGGCGATATTCCTGCCAATGCAAAATACATCTTTACGGTTAAAAATTTAAAAGTCACCGACACAGATACTATAAGTGTGGGTTTTGTAGAAAATACAGCCATTATTGAAACCACCAAGATGCAGGATCTCATTCCTGGAAATAATACATCCACCTTAAAAACATTGATTGCGGCCAAAAGTGATTTATCCAACAACATCAGTAATGCCCCTGCAGCAGATGCCGCTGCCACCGGTACTGGTATATTTATTATTGCAAAAGAAGGTAGAACAGGTTCTACACCACTTTGGACCCAAAAAGCTGACAGTAACAGCAAAGTTTATTTTCCGCTCAATATTCAGAATTACGGCGGTTTGGCACAGGATTATCAGCTGTATGCATCTAGTAGCAAAATTGAACCAACCTTAGGGACGGGTGAATATTCAAGCTTGGTTAAAAATAGTGTTACGCCTTTTACTGCTGGTTTAAAAATTGAATTTTATAAAGCGGATCTTGCGCAGTGTAAAACGGGTGTAAGTAGTCAGCAGATTACTCAACTAAATGTTTCAGCCAATAGCACCGCACAACTCTGCGCAGTTGTGACCATTTACTCTTCTGCGACAGCAACCACCAATATCTGGTTTGCAATCGAGTCACTTCAGTCGGGCTTGGCTGATATTATTCTGGATGCTGTGATTCCCCAGCCTAAAAAACGCTTACTGGAATTAAGCAATGATCAAAGTGCACAGGTGGGGGTCGGGGGAAGCTATGTGTTTTTACACCGTTTAACCAACTATGGTGCAGAAAATGAAACTAAAGCAAAAATCAGCATCAATCCTGTCAATGGCAATGATGGCTTCTTATATTCATTATTTCTAGATAAAAATAGTAATGATGCGCTAGATGCGGGAGATACCTTGCTCTCTGGGGTAGAGACAGAATTAAGCAATATTATCGAGCCCAACAAATCAGTCACTTTATTGATAAAAGCTGAAGCATCTGCAACAGCAACTAACGGCATGAATGGTCAGGTTAAATTAACAGTTAAACCGGATAATCTAGCGAAAGAAATATTATTAGCGGATTTGAGCAATACCGATCTAATTACGGTCAGTCCGAATCAGTTAAAAATTCTGAAATCGCAATTCAAAGTTGAAAATTGCAGTATGACAAATGTTTCAGCAGTGATAAATGCAACTTATACGGTACAAAATGAAAACTTAAAACCGAATCAATGTCTAATTTATCGGATTATGGTGAAAAATACCGGAAGTGCAGCATTAAGCAATGTAGTGATTAACGATATGTATCCCGCTTATACCCAACAATGGGCACTTCCTAGGATATTGCCAATCGTAGGAAGTAATGGTCAAGACATTACCGATAGCAGCAACAATAAAATTGAAGATGATGGCAGAGCCAAAATTAAGACGATTTTAAAGGAACTGTTATCACAACAGGAAAAATCCCTGTACTTTGGAATTAAAATGCAATGATGGGTTAAGTCATTAGTCGATTCCCGGCTATACTAAATTTGAGGCAGCTGTGTTCTTAAGCTGCCTCCACCCCCATTTAAAATCGTTAGTTCTCCTGCTTATTAAATTATTACTTCATCAGCTTTGTATAAAAATTACTTAATATTCAAAATGAACTGGCCTGATTTTTCAAATAGTCACTTAAGTAAATAATATTTAATTGAATATTCAAGACTTAAATATCGAATAACTCCTGACTCTCTTAATCAAGAAATCCAAAAAATTCAACCTTGGTAATTAATTTTGTCCTGTTCAAACTTAACGAGGAAAGTCTATTTCCAACTAAAAAATCTGTTAAGTCAGTCTTTCGCCTTTCAATATATTATTTTAAAGGTTACTAACTTGGTGACTAAAACTATTTAATTTTTAATAAAATTATTAAATAACAATAAATTATGATTTTATATGATGCGTATCATACGCATCATATAAAACTATGTTTATTTTGCTATAATCAAACTATCCAGTGTCATTAATGGTTCCATGCAATTTTATGAGTCTTACAGAATTCAAGGTTCGCCAAGCCAAACCGAAGGATAAAATCTACTTTTTAGCAGATGATGAAGGCCTGAGCCTGAAAATTGAACCGAATGGACGCAAGTCATGGAGCTATCGATATTCTGTAGAAGGATCAAGCAAGCGACCAAGAATAAAACTGGGTATGTATCCTTCAATGTTATTAAAAGATGCAAGATTTGCACGAGATGAATATAAATTAAATAATTACACTCTTAAAAGTATAAGTAATAAAAAAATAAAATCCTTCCAAGATATTTGTGAGGAATGGTTAGAATTTAAAACAAGAAATTCTTTTAGTGATGAGCCACGTTGTGGTGTTATTCAATTGGCAAGAAAATGTTTATCCAATGATATATATCCAGAATTAAGTGATATGGCATTTGAAGAAGTGAAGCGATATGATTTAGTAACAGTCATAAAAAAAATTGAATTTAGAGAAGTAAAAGAACCGGTTAAGAAAGCTTATAGTTATTTAAATCAAATTTACGATTATGCTGTAGCGATGGGTTATTGTGAATACAATATTGCAAATGGTTTAAATAAAATACTGGTTAATAATAAGATTAAGAAAAACTATCCTTATTTAAAATCACATGATATTCCAGAATTCATAAATAAATTAAATCAAGTAAATACTCATACCCTTATTAAAAAAGCCTTATGGCTTAAATTATATACAGGTGTTCGGGGCGCTGAATTGCTTCTTAGTGAACCCCATCACTTTGATATAGAAAATAAAATGTGGAAAATACCGGCATTACATATTAAGCAGTTTAGACGTAAAGTTATTTTAGGTCATGAGATTCCTGATTTTCTGGTCCCTTTGTCGGATCAGGCAATTTGTATTATAAAATCAGCACTTGAGTGGTCTTATGGTGAAAAGTATGTATTTTCCAGTCCACGCTATAAAGACAAACCGATTCATTTTAATACCCTAAATACAGTAATACGTAAAATGGGATATAGTAAGAATGAGCTGTCATCTCATGGTTTAAGATCTACATTTAGTACCATATTAAATGAATCAGGTTTATTTCAACAAAATTGGATTGAAGCACAGTTATCGCACACAGATAAAAATAAAACTCGGGCGAGTTATAATCACGCTGATTATATTAACCAACGTATGGAAATGATGCAGTGGTGGGGAAGTTATATATATGAATATGCGGAAAGACAAGATTTAAATTTCTGATAGATTATATTAAAACTATTTTATAAATTATTTTTTATTAGTTAAATGTTATTAATTCTAGCTATTCAATTACATCTTAAACTAATTTTTTATCTCTATTTCGATAATAGTCTTCCAAAAATTTTCAATTTTTTCAGATTGCCAAATATCTATTCAGCCCCACTCTTGTTTTATTGACTTTCTGATCGCCTTTATTAGCCAAAATAAAGGCATCTTAATGTTTCAGGTTTAAATTTCGTTGAAGTAACTCAAAATCATGTATAGCTCTACGACCTATACATAAACTCAGTACTTGCTGAGTTTTATAATGAATTATGCTCTGTATTTTGAAGGTATAAGGCTTTTTCTGGTCGCCATAGCTTATTATGCGTTTCTAAGCCTGTGAATTGGAATTTCTGTGGCCTCTATAACCATAACATTCCAGTTAATCCCTTCACGGTCAGACAAACTCTTCGATAAATTAAACATATTAAACTGGATCAGACTATCTTCAAAATGATGAACACTCTTTAAGGCGGTTGGCTCTAAAAACAGCCTGATTCATCTTCATAGAAATAAAGTTATTTATTCCCGCCACTAGCTCCTACAAAGCAGAGCTTGCTCTTCCAGGTTTAACTTGGGCGGTCTACCTTTGGCAGGGACATGCATTTTAAATAGCAGATTGTGAATGAGACACCGGGGTATTGCTTGAGCTAAGGATCAAAAAGCGTGTTTGATCGATGTATTTCATACGCCAATTATGCATGAACAGAGTAAATTTTTTGCTATAGAGCATATTTAGAAGGATGCTTATTTTTAGATTTATAAAATATGCCCAATAAACATATTGAATTTTACATGTAATTTTGTTTTATTATGGGGTCAACATTAAATATAAGGAAATTGATATGACACTTTCTGCAGAGAAAGCAATTGAAAGCATTCATACCATGCATGTACTTATTGAAAAAATTTTCAGCGGGGTAAATAGCGATGAAGATTTACCTTTATTAATTCAACATTTTTCTGAAGATTTTGAAATGGTGGGTGCGGCTGGTAAAAAATTTAAATTTGAAGAAGTGAAGCAGTTGTTCGCAAACAATCAAGGAAAAATGCCTGATATTAAAATTGAAATCTATGATGAAGAAATTATTTCACATAATCAACATACAGTCGTTTTGACCTATACAGAGAAGCATACCAAAGAATCAGGTATATTAATTCGCCGTTCTTGTGCAGTGATTGAGGAAATTCAGGACCAAATGCTTTGGCGCTTTCTACAGGAAACCTTTACAGCGTAAAATTTATTTTAATTGCTTAAAAAGCGTAGGCTTATGTTGTTTCATCTTTTTTAAACTACATAAGTCTAAGTTTGAAGCTCTTGAAATAAGGCATCAAATAGAGTCAAACCCCAATAAAGCAGTAGGCCTAATGTTTACTTTAGCTGAATTAAGGCTACAGTGCGGTAATTTAAGTGATAAATTATTCAATTTTTCTAATTTGATTAAACAATAGTTTTTAACTGATTTATATTAAATTTTTCCGCAAAAATCGATATGGAGTCCTGTAAAGGTATGAGTTTATACTTAAAAAGATATGGAATATTACACGTAAAATTAAATACAATTGAATTGAAAATGTAAAAAATTGCAGGATTCTAACCACAAAACAAGCTTGAATAGAAGCAAAATTTGGATAGAAGTAAAAGATTTCTGATAATAGGGATCAAAAAATATTTTCCCTGTCAAGGGTATAGGAAACATGGGCTTATAAGGAATATAAGCCGTCGTACAAGGATTAAGTGACATGAATAGTTCTATCAATGATCAGGCTGCCGCGGTCAGTAAAAAATCAAATGTATATGCATGGTATGTAGTACTGCTCTGTATGCTGGCTTATATCTTTTCATTTATAGACCGTCAAATTTTGGCCTTGATGATTGAGCCGATTAAAGCCGATTTAAATTTATCAGATACCCAATTCAGCTTATTGCATGGTTTAGCATTTTCATTATTTTATGCATTTATGGGATTGCCTTTAGCTTATCTGGCAGACCGTTTTTCACGTCCTAAAATTATCGCTGTTGGAATTGTATTTTGGAGCATTGCTACTGCAATTTGCGGGTTAAGTAAGAGCTTCATTCAACTTTTCTTCAGTCGGATGGGTGTAGGGGTGGGAGAAGCAGCATTATCACCAGCCGCCTATTCGATGTTCAGTGATATGTTCAGCAAGGATAAACTAGGACGTGCTGTCGCTGTTTATTCCAGCGGATCATTCGTTGGCGGGGGGATTGCCTTTTTGGTCGGCGGTTATGTGATTGGCTTATTGAAAAATATGAGCTTGATCGAAGTACCACTTTTAGGGGCAATCAAAGCCTGGCAAATGGCATTTATTCTTGTGGGTTTGCCAGGGGTTTTCATTGGCTTGCTGTTCATTTTAACGGTACGGGATCCGCAACGTAGAGGTCAGCGTTTAAATGCGCAAGGCCAAGTTGAAAAAACCAGCATGAAAAAAGCGTTTAAATTTATTAAAAAACATCGCACTACTTTTGGCTGTCATTATTTTGGTTTTACCTTCTATGCCATGGCGCTGTACTGTCTCATCAGTTGGACACCCGCATTTTATATGCGCAAATATGGGTTAACTCCAACAGAAGCTGGCTATATGCTAGGCACGGTCATGCTGGTGGCAAATACCTTGGGCGTATTTTGTGCAGGTTGGTTAAATGACTGGTTTATTCAAAAAGGTCGAAAAGATTCGCCAATGATCACCGGTGTTATCGGCATTGTAGGTTTGATTATCCCGATGATTGCCTTTACCCAAGTGTCTGAACTTTGGCTGTCTGTGACGTTATTGGTTCCAGCGATGTTCTTTGCATCTTTTCCAATGCCAGTTTCCACCACAGCAATGCAAATGCTGGCACCTAACCAGCTGCGTGCGCAGATTTCGGCGGTATTTCTACTGATCAGTAATTTAGTGGCTGTCGGAATCGGTACGACTTTGGTGGCATTAATTACAGATAAAATCTTTGGAAACCCATTGATGGTGGGTATGTCATTGTCGATTGTTGGTGCTTGCGCATGTATATTGGCCTTTATTTTATTGAAAAAAGGCTGTAAAGCCTTTAGTGCAAGTATGCAGCAGGAACACCCTGTTTAAGCCTAACCCTCAGAAGTTAAGAGTCAGGCAAGAGCTGATTAGGTCTAATGAGCTCTTGCCGTCATTTTAATTATGAAGAATGGAATCAATGGAGTGCAGAGATGAATCAGCGTTTAAATTTGAGCCATTTGCATTATCTGGATGAGTTTTTACTATTTAATTCAAATGACTATCACATCATTAAGGATAAAATCAGTCATTATTTGTGCCCGCATCAATTTGATGTAGATGCTGCTTCGAGTTTGAATACCCGCCTGAATGGATTTAGCTTTGGAAATTCGGCTTTATATGATTTGAAATACAGCGCGGCTGTGGCAATCACAATAGATGAAACATCTCCTCATTATTTGTTTCGCATCAATCTTGAAGGACAATGTCAAGTTGAACATGCACAAAATCAGGTGCTGCAATCATATGGCATTATGACGGTGACACATCCGCATACCCAAAACCGCATCATGACCAATCATCGCTGTCGCAATATTATTCTCAAACTGACACAGCAGGATGTGGACACCCAGCTGTGTAAAATGTTGGGCTATACCAGTGCAGAATCCTTAGTATTTGATAGCGGGGTATCATGCACAACAGAAGCGTTGAACTCAATTGTTGAAACACTGAATTACCTATGTTACGCCTATTATAATATTCAAAACTGGGGCTTTATTTCAGCCAGTTTTACCCAGTATTTGATTGAATTAATTTTACTGAAAGTTCCCAATAATTACAGTCTTCAACTCAATGAACGCAGACAGGAAGTCATGCCCAGCTATATGCGAAAAGCACAGCAATATATACAGCAACGTCTTCAATCGCAGATTTCACTTGCTGAACTGAGTATTTTTTGCGGAGTTAGCAGCCGAACTTTGCAAAAAAGCTTTAATCAGTACTGTCAACAAACACCGCTTGAATATATTCAAGATCAGCGTATGCAAGGGGTGCATCAAGCCTTATTGAATAGCCAATCCAGCGATACAGTGACGAATATTCTTTTTCAAAACGGCATTCAAAGTTTGGGGCATTTTTCCAGTCGGTATAAAAAACGTTATGGTTGCCTGCCTTCCCAAACCTTGAAAATGAAAGTGGCTTAAATTCTAAAAGTATTCGTATATCGAACAGCCTATTCGCATATGGAGACGTGAGCTTCATTTTAATCTTCTAAAGTTAACTCAGTTAATCAGGAGGATTCAAAATGAAAATTACAGTACTGGGCGGGGGGCATGGATGTTATGCAGCAGCCGTGGAAATGGCAGAAAAGGGCCATGATGTAGTGCTATGGCGCCGAGATGCCGATGCATTAAAAAAATTAGCAGAAATGGGTGAACTTTTCATTTTGGATTATCAAGGTGAGCGTTCTGTGACCGTTGGCTGGAATAACAGCCAGATCAATTTACAGGAATCTTTAGAGCAGGCAATTGCAGGTGCTGAGCTGGTTATTATTCCCTTGCCGGCGACCACGCACCTGAATTTAGCGCAGCAAACAGCACCTTATTTCAAAGATGGGCAAGTGATCTATTTACCGCCAGGCACTTTCGGCAGCTTGGTCTTTGCTCAAGCAATGAAAGAAGCAGGCAATCATGCACAGGTCGCCTTCGCTGAAACCGGCACATTGCCTTATTTAGTGCGCAAACATGGGTTAAACCGTATTGTAGTGAGCGGGTATGCGACCCGCTTACCTACCGGTGTTTTCCCTAGCAATTTATCTGAACATGCATTCCAGGTTTTACAGCAAGCCTATCCGAGTGTAGAGCCGATAGAGGACAGTTTAAGCGGGGCACTGATGAATGCAGGTCCCATTATTCATCCCCCGTTAATTATGATGAATGCCGGCCCGCTAGAACATTTCGATACATGGGATATTCACAATGAAGGCACCCAGCCATCCATTCGCCGTGTCACGTCTCAACTGGACGCCGAACGGATGCAACTGCGTGAAGCCTTGGGTTACGCTGCACCACATTTTCCGCTGGCTGATCATTATAATAAAGCAGATGAAGGCGATGAGTGGATGTATGGCCGAGGTGCTCATGGCAAACTCACCGATAGCGGTGACTGGCGCGAAGAGATTGATTTGCAGTCACATCGCTATATGCTTGAAGATACCCGTTTAGGTTTATCATTAATTGTTTCTGCGGGCCGTTGGGCTGGTGTCAAAACCCCTGTGGCTGAAGGTTTGCTGAGTATTGCCTCTGCTGTTGCAGGTAAAGATTTATATGCTGAAGGTCGGACATTTGAAAGTTTAGGTTTGGCGGACAAGTCAAAACATGAATTACAAATGATCTTGCAGCAGGGAGTCTAAGATGCCCAAAATTCAGCACACTGCGGTGGTAGGGGCCGGACGAATGGGTAAAGCGATTGCGATTGCTTTTGCCTATGCTGGACTGCAAGTCAAACTGATTGATGCTAAAGAGCGTTCAATTGATGATTTTGTACAATATCAGCGGCAAATAGAGCAGGATATTGCGCAAGAACTGATGCTGTTAAGCCAAATTCAATTCATACAACCCGAGCAAACTTCAGCGATTCAAGCCAATATACAGGTCATCGAAAGATCTGCTTCCATTCAATATTTAAAACAATGTGATTTGGTTTTGGAAGGTGTGCCTGAGAAACTACCGGTGAAGCAGGATATTTTTGCTTGGCTGGATCAACATATTGCACCAGACTGTATAGTTGCTTCAACGACCTCAACCTTTTTAGTGACAGAGATCGCCAAGATGCTGTCCTCTCCTGAACGTGTAATCAATGCACATTGGCTCAATCCGGCTTATTTAATTCCATTGGTTGAATTAAGCCGATCAGAGCAAACCTCAGATCAAACAGTACTGGCGCTTAAATCTTTTTTAACCTCGATTGGCAAAGTAGCGGTGGTATGCAATGCCAAAGCGGGCTATATCGTACCCAGAATTCAAGCTTTGGCAATGAATGAAGCTGCACGAATGGTAGAAGAAGGGGTTGCATCTGCAGAGGATATTGATATTGCCATTCGCACCGGTTTTGGGCTGCGGTTCTCGGTCTTGGGTCTGCTTGAGTTTATTGACTGGGGCGGTGGTGATATTCTGTATTATGCGTCGCAGTATTTGGAGCGGGAGTTGGGCGAAAGGTACAGTACAGCAGAGATTGTTGTAGAAAATATGCGCAATGGCCGAAATGGCTTAAGAGAGCAGCAAGGTTTCTATCAATATGAAGGGGTAGATATTTCGGCCTATAAACAACAAGTGCTACAAACTTTTTTGAACAGAATAGAAGCATCTGGTTTAAAGCCTAAATTTAATATTATTTCTTCTACAATGTAAAATATATACAGTAACAAGCCCATTCTAATGGATGGGCTTTGGGTTTAATTACCACTTTTTAGTTTTTAGCTAGAGGGCATAAGATCGAATAGTTTTTTCATCTGGGCATTCAACTGAATCAATTCCTCATCATTAAAAGCATTTAAAATCCCTGAAAGAGTGACTTGGCTGATTTGATTAATCTGCTCAACTAGTTTCTTCCCTTTGTCTGTCAGCTTGACCATAGAAATACGTTCGTCGAATTCAGAAGAAAAAACCTGAACAATATCATCTTCAACCAAGCGATAAATGGCTTTGGTTGCAGTGGTCAATTTGAGTGTAGATAAATTGGCAATTTCGGTAATGCTGGCTTGTCCCAATGCATTAGTACTTAAGATAATTTTGCGGCGGGTGTTATCTATTCCTAGTTTTTTTATAGACTTCTCAATCAGCTGCGTATATTTCCCGTTGACTTGGGAGACCCAGAAAAAAGGGTAGCTTTGTAGACTGCTAGGTTCATTGTTAGGCAGAAAATTTTCTAAATGAGTAAGCATGGCAAAGTGATAACTTTGTGAAAATGGATAGCCCATTATACAAAAATTAAAAATATTTTCTTCGTTCTCTGTTAGTAAAAACACTTGACAATTACATGGCTTTTTCAGATATTAGTCTTAGTAATAAAAATACATGGAAAAGTGAATGAATATTGTGGCCAAGGATGTTCATCTAGGAACAGGAAAACTCACCGTCATGGTGAAAGACTCTATCGATATTCAAGGTTTTCGAACCGTCGCGGGAAGTAAGGCACTCGAAGAGAGTCCTGCAGCAGAGCAAAATGCCGTGGTGGTTGAGCGTATTTTGGCTGCTGACTGTCAAATTATCGCAAAAACAAATTTGCATGAATTGGCTTTTGGCATTACTGGCATTAACCGTGCATTCGGTACGGCACTCAATCCCAAATACCCTGCGCTGATTCCTGGCGGATCATCGAGCGGCTCGGCTGCGGCTATTTCAGCCAAACTGGCCGATTTTACTTTAGGAACAGATACCGGTGGCTCAATCCGAATGCCGGCAGCCTGTTGCGGCATTTTTGGTTTAAAGCCCACTTTTGGCCGTGTGAGCCGCGAAGGGGTACATCCTGAAAACAGTTCATTGGATTGCGTTGGTCCGTTCGCCAATTCCGTCAGCATGATTGAAACCGCTATGCAGATTATTGATCCGAGTTTTCATCCTGCAAAAGCCCTAGAGCAACCCCCTAAGCTTGCGGTGCTAAATGTACAGGCGAGTGATGAAGTGCATGAATGTATTGCTGAATACCTTGCAAAAGCTGGGTTGATTTTGACCTACGTAGAGGTCGCATCTTTTGAGGATGCATTTCATGCCGGTATGCAAATTATTAATTTCGAAAACTGGCAGGCGTATGGCGCTTTAACTGAAACAGGACTTTTGGGTGCCGATGTCAATACGCGTTTGCTGAAAGCCTCAGAAACTACACGCCAACAGGTTGCAGAAGCAGAATGTGTAAAAGAAAGGTTTACCCGAGAAGTAGATGTTTTACTGAATCAATATGATGCATTGCTGTTGCCGACCCTGCCGCAGATTCCGCCACAAGTTGCGGATGCAGAAAATACAGCCGCATTTTTAAATTTAACAGGGCTGGTCCGTCCATTTAATTTGTCGGGGCATCCGGCAATATCAGTGCCATTAGAGACAAAAGATGGCTTACCTGTTGGATTGCAGATTGTTGCCAAAAAAAATGCAGATGAACAGCTCTGTGCAATTGCAAAATATGTCGTGAAGGCGGCGCAATAAGTTACAAGGAGTTAACGAATGAATGATTTATCTGCAAAGGATTTTGTCATGGATAATACCGCAGTGGATTTGACGGCTCTATGTCAGGAAATCCGTGAACGCGCATGTACTGGTGAATTTGATAATCAGGCGTATGTCAGTCAAGACATCATTGAAAAATTAAAAAAACTGGGTGTATATCGGGCATTTGTTCCAAAGCGTTTTGGTGGATCGGAAGTTTCGCCACGTGAATTTTGCGAGCTGATTGAAAAATTATCGATGGCGGATGGCTCTGTGGGATGGGTGGCCAGCTTTGGCATGAGTCCAGCTTATTTAGGTAGCTTGCCAGAAGAAACCCTGAAAGAGCTCTATAAAAATTCACCGGACATTGTTTTTGCAGGCGGTATTTTTCCGCCACAGCCCGCAGAAATTACCGATGACGGGGTTGTTGTAACAGGTCGCTGGAAATTTTCCAGCGGCTGCATGGGTGCAGATGTTGTGGGTGTCGGTATTGCGCCGCAAAAGGGTAATGAAGCGCAAGGTTTGCCGCGTATGGCAGTAATGCCTGCAAAACAAGTAAAAATTGAAATGACTTGGGATACCGTGGGCTTAAAAGGAACGGGAAGTCATGATTTAGTTGTTGAAAATGTTTTGGTTGCTAAAGAGTGGACATTTGTACGCGGAGAGCCGTCTAAGCTTCCAGAGCCATTTTTTAAATATCCATCTTTATCACTTGCAACTCAAGTATTGACGGTGGTGGGAATAGGGGTTGCAGCAGCCGCTTTAGATGAGTTCAAAAAACTTGCTCCAGGAAAAGCATCAATAACTGGTGGTTCAGAAATTGCAAACCGTCCCGTAACTCAATATGAATTTGCGCAAGCTGAAGCAGAGTTTAAAGCGGCGCGTATCTGGTTTTATGAAACGATGGATGCCGTTTGGAGTGAAGTTGCTGCAGGCCGTACACCGACAGCAGAACAAATCAGTGATATGCGTCTGTCTTGTACGCATGCTGCCCGAGTTGCTGCCCGAGTTGCCCGCAAAATGCAAATGCTGGCAGGGATGACAGCTATTTATACCAACAATGTGTTCAGCCGCTTTGTGAACGATACCAATGTGGTGACA
Organism: Acinetobacter sp. GG23; assembly: GCF_057766365.1. NCBI lineage: Bacteria > Pseudomonadati > Pseudomonadota > Gammaproteobacteria > Moraxellales > Moraxellaceae > Acinetobacter > Acinetobacter sp. GG23. The sequence continues at coordinate 75,031 of NZ_JBYMDJ010000005.1, forward strand.
CAGCATGCCTTTATGGGGGATGCCACGTTGCAGAACGCAGGTTTAATCAGCTTTGGCTTAAAACCGGCACCGGGTTATTTATAAGCAACTTGACTTCATACGCGAGTATTCAGAATGAATGACAAAGTGGATTTGACTGCAATTTTACAGCGTTTAACGCAATTGGAAGCGCAAGTTGCTATTCGGAACTGCATTAACCGCTACATGGAAATTTGTGATGCTTTGGATGCTGATACTGACCTGAATGAATTAATGGATTTATTTGATGAAGACAGTATTTGGGAAGGCATAGGCGAAAAATATGCGCAGTCTTTTGGTCAATTCAGCTCACGGCAGGCGATTCACGACATGTTCAAGGGGTATACCCAAAAAGAATCGCATTTCGTGATGAATGCACATTTTGTCAATTCAGAACAGATTTATGTTGAAGATACACATGCAAAAGCGACGTGGTTAATGTTGCAAACCTCAACATTTAGAGATGGTCGTAGCCATTTAAATACAGCCAAACTCACGGTGACATTTAAGCAACAACAGAGCGGACACTGGAAAATCAAGCATTTTCAAACAGAAAACATTTTTAGCCGTCCAGTCTCTCATTGGAACAGTACAGCAGAATTGCCAGTCCCGTCTCAGACATAACCCAAGGATAAATTTAAAAGGATAGTTGACATGAACAGTATCATTCCACTTCAAAATATTGATATTGACTACAATGAGCTAGTGCAATCAGACCGTGCACATACTTCTCTGTATAAAGATGAAAAAATCTTTGACGATGAGATGGAAAAAATTTATTACAACTCTTGGGTCTGGGTCGCGCATGCGAGCGAAATTCCTGAGAGTGGTAGTTATAAAACCATGAACATTGGCAGGCAGCCTGTGGTTGTAGTACGTGACCGTAAAAAGAAAGTCCATGTGCTGCTTAACCGTTGTCGTCACCGCGCTGCAACTGTATGTGAACATAAAAAGGGCAAGACCAACAGCTTTGTATGTCCTTACCACGGCTGGAGCTATGCTTTGGATGGCAGTTTACGCGGTGTACCATCTCCTGAAAGCTATGGGGAATGCTTGGATAAATCTGAACTCCCTTTGGTCAGCCTGCGCGTTGAAGAATACAACGGTATGATTTTCGCCTCTTTTAATCATGATGTTGAACCGCTAGAAGATTTCCTCGGTGCGGCAAAAAAATGGATTGACCTGTTCATGAAACAAGGTGCGGGCTATCCAGTGAAAGTTCTGGGCGAGCATCGTTTTACATTTCCGGGCAACTGGAAAATTCAACTGGAAAATACCACCGATGCCTATCACTTCCCATTGGTGCATAAATCATTCTTAAGTTCAGTCGATGAAAAAACCGAAGAACTATTTAATTTTGATAACCAGCCGGGCTATGTTGAAGATTTAGGCAATGGCCATAGTGTCATGGTGATGATTCCTGAACTGGTCGATTTAGAAGAAGAATTGATGGAACGTCCAATTCAGGAACGTTTTGAAGATTTGGCTCAGGCATTACGTGATGAAGGCCATGAAGAATTACAGGTGCGCCGGATTGTCCGCGCGGTAGGCGGTTCTGGCTTTAACTTGAACTTATTCCCCAATATTGCCTGTTCAATGGCATTCTTCCGTGTCATGCAGCCGATCTCTGTAGATAAAACAGAAATTCATCACTCGGTTATTACCATGGATGGTGGCCCGCAAATTGCCAATCAGTACCGCTTGCGTTTGCATGAGCATTTCCAAGGCCCATTTGGTTTTGGTACACCGGATGATGCAGAAGCATGGGAGCGTGTACAAAAAGGTGCAGATGCAGGCAATGATTTATGGATCATGCTGAACCGCGGTTTACCGGGCGAAGTACAAACTGAAGATGGCTTAAAAAGTGATGTAAGTGCTGAAACTGGCATGCGGGCTGCGTATCAGCAGTGGAAAAAGTTGATGACGGCTTAAGGAGAGAGCAATGAAAATCGATTTAAATTTATTGAATGAAGTGACTGCTTTTATTTGGGCTGAAGCGGACATGCTGGATCATTATGAACATGAAGAATGGTTAAAGCTGTGGAATGAAACAGGCGTATATATCATTCCGATTGACCCTGCTTTAACGGATTATGAAAATAATTTGAACTATGCCTATGACAATCATCATATGCGTCAATTGCGTGTGAACCGTTTAGACAATGGCGAGGCCATCTCAACTTCTCCAAAAGCCAATACAGTGCGCAGCGTATCTCGTGTCCGTATTGTCAAAGATGACGGGGATGAAATTATTTTACGTTGCGCGCAAAATTTACGTGAATTCCGTAAACAAAATCTGAAGCACTATACCGCCGATGTCACATTTCACTTGATCCGCGATACTGAACAAGGTTTTAAAATTAATCGAAAAATTATTAATTTAGTCAATTCTACCGATACCTTGGCAGGTATCAGTTACATTCTTTAGGAGAGGAATATGAAACAAGTTGTTTTAGTGACTGGTGCCGCATCGGGTTTAGGCAATGTTGTTGCTGAATACTTTGCCAGCCAAGGTCATCAAGTTATTTTATCTGCAAGCACACTGGAAAAAGCTGAGGCTGCTAAAGTGCGCAGCGTAAATGCGAATAATATGTTTCCTCTGAAGCTGGATATTTCTGTTGAAGCAGATTTTCATGCCGCTGTGCACTGGATTGAAGAGAAGTTTTCAAAACTGGATGTACTGATAAATAACGCGACGGTCACCAAAGCAACACCTGTTTTAGAGATTACCGCCGCTGATTTTGATTGGATTACTCAAGTTAATCAGCGCGGTACATTTCAGTCGTGTCAGATTATTGGCAAGTATATGGCAGACAAAGGTTTTGGCCGTATTGTCAATATGGCCTCTTTGGCAGGGCAAAATGGCGGCACAGCAACAGGGGCGCACTATGCAGCGACCAAAGGTGCAATTGTGACACTGACCAAAATTTTTGCCAAGGAATTTGCAGCGAAAGGTGTCACGGTCAATGCGGTTGCACCAGGACCCATGGAATCACCGATTGTGCATAGCGTGGTATCTGACGAAAAGATGGCACAGTTTATTCAGAATATTCCTGTTAAAGCTTTGGGGAGTATGGAGTTTATTGCTGAAACATGTGCGTTACTGGCAAGTCCAAATGCCAGTTTTGTGACCGGTGCAACGTGGGATATCAACGGCGGATTATTTATGCGTTAAGTCTTGGGCTTTATGCATAACAGGGAGATGAATTATGACTGCACTTTATAATGTTGTTGTCAAAAACCGCCATGTAGAAGGCGAAAATATTGCAGTCATGGAATTTGAATCTGCAACATCTACAGCCTTGCCTAAAATTGAAGCAGGTGCACATATAGATGTACATTTGCCAAACGGCATGGTGCGTCAGTATTCACTTTGCCAAAATCCAAATCAAACGGGGATTTTCCGTTTAGGGATTTTACGTGATCCTGAATCCAGAGGTGGCTCTATATCCGCCTTTAATGAATTAAAAGATGGTATGCAGATTCAAGTCAGCGAGCCAAAAAATCTTTTTTCTTTGGTGAAAGCCAAGCATTCGGTATTGATCGGTGGCGGTATTGGTATTACGCCCCTTATTACCATGGCTTATCAGTTGGCTCATCAAGGTGAGTCTTTCGAGTTGCATTACTGTGGGGCAAGTCCAGAACGTTGCGCCTTTGTAGATGAAATTAAAAATGGTGAACTGGCTCAATTCACCACCTTTCATTTTAAATCGGAAGGCGCGAGCCACCGTGAATTTTTTCAATCTGCGATACAGAATATTGATGCCGAAAGCCATATTTATACCTGTGGTCCAAATGGATTTATGGACTGGGTCATTAATCTAGCACTTACCCAGGAATTTCCTGAACCTCAAATTCACAAAGAATATTTTCAGATAGATGTGGAAACGGGTGGCGATGCTTTTGAAGTGGTGGCTGAACGCAGCGGCAAAATCATTATGGTAGATGCCGAGGAAACCATTTTACAGGCTTTGGCACGCGAAGGCATTGAGATAGAAATGTCGTGTGAGCAAGGGGTTTGTGGGACATGTATGTGCGATGTGCTTGAAGGTGAGCCAGATCACCGCGATGTGTATTTTACCGATGAAGAGAAAGCCAGCAATGAACAAATATTGGTGTGCTGTTCTCGCGCTAAATCGGCACGCTTAGTGTTAGATATTTAAATAAACACCAGACATTGAAATTGCACATTATTGGGTCCGCACAGGATAGGACTTTAAAATTCAGGAGAGAAGCATGAACGCATTACATACGATGGATACCATAAAAATTGATCCAATCAAATTTAGACGCGCATTAGGCAATTTTGCTACAGGCGTAACCATTATGACTGCACAGAATGAATCTGGAGAAAAGGTAGGGGTGACAGCAAATAGCTTTAACTCAGTTTCTTTAGATCCAGCTTTAATTCTGTGGAGTATCGATAAAAATTCTTCAAGCTTTCAGGTGTTCGAGCAAGCAACGCATTTTGCAGTCAATATTTTATCGGGTTCGCAGATTGAACTTTCCAATAAATTTTCACGTCGTAATATTGATAAATATGAAGGTACTAGCTTTCATGAAGGCATAGGACTAGCACCAGTTTTAGACCACTGCTCGGCTGTTTTTGAATGTGAGCGCCATCAGATCATTGAAGGTGGAGATCACTGGATTATTATCGGCAAAGTGGTAAATTTTCATGATGAAGGCCGTAGTCCATTGGTTTATCATCAAGGTGCTTATTCAGGTGTGACACCGCATCCTTTGTTACAGGTCAAGGAGTCTGCCGACCTTGAGGAGGTAGGTCAGATGCATCAAGGGCATTTGCATGGCAATGTGTGCTATTTAATGAGTCGCGCCTTTAAATTCTATCAAAATGATTATATTCCTAAGCAACTGGTGACGGGTTTTCGTACCAGTGAAGCGCGACTTTTACTGGTTTTAGGCAGCGGGACAGCCTCAAGCAAAGCGGATTTACCGCGTGATATTGCTATGCCAATGCGCGAAGTGGAGCAGTCTGCTGCAATTCTGGCAAAAGACGGTCTACTTGTGGAGAGTGACGGCTTTTATAAATTGACAGATAAAGGCAAGAAAACCGCGCATTATTTGTTTGATATTGCAGACAGCCACCAGAATGAAGTATTAGAAAAATATTCAGACAGTGAAAAAGACAGTTTCATTAAAATTTTACGGGATATTGCGGGTATTAACTAAATGAAATGGAGAGGCAACTAATGCAGAATAAGCAATAGTTGCCTCATATTTTTGTTTTTCATCGTGATATGTGACCGGCACTAGTCACTGACCAGTAACATTTTCTTAATAAATAAACAAAAAAATAAGAAAAATGATTTATCTTTAAAGTCTCATTCCAGTGGATTTTTGTGCTTGAATACGTTTCGATAGAATTTTTAAATATATGTCTAAGGTTTATTTTCTTCAATTAAACTGCCTCATTTAGTAAAACCCGCTCTATTGTGAATTCCTCAAGAAACTCAAGACTGGTCCTGAATTTGGAATTGAGACTTTCTAAAGATGTCACATTTTATGGACCTTGCTGATGATTGAAAAAAATTAATAGATGATTTAGAAAAAAAGATGTTGATGAGGTTAGCAATGTGGGAAATCGACCTGTCCTGGATAATTCATGACAGGTTTCTATTAAAAAAGAAAGATTACAATGCTCTAAAGATTAATAATTCAAAGTAATACTCTGTTTACTGGTTTGGTCAATTTTCTTTTGATCAACTGCATCCTCTTTACATTCATAGTTTTCAAACAAGGGGAGTTGATCGGAAAAATGGGCATCGGGTTTGCCATTTTTATCAATAAAGCCACTTTGGCCTGGCGCCAAAATTGAACACATGGTGACTTGACTCGGGTTTAAAACAACTCTAAAAGAGGCACTTCCTGTATTGCCATAAGTACTCAACTTTTGCTGATGCGCCAGATCCGCCCAAGGGATACCCACGGAATTTTTGCCCGAAAATCCCATTGTTGCAACAGGAAGCTTCCAGTCATTCGGCTCCGTAGAGTTGTATTGCTTAGAAAGTGTTGCTAAAGCATTTTCAAGGGCAGTTAAAACCACATCATCAGGAGATTGTCCCTTTAAGAAGTCGACCTGTTGGGCAACAGCTGATTGTTTTCCTTGAAGTGCATTCCAGATTAACTTTGATGCACTTGCTGGCTGAGTGCTACGCGGATCCAAATTGACCGGGTAAAGCGTATCGGTATAACGGGTGTAAATACTGTCTGATAGGTTGGGTTTTAAGACCAGTTCAATCATTTGATTGAGCCATGCACGCATGATGGCAGGCGCTGCACCTTCATAGTATTTGGCTTGATGATCTGGTCGAAGCTTATAATCCCATGAGGCCAGTAAAGGTGCTATTTTTTTTGCAGCTTCAGAAGCTTTCGGACTTTGGGCTGCTTTAATCATAGAGGGAATGAAATAGCGTGCGTTGAGATCAGCCCATGCACCAGTTTTGTTAATGTCCCAAATTTCTTGCTGGCTCAGCTTCTGTTTGCTTTCAAGCGGTTCAATTAATTCATTGACGCGGTCAACATGAGAAAAATTAGATGAGTCTGAACGCAAACCTGCATATGCTTTATTGTTCCAGCTTGCGATATAACCTTTTTCTGGATTGTATTCTTTTGGATTATGAGAGAAGTCATAAAAGCCTTCCCATTCCATCGAACCATCACCTTGGGCAGGAAGCTGCGGATGCTGGTTTTCTGGGCGGATAGGTAAACGGCCTAATGCTGCAACACCAATATTATTGTCGGTATCTGCATAGAACCAAGTGATGGATGCTGCTACACGTTTGGCTTGTTGCAGAAACTCATCCCAATTGGACGCTTTTGCAGCATTCGCCCAGCCTAACAAGGTTTCGACTTCACCACCTTCCCAGCTGCGTCTTTGCGCATAAGCCATTTGGTTTTTCTCATCCCATGCAGTGACAAAGCCTTGTTTACTTTTATAAACATCTAAAATGTATTCTGCTTGTTTACGCACCTTAATTTTGACTTGCCGATGTTCGAAAGGAATATATGCACCTTGGTAGAAATATTCTTTAGGATTACTGGGGTTTATTTTTAGCTGATAAAAATCATTGGTATCTAGTGAACCTACAGTTGAACCCCATGCAATCTTGCCATTAGTACCAAATAAAATAGCAGGCAGGCCGACAGGAGTAATACCTGTTAAATTATAGCCAGCGCCATGTAAGCCAATACTGTAGGTAATGGCAGGGGTATACCATCCTTGCTGAGGACCATTATATAAAACAGCTTGTCCTTCAACGGTTTTATCCCCCTTTAAAACCCAAGCGTTGCTTGCAGTCGGTACACCATCAATGACGCCTTTGCCTAAGGCAATACGGGCTTGGGTTAAATAGTTTTCTGCTGCTTGTTTTGAAATAGGTCGAGCTTTCGTGAAGGCTTGCTTTTGGCGTGCTGAAAACTGAGACTTTTGTTCTGACTGGATAATGGTTGGAGCGCTAGGATCGTCTAGCCAACGCAATTGTTGATAAACTTTTAAACCTTCGTCTAGCCCCTTTTCTTTTTGTAATTGGGTCAGCAGGTCTAAATTGGAAATTTCTGAACTCGCAGCAAAAAAACGGTTCAAAATCAAGCCAACCCAAATCATTGCAATATCTTCAGACTGCCAAGTGGACGGCTTGAAATCATAATCGATGAATTCTTTTGGCATCAGTTCAGGGTTTTCTAGAATTTCTTTGATTCTTTTATTGAAACCAGCGGCATAACCCTCAAAAATTGCCCGGTCTTCGGGAGACAATTGCGCAAGTTGCTGTTTAATATTTTCAGGATTGAAGCGGTTATGGGTTGCAATATCATATTGCAGATAGTCTGACCCTAGAACTTCCGCTACAGTACCTTGACCCGTTCGCTTTGACATTTCCATTTGGAATAAACGATCTGTTGCGACAGCATAACCATAGCCGTAGAAAAGTCCAAATGTATTGTCTGCATAAACATGTGGTGTCCCAAAATTATCGCGTTTAATGGTGACTTGTTTTTGAATGGAGGTGGGTTCTAAAGTTGAGGATGAATTGCAACCTGCGAGAAACATGCAGCTTAAACTCAAAACGCTGTATCGAATCAATACATTTTTATAATGAGGCTGATTATTGAGCATATGGCTTTTCAATTTAGATATCCTTGCTTTCATTATGATTTAGAAGTGAATTCATTAACTGCAACCACGTATTCAATGCAGCTAACTTCACTTATGAACATGCCTTGTTCATTATTTTAAATTATTACTATTTATCCATGTAATTTTCCATTTCTAGGAAGGTATATAGTTATACTTTATTCAATAAAAAGAGCTAAAAAATACAGATGTTATAATAAATTTAGGCAAAAAAGGTATTTTAAAACAAATTAAACCTTTGTATTTAAATATAATTATAAAATTAAAAGAGATAAAATCTGATTGGCTCAAAAGTTCTTGCTAAAACTACCTGTTTTAGCTTCACTATTTTTAAAAAAATATGCTCGCAAGATTAAGTTTCAAAATAAATGATATTTTTTAAAATTAACAAGAAAATTACATGTATTTATGGTATAAAAAATAAAGTCGTGAGACTCATCAATGAATGATAAATGGAGTTTGTCATATGGAAATCAATAAAATACTGCTTGTTTCTGCTCTAGCAGCAGGTTCAATCACCACTCACGCCGATGTACGCATTGGTGTGGTTAGCTCATCTACAGGCCCCGTCGCGATGGTGGGAATTCCGCAGAAGAATACAGTTGCATTACTACCTAAAACCATTGGTGGTGAAAAAGTGACTTATATTTCTTTGGATGATGCCAGTGATCCAACGGCAAGCGTAAAAGCAATTAACAAGCTGATTAGTGAAAGCAACGTAGATGCCATTATTGGGCCTTCTGGATCGCCAAATGCCAGTGCAGTTATTGGTATTATTGCCAAGGCTCAGGTTACTTTGCTCGCGCCTGTTGGAACATCAACTGTTGTTTTACCAATGAATCCGCAAAAAAAATGGGTATTCAAAACCACGCAAAATGATGATTTAATCGCACAAGCCTTAGTTGAGGACATGGTTAAGCGCAAGATTAAAACGTTGGGTTTTATTGGTACAGCAGACCCTTATGGCGAAAACTGGAGTAAAGTTGTTGCTCAATTAGCAGCCAGCAAGGGCATTAAAATTACACAAAAAGAGTCTTTTCAGCGTCAGGACACCTCATTGACTGGACAGGCACTGAAACTGATTGCGGGCAAGCCACAAGCCATCTTAATTGCAGCTCCAGGTAGTGCCGCAGTAACACCGCAAGTCGCTTTATATGATCGGGGTTATCGTGGACAAATTTATCAAACCCATGGGGCTGCTTTAGATCAGTTTTTAAAGTTAGGTGGCAAAAAAGTAGATAATACGATTTTAGCGGCCAGTCTGATGCTGGTCATTAACGAAATTGACAACAAGCATCCTTCCAAAGCAATTGCTTTGAAATACATGAACAATTACAAAAAGATGTATGGTGAATACCCGGCGACATTCGGTGCGAATGTCTATGATGCTGGACTGCTTTTAGAAAAGGCGATTCCAGTGGCGTTAAAGCAGGCAAAACCAGGAAGCATTCAATTCCGCCAAGCATTACGGACAGCCTTGGAACAAACCAAAGAGCTAGCTGGCACACAAGGTGTTTATAACATGACCCCGATGGATCATAGCGGTTTTGACAAGCGCGGGCGGGTCATGGTGACTGTGAAAAATGGGCAATGGAAATTGCTGAAGTAATAAAATTTTTAATTAATTAATCTGCTGTTCAATTCAGGGTGCAGGGGCACTTCAGGAGCTTTCGTCCCTGAAAAATAGCGAGGATCTGGCGGTCATGGATTTAGACATCGCATTAATTCTTGGGCAGGATGGAATTACCAGTGGAGCAATCTATGCATTGCTCGCCTTATGTATTTTATTGGTTTTTACTGTCACCCGAATTTTACTCATTCCTTTAGGTGAATTTAGTGTTTTTGGCGCATTGACACTTGCCTCTATTCAAGCTGGAACACCAAGCCGTATTGTATGGTTGTTGGTAGTATTCTTTGCTTTTCAACTCATGCTTGATCTTTATGCGGGCTTCAGAAATAAAACCCCATTGCATTTAAGAAGCCATATTCTGTGGGCGATTTACATTGGTTTAGTAGTAGGTGCCATGTATTTTCTACCATTAGCAAGCTTGCCGATGCTTATTCAAGTTTTACTTGCTTTGGCTGTTATTACACCGCTTGGTCCACAAATCTACCGTTTATTCTTTCAGCCTTTGGTGGCTGCTAAATCATTAGTGCTACTGATTGTTTCTATTGCAGTGCATGTGGCTTTGGTGGGTATTGGATTATTAGTTTTTGGCCCAGATGGCGCGCAAACTCAACCCTTCAGTGATGCGGTATATCAATGGGGTAATTTAGCTGTTAATAGCCAAACTCTTTATATTATTGCTGCGTTTTTCAGCATGATTCTTGTGCTGTGGTATTTCTTTGGAAAGACACTCTATGGCAAAGCATTAAGAGCCACTGCGGTGAATAGAGTCGGCGCACAGCTGATGGGAATCTCCCCCATTTTTGCAGGCAAAATCACCTTTGCAATGGCAGCGTTTATGGGAGCATTTGCGGGCATTTTAATTGCACCCATTACCACACTGTATTATGACTCTGGTTTTATTATCAGCCTTAAAGGCTTTGTTGGCGCAATTATTGGTGGTTTAGCAAGTTTTCCGGTGGCGGCCGCAGGTTCTGTGGCAGTTGGCATTATTGAAGCATTTTCTATGTTTTGGGCCAGCGATTATAAAGAAATTATTGTCTTTACCCTGATTATTCCATTTTTGCTTTGGAAATCTTTAACGTCTCGTCACATTGAGGAGGACCATGAATGAAGTCTAAATATTTATTTGTGGGCTTTGCTGCGCTTATGGCCCTTAGCCCGTTAATTTTACCTGCTTACCAAGTTACGCTTCTTAATTATATTGGGCTGAATGCTTTAGTCGTTTTAGGTTTAGTGTTATTGACAGGTGTTGGCGGCATGACCAGTTTTGGTCAAGCCGCATTGGTAGGCATTGGGGCTTACTCAACCGCTTATTTAACAGTGACAGAACAGCTGCCGCAGTTCTTGATGTGGACCGGTGGCAGCCCATGGGCAGGACTGCTTTTGGGCATAGTTTTAACTGTTATTTCTGCATTTCTTGTGGGTGGCTTAACCTTAAAACTGTCTGGACATTATTTGCCTTTAGGCACCATCGCCTGGGGTATATCCCTTTATTATTTTTTCTCAACCATTGAAAGTTTAGGCGGTCATTCAGGTATTTCTAATATTCCGAGCATTTCCATTGCGAGCTATGCCTTAGACACCAGCAATAAAATGTTTTATCTCATTTGGCTGATTTTATTTGTGGCCATTATTTTGACCAAAAATATTTTGAACTCCAGAGAAGGCCGTGCGATACGGGCGCTCAAAGGCGGGCAAGTGATGGCGGAGTCTATGGGAGTAAATACTTTTAGATCCAAAATGGTGGTGTTTGTTATTTCCTCGGTTTTTGCCTCTATTTCAGGCTGGTTATATGCCCATAATCAATCGTTTATTAACCCGACACCTTTTGGTTTACAAATGGGGATTGATTATCTGTTTATGGCCTTGCTTGGCGGTGTAGGCAGTATTTGGGGCGCCATATTTGGAGCAGGCATATTCACCATGCTGCGCCAATGGCTGCAAGACTTAATGCCGGTTATTTTCGGCAATAATGGACAGTATGAAACTATTGTTTTTGGTTTAATGATTGTATTGTTGATGCAAAAAGCCCCATCTGGCTTATGGCCAATGCTGGTCAAGCTGATACCGCCGCGTTTTAGAGCTAATGATTTGCATACGGAGCTAACCGCACCCACACAGGTACTTCCTGCCGTGGATTTGCCCCCAAAAGGGACTCTGATTTTAGAAGCAAAAAATGTGACGAAAAAATTTGGCGGTTTGGTTGCCAATAACAACATGAATTTAAAAATTCATGCAGGTGAAATTCTGGCACTGATTGGCCCAAATGGTGCAGGAAAAAGCACCATGTTTAATCAGCTGTCCGGTGTCGATGTTCCAACCAGCGGTGAAGTCATATTTTTAGGTGAAAAAATCAATGGCATGTTATCGCGTGAAATTGCGAAAAAGGGACTGAGCCGAACGTTTCAGCACGTCAAAATTTTGCCAGAAATGACGGTGTTGGAAAATGTGGTGATTGGCGCGCATTTACGCGGTAAAAAAGGCGTTTGGGCCTCGCTGTTCAGGTTGGATCGTGAAGAAGAAAACAATTTATTGAATGAAGCTAAATTTCAGTTAGAGCGGGTCGGCCTAGGGGATTATCTTTATACCGAAGCTGGAAATCTGGCATTGGGACAGCAGCGAATATTGGAAATTGCGCGTGCTTTATGTGCCCATCCAAGCTTATTGCTATTGGATGAACCTGCTGCAGGCTTACGTTTAAAAGAAAAACAGGCTTTGGCTGAGCTTTTAATGAAGCTGAAGGCAGAGGGTATGGCGACTTTATTAGTAGAGCATGATATGGACTTTGTGATGAATTTGGTCGATCACGTTGTAGTGATGGAGTTTGGTGAAAAAATAGCAGAAGGCTTGCCAGAAGATATCCAAAAAAACGAAGCTGTTCTAGAAGCCTATTTAGGAGGCGCAGCATGAGTACGATCACAGAAAATACGCAGGGCAAATGCTTATTAGAGGTCAGTAATTTAAGCGTGGCTTATGGCAAAGTTGATGCACTGATGAACTTCAATATGCGGGTAAATGAAGGACAGATCGTGTCCGTCGTGGGCCCCAATGGTGCAGGCAAGACCACCTTGCTTTCTGCAATCATGGGAGTTCTTGCTTCAAAAGGTGATGTTGAATTTGATGGCAGTGTAGAGCAATGCCCGCCCATAGAGCGAATGGTCGTACGCGGACTAGGTTTAGTGCCTGAAAAAAGGGAATTATTCAGCAGCATGAGTATTGAAGATAATCTCATGCTGGGTGGATTTCAGCGTTATCGGCATGGCGACCGCAGTTTAAATGAAACATTAGATGAGGTTTATAATATTTTTCCGCGTTTAAAAGAACGCCGGATTCAGGAAGCCGGTACCTTATCGGGTGGTGAACGTCAAATGCTTGCTGTTGGCCGTGCACTTATGGCCAAGCCTAAACTGTTGATGCTGGATGAGCCGAGTCTCGGTTTAGCACCTTTAATTACTCGTGAGATTTTTAAAATTATTGATCAGTTACGTGGTCAGGGCGTGTCTATTCTATTGGTAGAACAAAATGCGCGTGCAGCTTTGAAGTTGGCAGACTATGCCTATGTTTTAGAAATGGGCGAACTCTCGATGCAAGGCACTGGTCAAGATTTAGTTGAGGATCCTCGGATTATTGAAAGCTATTTAGGGATTAACAGTAAACATCAGGACATTCTTTCTATTTAACTTTCCTTTTAAGCGGGAGCGCCTTATGAAAAAAGAGACCAAAATTTCTATTTTAGGCGCCGGTGCAATTGGCTGTACCTTGGCAGCTCGTCTGATTTTAGCAGGCTGTGAACGAGTCAGTTTAATTGCACGTGGTGAGAATTTTCAGGTGCTGTCCACTCAAGGCATTTATCTAACCGATTTAACGGGCAAATATCAGTTGACCCCCTATCGTGTTGTGCAAGACATCACAGAACTTGATCCGCAAGATATTATTTTTATTACCACCAAATCGAATGCCCTGCATCAGGTTACTGCTTCTGTTCAACATGCAGTGCATGCTGAAACCGTGATTATTCCGCTCATGAACGGCATTCCATTTTGGTATTTTTATCAAGGTCAAAGTGACGGTGATATACAGGCAATTAACTGCCTAGATAAAGATAGGCAATTGATTGAGCATTTTCCTTTAGCGCATTTAATTGGTTCTGTGGTGTTTATCACAGCAAAATTGGAGGCTTATGGGAAAGTGGAGTCGGATAATCCATATTTGCTAATTTTAGGTGAGCCTAAGAATCAAATCACAGAGCGTATAAAGGTAGTTCAAGCTCTTTTCGCAGATAGCGGTATTGAATTAAGAGTGACTGACCAAATTCGAGATCAGATTTGGACCAAAGTAATTGCAAACTTAAGTTCGAACCCGCTTTCTGTAGTAACGGGTGCTCCTTTAAAGGACATCTACGCACACCCACGCTTAAATGAAATGGCTCTGCAAATTACCCAAGAAGTCAGGCAGGTGGCTGCCAGTTATGGTGCGCGCATTTCCATTGATCCCTTAACTTTTTTACAGTTAGGCACAAATATGGGAAACGTGTACACCTCTATGTGGCATGACTATCAAAAGAAACAACCTTTAGAAATGGCAGGCATAGCGGAAGCTGTTTTTGAGCTAGCCGAGCAATTTAATTGTCCTATGCCAGTCACGAAGCATATTTGCAATTTAACCGCCTATTTGAGTGAGCAATCACGGAAGATTTAAAAAAGGATTTTTATGAATACAAGCATTCAACCTTTGAATTTCAGTCAGCAGGAATGGGAACTGCGTGTAAAGCTGGCGAATTGTTATCATTTAGTGGACTATTTTGGTTGGACTGAAACAATTTTTAATCATATTTCGGCACGGTTGCCGGGTGATGAACATCACTATTTGGTCAATCCTTTTGGATTAAATTATACTGAAGTCACGCCAGAAAATTTATTGAAAGTTGATTTAGCCGGAAATAAGGTAGAACCTTCCGAATATGATGCAAATCCTGCGGGCTTTGCTTTGCACAGTGCAGTTCATGGCGCAAGGCATGATATCAGATGTCTGATTCATACCCATACCACACCAATCAGTGCTGTAGTACAGAAAAAAAATGCTTTCTCTTATGACAGCTTCTATGGTGCCCAACTATATGGGCGAGTGGCTTATCATGCTTTTGAAGGCATTACGCTTTTTCAAGAAGAAAAGCAGCGGATGATTCAACATCTTGCAGATAAGCATATTTTAGTATTGCGAAATCATGGCATTGCAGTAGGAGAGAGCAGTATTGAAAAAGCATTTTTTTTACTGTGGACTGTGCAGCGCGCGGCTGAAATTCAATGCCAAGCGGGTGCTTTAGGGGGAGAAGATTTTCCGCTGAGTGAAGAGGTAAAGCAAAAATGCACAGATTTAACCGCAATGCTGATTCGTGACAGCGGATTTGCAGATAAATTCTTTAATGCGATGGTACGTAAAATGCATGAAGCGGGTTAAAAATATACCATTCCCATGGGTTTTTTGAGTTTCCAGCAGGAATGGCAGTGTAGTGTAAGCCAGTTAAACTGGCAGTCTTTTGAACAGTCCGAGTAAATTGACGGTCATGATTTACGCGATCATGTTGATCTTTGTATCTGCTGATTCAACTTAAGGCGGTGGGCAGAGATTTTATTGAGGGTCATGATTAACATTAATTTTCTCCGTATTTGACCAAAATATAGAATTAAGGGTTAAAAAAAAGATGCAATACGCGCGTATTGCATCCAAAGAGGAACACTCAATTAATTAAAAGCTGTACGTAAAGCCTGTGTAAATGCTTCTGGCGATTCAATATTTGAAATATGTGCTGCATTAATTTCAATCAACTGGCTAGCGGGAATTCTTGCTGTCATATACAACGCATCTGTAACTGTTGTGACAGAATCTTGCTGACCTGCAATGACCGTTACAGGTAAAGTAATGGTTTTCAAAGCTTCACTTAAATCTGCTTTTGCCAACGCTTCGCAACAACTTGCATAACCTTCGGCACTGCCAGCTGCCAGGCTAATTTGCAGCTTTTCAACTGCTGCTGCATTGTCTTGAATAAATTTATCTGTAAACCAGCGCCCGGCTGCAGTTGAAGCGATCGGTTGTAAACCTTGTTTACGTACCAGTGCTGCACGCTCATTCCAAGATTGTTCCTGACCAATTCTCGCTGCGGTATTACACACAGTGATATGAATAAACCGTTCAGGTTGATGAGTCGCGAGCCATTGACCAGTTAAACCGCCCATGGAAATACCGCAAAAATGAACTTTTTGCATATTTAAGTGATCTAACAAATAGATCACATCCAGTCCCAGCTGTTCAATTGAATATGGGCCTTGAGGAGAAGATGAAGTCCCATGACCGCGTGTATCGTAGCAAATTATAAAGAAATCATTTTGCAGTGCATCAATTTGCGGCTGCCACATTCGATAATTCGTTCCCAAAGAATTGGAAAAAATAATCGCGGGTTTACTCACATCACCAAAAGTTGCGTAATTAAGGGTTACATCACTTGAAATAAATGTTGGCATGGATTTCCTCTCAACCTTCTGGTATTGGCTACCGTATTTGGCAGTCACAGGACCAATCAGGAAAAAGATTGATCTAATTATTGTCTAAAATAAATTGTGTTTAAGTCCGTTGAATAATGAGTGCGATACCTTGACCGACACCAATACACATTGAACACAGCGCGTAGTGGCCACCCGTCTGTTCCAGCTGGTTCAGCGCAGTCGTCACCAGACGTGCACCGGATGCGCCAAGTGGATGACCCAATGCAATCGCGCCACCATTCGGATTGACCTGGGTTGAGCCATCTTCAATACCCAGGTCACGCGTCACCGCCAAGGCTTGTGCGGCAAAGGCTTCGTTCAGTTCAATCACATCCATTTGCTCCAGCGTTAAACCGGTTTGCTTGAGCAGCTTTTTAATTGCAGGCGCAGGGCCAAAGCCCATGATACGGGGTTCTACACCCACCACCGTTGCGCCAATAATCTTGGCCCGCGGTTTTAAGCCATATTTTTCTACCTCCTCATCCGAAGCAATCAGCAGGGCTGCTGCACCATCGTTAATCCCGGATGCATTACCCGCCGTAACCGTACCGTCGGCTTTCACCACCGGTTTTAGTTTAGTCAGGGCTTCCAGGGTGGTCGAGGCACGCGGATGTTCATCGGTCGCGACCACGACCGGTTCGCCTTTACGTTGTGGAATGCTGACCGGAATCATTCCTGGTCGAAGAAACCGCGCGCCTGTGCTGCTGCGGTACGCTTCTGGCTTTCCAGCGCAAACTGGTCCTGATCGGCACGGTTGATGTTGAACTGTTCTGCCACGTTTTCCGCGGTTTGCGGCATGGTTTCTACGCCATACATCTCTTTCAGCTTCGGATTGATAAAACGCCAGCCCATGGTGGTGTCTTCAAGTTTCTGGCTGCGGCCATAAGCGCCTTCAGACTTACCCATCACCAGCGGTGCGCGTGACATGGATTCTACACCGCCGGCAATAATCAGCTCTGCTTCACCGGCTTTAATGGCACGCGCTGCCATCGCAATGGCATCCAGTGATGAACCACATAAACGGTTCACGGTCGTTGCAGGCACCTGATACGGCACACCGGCAAGCAGTGCCGACATACGGCCGACATTGCGGTTGTCTTCACCGGCCTGGTTGGCACAGCCATAAATCACATCATCTACTTTTTCAAAGTCAACCGATGGATTACGCTGCATCAGGGCTTTAATCGGCAGTGCACCGAGGTCATCGGCACGGACGGGTGCCAGACCACCGGCATAACGGCCGAATGGGGTACGGATGGCATCGATAATATAGGCGTTTTTCATTATGTAATCCTTTTAGCTCCCTTAATCGCTCCTGAAAAGGAGGGAGACTGAGCGGGCTTCAACATGATGTGAGCTTGGGCATAAAGTCTCCCTTCTTGCACTTGGGCTTAAAGCAGTGCTTAAGCCTGGCTCAGGGAAATCAGGGGGATTTAAAATTTCTTTAAAGCGTATTAACCCTGAGTCGCATCAATCAGCTTTGCACCGGTCAAAGCCTGCAACTCTTCAAATGACAGACCTTCGACTTTTTCAATCACTTTCATGCCGTCACTGGTCACGTCAATCACGCACAGGTCGGTATAAATGCGGTCGACACATTTCAGGCCGGTGGCCGGGTAGCTAAGTTCCGCGACAATTTTCGGTTCGCCTTTTTTGGTCACATGATCGGTGGTGATAAAGACTTTTTTCGCACCCACCGCCAGGTCCATGGCGCCGCCGACAGCAGGAATCGCATTCGGTGCACCGGTATGCCAGTTGGCCAGATCACCATTTTCAGCAATCTGGAACGCACCCAGTACCGCGATATCCAGGTGACCGCCACGCATCATCGCGAACGAGTCGCCATGATGGAAATACGCGCCGCCCTGTAATAAAGTCACAAACTCTTTACCGGCATTGATCAGTTCCGGATCCTCTTCGCCAGCAGCCGGGGGTGGACCAAACGCCAGCAAGCCATTTTCAGAGTGTAGAAACACATCTTTGTCTTTTGGCAGGTAATTGGAAATCTTGGTCGGCAAACCAATGCCGAGGTTGACATAAGCACCATCGGGAATGTCTTGTGCCACACGCTCTGCAATTTGATCGCGGGATAGTTTGCTATAGCTCATTTTTTAATCCTCACGTAATTAGGCAGATTGCTCAAGGGGTTTGGTGCCAACAGCAACCACGTGCTGTACAAAAATGCCCGGGGTAATAATGTGTTCAGGGTCAAGCGCACCCAGTTCCACCACTTCTGCAACCTGCGCAATGGTGACATCGGCGGCCATGGCCATGATCGGGCCAAAGTTACGTGCCGACTTGTTGTAGACCAGGTTGCCCCAGCGGTCGCCTTTATACGCTTTAATCAAGGCAAAATCGGCCTTGATCGGGTTTTCCAGTACAAAGTCTTTGCCTTCATAGTTCAGGGTCGGTTTGCCTTCCGCCAGCAAAGTTCCAAAACCGGTTGGCGTATAGATGGGACCAAGTCCCATGCCTGCAGCCTGAATCCGGCAGGCCAGATTGCCTTGCGGCACCAGTTCCAGTTCAATTTTTCCGGCACGGTAGATTTCATCGAATACATAAGAGTCGGACTGGCGCGGGAAAGAACAGATGATCTTGCGCACTGCACCGGTTTTAAGCAGCTTGGCCAAACCGTAATCGCCATTGCCGGCATTGTTATTCACAATGACCAGGTCTTTTACACCCAGTTCGATTAAACCGTCAATCAGTTCAGCCGGTTGTCCCGCTGTACCAAAACCACCAATCATGATGGTGGCACCATCTTTAATCTGGGAGAGCGCTTTGGTGAGAGACGCTGTACTTTTATCAATCATGCTGCAAACCTTTAATAAGCAATAAGCAAATTTTTACCGTTAAATTAATTGAAAATTTAACGGTAAAAATCTGAAGTGCTGCAAGGCACTAGTAATGCTATGCAGCACAGATAAGTGCGTTAAGCGCTGACGCGGCGACGGTCAATTTCTGTTGTTGGTGCCTGTGCAGACTCTTTGACCAGTTCAACATTAAAGGTAATGTGTTTGAAGGGTTTATCTACATTGCGTTTAGCCATTGCTTCTACATCATTGACATATGTTGCAGTGGCGACCAGACCTTCGCGTGTCGCAAAAGCAAAGTCATCCCAAAGATATTGATCGCCTTCAATATTAAATTGAGTCGTCAGTTTGCGGTAACCTGGCGCTGAAACAAAATAATGCACGTGAGACGGACGGTTGCCATGACGGCCAAGTTTGTTTAATACAGCTTGGGTTGTGCCTTCTGGAGGACAGCCATAACCGACTGGCATTGTGGTTTGAGCAACATAATGGCCGGCATTATCGGCAATAATGGTGCGGCGTAAATTAAAATCAGACTGAGATTTATCAAAGAATGAGTAATTACCTAAACTATTGGCATGCCAGACTTCAACTTTAGCGCCTTGAATTACATTACCGTCAGTATCAGTAACTGTACCTTCAATGAATAAAGTATCGATTTTGTCTGATTCAGTCCCGTCATCCATTCGCGCAAAACCAACAGATTCTGGCGCGCCTGCGACATAGAGCGGACCTTCGATGGTACGCGGTGTACCGCCAGTAATGCCTGCTTTGGCATCCGCTTCATCGGCACGGAGATCTAAATAGTGCTCCAGTCCAAGCCCTGCTGCTAAAAGGCCTAGTTCATTGGCTTGGCCTGCGTCGGTAAAATATTCTAAACCTTTCCAGAGTTCAGTTTGAGAGATATCCAAATCCTCAATGGCCTGGAATAGATCTCCCAGTAAACGGACAACAATTTGCTGTACGCGTGCATCAACTGGCCCTGTAGCTGTATCTACATTCATTTGTTTTACTAATTGATCAATCTCTTGACGGTTCATACTTTTTCTCCTTGAGTATGCAGTTTTATTTGTGATTTTTAAGGCTTAGGTTCAGCTGGCATTTATTGACCACATTTTTTGTTTACGCAGCCTAACCTTTTTGGGCTGCGGGTATGATTAAAGGTCAGCTATCGTCTTCACGAATAGAAGAAGGGTGGCGGTTAAGTGCCATTACTTCAATATTCATATAGGGATAAAGCGGCAGACCTTGCAAAATATTGTGCAGTTCTTCATTACTTTCTACATCAAAAATGCTGATGTTTGAATACTGTCCTGTTACACGCCAAATATGGCGCCATTTGCCTTGACGCTGTAAGTCCTGTGAATAGGCTTTTTCAACAGTTTTGATTTCATTGGCTTGCTCGCTTGGCAGATCCAAAGGGATATGCACATCCATGCGGACTTGGAAAAGCATTCACAGCTCCTTTAATTACAAACGACGTAAGTGATCAATCTTGTTTTCATCCACCTCAATACCAAGTCCAGCACTTTGGGGGATTTGTAATTTAAAGTTTTGGTATTGAAGCGGGGTTTTTAAAATTTCTTCAGTCAGCAGCAGTGGGCCGAACAGCTCAGTTCCGTACGCCAAATTGTCAAATGTTGAAAATACATGTGCGGAAGCTATTGTGCCTACTGGACCTTCCAGCATGGTGCCACCATATAAATCAATACCTGCAAGTTTGGCAATTTTTCCAACTTCACAGCCTTCAAGCAGCCCGCCGGATTGCGCCACCTTAACGGCAAAAACAGAAGCTGCGTTGCATTTAGCCAGTTGGTAAGCAGTGTTTGGACCCATTAAGGATTCATCTGCCATGATTGCAATATCAAATCTGCGGGTAAGGCGCTGCATGGCATCAATATTATCAATAGCACAAGGCTGTTCAATCAGGTCAACGCCGCCATCTTGCAGCATTTGGATTCCTTTAATTGCTTGCAGTTCAGACCATGCACGGTTGACGTCTACACGAATTGAAATACCGGGTCCTAATGCTTCTTTAATGGCGAGTACATGTTCAACATCTGCTTCAACTGCATGAGAGCCAATTTTCAGTTTGAAAATATTATGCCGCTTCACTTCAATCATTTTCTGTGCCTCAGCAATATCTTTGTCTGTATTGCCGGATGCCAGTACCCAAAGTACCGGAATACTGTCACGCAAGCGCCCGCCTAAAATTTCACTCAGCGGTAGACCTGAACGCTGAGCCTGAATATCTAATAAGGCAGTTTGTATGGCGCACTTGGCAAAACGATTGCCGTTAATATTTCTATTTATCGTTTGCATGGTTTTGGCCATATTTAGCCCGTACATTGATTTCAATAAGGGACGGAAATATGTCTCAATATTGGTTTTAATGCTTTCAGGACTTTCCTCTCCATAACCTAAACCACCAATAGTGGTCGCTTCGCCCCATCCGATGAAACCATCACTGGTGCTAATTTTGACCAAAACTAAGGTTTGTGTCTGCATTGTCGCCACCGCCATTTTATGCGGGCGGATGGTGGGGATTTCGACGAGTATCGTTTCTATTGACTGGTACATAATTATATTAATGGAAAAATACATATAATTTTAAACTATATTATTTTTTTTGTTTATACTATGACTAGAAAGGTATTTTTAAATACCAAAAAAGGAATATTAAAATATGGAACTAAAACATTTACGTTATTTTGTTACGGTGGTAGAAGAGCAGAGCATTACCAAAGCTGCAGATAAATTATGCATCGCACAGCCACCGTTAAGCCGACAAATTCAAAAGTTAGAAGAAAAATTAGGCATTACTTTATTTGAACGTGGTTCTCGGCCCATTAAAATGACTGAAGCAGGACAGTTTTTTTATGAACATGCTGTTCAAATTTTAGCCCATACCGCACAAGCAACTTCTATGGCGCAACGGATCAATGCAGTGGATCAGACCGTCCGCATTGGTTATGTCAGTTCTTTGCTTTATGCGTTGCTGCCACAAATTATTTATTTGTTTAGACAGCGTAATCCGGATATGTCTGTTGAATTAATTGAATACGGTACATGTGATCAAATTGAAGCACTCAAAGCTGGAAAAATAGATCTAGGTTTTGGCCGGCTTCGACTCATAGATCCGTCTATTAAGCGCCTACTGCTCAGAAAAGAACGTTTATTGCTTGCCATTCATAAGAATCATCATCTAGCCGAATTTATTGAATCTGGTATTTATCTGTCACAAATTTTGGATGAAGCTATTTTTTCCTATCCCAAAACCCCAAAACCCAATTTTGCTACGGCAGTACAAAGCATATTCACAGAATTAGGTTTAGTACCCAAAAAACTGATAGAAGTACGTGAAATTCATATGGCACTTGGCTTGGTTTCTTCAGGAGAAGGTATTTGCGTGATTCCAGAAACCGCCAGTGATATTGGTATGAAAAATTTAGCTTATATTCCGATTCTGGATTTGGAAGCCCACAGCCCAATCTCTTTATCTGTGCGTAATATGGATCAAAGTAGTTACATTCCAAAAATTTTAGATTGTATTCAAGAGGTGTTTAAAAATGAAAATATTGATCTTGATATGGACAATATATAAGTCGATTGAATAATCTATGGAAATTCAATGCCATTTTTTCTTTAATCCTCTCAAACTATTTTAAAATGATAAAAAAGGTATGATTATATACTTAATTAGATATGGAAAATTACATTAACAATTCAATAATATAAGGTATCCTAATTTTCCTTTTTAGTTCTGAAATTATCTTAAATTTTAATATTAAAAAGTTTCTATCGGGGTAAATCAGCATTCAGATCAAACAGGCAGATAATGATGTTTGCATAGTGGATGAGAAAACAATACGGATGTAGGAAAGGATTTCCATGTATAACTTATCTTCAAAACGTACTGCTCAAAAAGCAGTGCTATTTTCATTTTTTAGTATTGCAGGGTTGAATGCAGCGCATGCCAATTTTTTCGAGGACAGTCAAAAGTCTGTTTACCTCAGAAATTTTTATGTTGAACGTGACTTTGAAGGAACAAATCAGGATTTAGGCAGCTGGTCTCAAGGTATCAGTGGCCGCTTTGAATCCGGCTATAGCGATACGCCACTTCAGTTTGGTTTAGACCTAGGGTTTCAATATGCGGTGAGATTGAATGATCATAATGAAGAGCGTTTAGATACAGTCTTTAAGTATGATCAGGCCGAAAATCGTCAGGAACGGGATTATTTAAAACTGGGCGCGACCTTAAAGTTGAAATACCAGAATACTGAACTCAAAGTCGGTGAATTATTGCCTAAAACGCCTGTGCTATTTATTGATGATTCCCGTCAGTTGGTCACCACCTTTGCAGGTGCAATGCTGGAAAGTAAAGAAATTAAAAATTTAAAAGTCTCTGCAGGACGCTTTACGCATATTAATGCTCGTGACGACGATGAATTTAGAAAAATGAGTCTGGGCGGTAATAAAGATCCGAATAAAGAAAGTGACGGAATGAATTTTATTGGGCTAGATTATAATTTCACGCCAAAAGTGTCAGGATCGTATTGGTTTGGCCAGCTGGAAGATATTTACAAGCAGCACTAT
Source organism: Acinetobacter sp. GG23 (assembly GCF_057766365.1). Lineage (NCBI taxonomy): Bacteria > Pseudomonadati > Pseudomonadota > Gammaproteobacteria > Moraxellales > Moraxellaceae > Acinetobacter > Acinetobacter sp. GG23. Next base: position 98,782 of record NZ_JBYMDJ010000005.1, read on the forward strand.
GTGAATGCCGCTTATTCAGAGCAGATCAATACGACCAAACTAAAAGTGGATGCCCGCTATTTTAACTATACAGAAGATGGCGATGCTTATTTCGGCAGTATTGATGCGCAGTCCGCAGGATTGCAGGCGACAGTTCAAAATGGGGGCAACTCATTAACTGCCGGTATACAAAAAAATATGGGAGACGATGCGATTCCTTTATTGGCGGGTTATGTACCGCAAGCTTATTTGCAAACTTGGTCAACCTTGGCATTTTATAAACCGAAAGAGTTGACATGGCATGCGCTATACAGCTATGACTTTAAAAATGCGGGTGTGCCAGGTCTGAAATTAGGCCTGCGCTATTTAAACGGCAGTGAAATATACCGCCCAGGCTTTAAAGACAACAAGGAAACTGAAAAGAACGTGATTGTAAATTACACCATTCCTGAAGGAAAACTAAAAGGTTTAGGTCTGGAATGGAGACACATTCGTGCGGATATTAAATATGGCGCAGGAGATACTCCTGGAACAGATTTTGTAGAAGACCGTATCATTACGAGCTATACCTTTAAATTTTGATTTTATTCAAACGAAAGAAAAATATAAGGAAGTTTTGCTGTAAAAAGTTAAGAGATGATCATCATCTTAAAGCTTTAGCCAAGTGCTTATACCTATGCTTAATGAGAGATTAAATTATCTTCGGCATTTAGACCTCTACTAATATTTTGATAGTTCTATCAAATTTTTGCAGAGGTCTTCTTATAGCTAAATTTAATCTATCATTTGCGGGGGGTAATTTCTTGCTTTTTAATTTCTCATTGCTTTAATCAAACCATTAACTTTAATAGTTAATTTTTTTCTTTAAAACCTGATATCTAATTTAGGTTTTAAGTAAAACGATAGCTAAAAAATGAAATAGGATGTAAAAAATAATCTCGATAAAAGATCAATTTTACTCAATTCGAGATTCTAAATTCTAGCCATAAATTAAATCTCAAACCGATTCTTTCTTCTCTATTCTAATGAATGCAAGGATGTTGAAGATTTTCAGATTGCCAACTACGTGCTTGATGTAGATTCTTCTTTTATTGAGATTTTGATTACATATTTTAAGTTCAGATTTCAGCGTAGAACGGCTTTCACTTTTTTAACGGCAATAGACACCATGCATCATCTTCCTAAGCCTGTATCTATGATCATAAAGGCATCTTAATGTTTTAGGCTCAAATTTCGTTTGCATAACTGAAATGCCCGCATAACAGCTACATAAACTCAGGATTCACTGAGTTTATGTAGTGAATCAATACTTGTACGTTAATCTTTCTATACTCATATCTGCTTATTTTAGTGATTTTAACAGGGCTTCTGCTGTAGCAGCAGAAGACGCCGGGTTTTGTCCCGTAATCAGTAAACCATCTTGCTGTACATAAACCTGCCAATCCTCGCCCTTGGAATATTGTCCACCATTTTCTTTGAGCATGTCTTCGACCAAAAAGGGAACAATTTCGGTCAGGCCTACAGCACTTTCTTCCGTATTGCTAAAGCCTGTGACTGATTTGCCTCTTACAATTGGTTGCTCATCACTGCCTTTCACATGACGTAGTACGCCAGGCGCATGACAGACCAATGCCACAGGTTTATCTGCCTGCAAAGCCTGTTCGATTAAGGAAATCGAGTTCTGGTCTTCGGCTAGATCCCATAACGGGCCATGACCGCCCGGATAAAATACTGCATCAAAATCGGCAATAGAAATTTCACTTAGTTTCTGGGTATTCGCCAACGCTTGCATGGCAGATGCATCCGCTTTGAAACGATGAGTGGTTTCAGTTTGGGCATCTTTTTCATTACTTTTCGGGTCTAACGGCGGCTGCCCCCCTTTAGGAGAGACTAATGTAACTTCTGCACCGGCATCGATAAACGCATAATAAGGCGCAGCCAGCTCTTCCAGCCAGAAGCCGGTTTTCTTACCGGTATTACCAAGCGTGTCATGTGAAGTCAGAACAATCAGTACTTTCATATTATTTTCCTGTATTTTCCTAAAAATTATTGAAGTCATCGGCTGTTAATTTAGCAAGTACACAGCTTGAAAAATGTTCTTATAGGTTTATTTGCTGTATCGATACGTTATGGCTTAAGTTGATTCAACTCAATACAGATTAAATCAAGTTACAAAGAAAAAAGTCATCTAAAGATCAAGAAATGATTTATCTGCCCATTAACACCGCTTGCTGAATATCTGCCTGTTTACGCAAAAAATCCCAGACCAGTTTAATCCGGGGTTCATGTTGTAAATCAACCAAGGTTAGCATCCAGAAAGTGTGTGCAAAATTTACCTGCTCACTGAGTACCTCTTCAAGTTCAGGTTTATCCTGGGTAATAAATCGCGGCAAAATCGCCAGTCCGGCACCCGCACTGACCGCAATTTGCTGGGCCAGAATACTGTTACTGCGAAAACAGGCAGTCAATTGCAGGGGTAAGCGTTCCAGCGAATACAGCGCTGAGCTATAAACCAGATCATCAATATAATCGACAAAACGGTGCTGAGTTAAATCTTCTACCCGTTTAATTGGGGGATTTTGTTGTAAATACTTTTTACTGCCATACAGCTTTAAACAGTAATTCGAGAGACGGGTAATGATATAGGGTCCAGATTTGGGCCGGTCAATCGCGATCACAATATCGGCTTCACGATGTGACAATTTAATGGTTTTCGGAACAGGAATTAAATCAATGGTTAAGGAGGGATAATGCTGAGAAAACTCGGCCAATAACCGCGCTAAAAATGCAGTTCCAAAGCCTTCCGGCGCACCAATCCTTACCCGACCGTGTAAGGGATCATGACGTTTGTCAATCTGGATAAACGACTGTTCCATTTGCTCTACACGCGGTACTAATGCCAAGCCTTCCGATGTCAGCTCATAACCTGTCGCTTCGCGTTTAAACAGTTGCGTACCGAGAGTATTTTCTAGAGCTTGAATCCGCCGTGCCACAGTACTGTGTTCAACACCAATCAAGCGGGCTGCGTTGGTGAGCGTTTTAGCACGCGCCAAAACTAAAAAAAAGCGTAAATGATCCCAATCTACTTTCATTTTTTATTTAACATCCTGTTAAATGCCTGTGCAAATTTGCACAATCATCGTGCACCAATTTCTATTGGTGGTCAAAGTGTTCTTTGTTAGTCTGCAGAAACAGCGTAAAAATAATACGCCGAATAAAGCCAGTAAAGGCAGATACAACGACAATAACAAACCAGCACGGAGCGACCATGAACGCCATTTCTCATCCACAGCAAAGTACCGGATTCACCACCGCAAAACTTCTCATTAATGGTGAATTTGTCGAATCAAAAACCAGCCATTGGCAAGATATTATCAATCCTGCCACTCAGGAAGTCTTGGGTCAGGTACCCTTTGCTACCGCAGAAGAAGTCAATGCCGCGATTGCTGCCGCACAAAATGCCTTTGCCAGCTGGTGCCAGACTCCGATTCAGGCACGTATGCGGATTATGCTGAAACTGCAGGATCTGATTCGTACTAACTTAAAAAGTATTGCCCAAGTATTAACGGCGGAACAGGGCAAAACCCTGGCCGATGCCGAAGGTGATATCCAGCGTGGTTTAGAAGTGGTGGAGCATGCCTGTTCGATCGGTTCACTACAAATGGGTGAGTATATTGAAGGTGTGGCACGCGGTGTCGATACCTATACCTTGCAGCAGCCGCTAGGTGTCTGTGCCGGAATTACCCCGTTTAACTTCCCTGCGATGATTCCACTGTGGATGTTCCCGATGGCGATTGTCTGCGGCAATACTTTTGTCTTAAAACCTTCGGAACAAGATCCGCTATCGACCATGATGCTGGTTGAACTGGCGATTCAGGCAGGCGTACCTGCAGGTGTACTGAATGTGGTGCATGGCGGTAAAGAAGTGGTTGATCTGCTATGTACCCATCGTGATATCAAAGCGATTTCTTTTGTCGGCTCGACCGCGGTCGGTACGCATGTCTATAACCTGGCTGGCCAACATGGTAAGCGTGTACAGTCGATGATGGGCGCCAAAAACCATGTCGTGGTGATGCCGGATGCCAATAAAGAACAGACTTTAAATGCTTTAGTCGGTGCAGCCTTTGGCGCAGCCGGTCAGCGTTGTATGGCACTTTCAGTGGCCGTGATGGTTGGTGAGACCAAGCACTGGGTCGATGAACTGGTCAATAAAACCAAAACCTTAAAGGTCAATGCAGGCCATGAACCGAATACCGATGTCGGACCAGTGATTTCAACCCGTGCCAAAGCCCGCGTGATTGATCTGATTAATAGTGGTGTTGAACAGGGTGCTGAATTACTGCTAGATGGCCGTGATGTACAAGTCCCGGACTATGAAAAAGGCAATTTTGTCGGACCAACGATTTTTAATCAGGTCACGACCGATATGCGCATTTATCAAGAAGAAGTATTTGGTCCAGTACTGGCCATTATGCATGTCGACACTTTAGAACAAGCCATTGCACTGATTAATGCCAATCCATTTGGTAACGGCGTTGGACTCTTTACCCAAAATGGCAATACGGCACGCACCTTCCAGCACCAGATTGATATTGGGCAGGTCGGTATTAACATTCCAATTCCTGTACCTGTGCCTTTCTTCAGCTTTACCGGTTCGCGTGGTTCAAAGCTCGGTGATCTAGGACCTTATGGCAAACAGGCGGTGCAGTTCTATACCCAGACCAAAACCATTACCAGTCGCTGGTTTGAGGATGATCAGGAAACCACAGGTGTGAATACCACGATCAGTCTGCGTTAAGGAGCATCCGCATGAAGATTGCATTTATTGGTTTAGGCAACATGGGCGGCTCCATGGCACAGAACCTGCTCAAGTCGGGCCATCAGGTTTTTGGTTATGACTTGAGTGCAGTGGCTTTAGAGCATTTTGCAGAAGCAGGCGGTATCGTCTGCGACAGTCCACAAGCTGCCGCCAAGCAGGCAGAGGTCGTGGTCAGCATGTTGCCTGCAGCCAAGCATGTACGTGAAGTTTATCTCGGTGAACACGGTATTCTGGAGGTACTTCAGGCGGGCAGTTTGTGTATTGATAGCAGTACCATTGACCCGCAAAGCATTCAGGACATTGCCACAGCAGCGCAGGCTAAACAGATTCGGGTCTGTGATGCACCGGTATCAGGCGGAACTTTGGGCGCCAAAGATGGCACTTTAACCTTTATGGTCGGCGCAGATGCAGCGACCTTTGATGCAGTCAAACCGGTCCTCAGCTGTATGGGTAAAAATCTGGTGCATTGTGGTGCGGTGGGAACAGGACAGGTGGCAAAAATCTGTAATAACCTGATTCTGGGCATTTCCATGACTGCCGTTGCAGAAGGGATGGCACTCGGTGCCAAACTGGGAATCGATCCGCAGGCCTTGGCTGGGGTGATCAATAGTTCCACCGGACGTTGCTGGAGTTCTGAAATTTATAATCCCTGGCCCGATATTTGTGCCAATGCGCCGTCATCGCGGGGTTATACCGACGGTTTTGCCGCACAACTGATGCTCAAGGATTTGGGCCTGGCTGTCGATGCTGCGCAACAGGTGGATCAACCGGTGGTACTCGGCAGCATGGTACAAAAACTCTATCAACAGCTCTGTCAGGAAGGAGATGCCCATCTGGACTTCTCCAGCATCATGCATCAATACACCACACCACCTGCTTAAAACCTAAAATATTCAGATGGAGCAAGGATTCGCTTCAATAATTACACCTTGTCAGTAATAACGATAAATTCAGGCTGAGGTTTAACATGTTAGATTATCAAACAACGGTTCAAGACTTTGATTTAAATACGATTGCAAGCCAGTATCTCTCCGGTTCCATACAGGCAGTGAATGCCTGTTATGAATGTTGTGACCGTCATGCCAATTCCGATGCCATTGCCTTGTACTGGCATGGTAAAGATGGCCGTAAAGAACAATATAGCTTTGCCGAGCTCAAAAAATATTCTAGCCAGTTTGCCAATTTTCTTAAGTCTCAAGGCATTGGTAAAGGTGATCGTGTTTCCGGATTATTACCGCGTACCCCAGAGCTGATCATTACCATTTTGGCAACTTGGCGCATTGGTGCAGTCTATCAACCTTTATTTACGGCCTTTGGTCCCAAAGCCATCGAGCATCGCATTCAGCTGGCGCAAAGCAAGCTGGTGGTGACTGATCTGGCGAATCGGGACAAATTATCCGAGATTAGCAACTGCCCGACGATTGTGACGGTACATGCCGAAACCCAGGCAGAACACTATCCGCACGACCTCAGCTTCTGGACGGTATTAAACCGTCAGGCTGAAGCTTGTGAGCTGGAGATCCTGAATGTTGATGATCCATTTTTATTGATGTTTACCTCGGGCACCACTGGACCAGCGAAACCACTTAAAGTCCCGTTAAAAGCGCTGATTGCTTTTGCAAGCTATATGCAAAATGCCATTGGTCTGACTCCTGAAGATGCTTTCTGGAATATTGCCGATCCCGGCTGGGCCTACGGTTTGTATTACGCGATTACTGGCCCCTTAATGCTTGGACACTCGACCTTATTTTATGAAGGTGGTTTTAATGCGGAAAGTGTCTGCGAAATTGTTAAGGAATATGGCATTACCAATCTGGCTGGTGCACCGACCGCTTACCGCATGATGATGGCAGCTGACCCTGCTCAAATGGCAAAACTGCGCGGTAAATTACGCGTGGTTAGTAGTGCCGGAGAACCATTAAATCCGGAAGTGATCCGCTGGTTTAAAGACGTCCTTGATGCACCTATTTATGACCACTATGGCCAAACTGAAGTCGGGATGGTGGTGTGCAATCATCATGCTCTGGAACATCCGGTCCGTTCAGGTTCGGCAGGCTTTGCCAGCCCGGGTTACCGGATTGCCGTTGTCGATGAACAGGGGCATGAATTAACGGCTGACGTCCCGGGCATCCTGGCGGTCGATATCAGTCAGTCACCGATGATGTGGTTCTCTGGCTATGAAGAAAGCCGTAAATCTCCCTTTGTCGGCCACTACTATTTAACCGGTGATACCGCGGAAATTCATACTGATGGCAGTATGAGTTTTGTCGGACGCAGTGACGATGTCATTACAACGTCAGGCTATCGGGTCGGCCCATTTGATGTAGAAAGTGCCTTGCTGGAACATGATGCCGTGATTGAAGCTGCGGTGATTGGTGTACCTGACCCCGAGCGTACTGAAGTGATTAAAGCCTTTGTGATTCTGGCGAATAATTTTGCAGCTTCGACCCATCTGGAAGAAGAGCTGGGTCAATTTGTGAAAAAGCGTTTGTCTGCACATGCCTATCCGCGCCTGATTGAATTCGTGACCGAATTGCCGAAAACCCCAAGCGGTAAAATTCAACGTTTTTTACTCCGGAATCAGGAAATCAACAAGCAGCAATCCAAAACTGCATAACTCAATAAATTCAACAGATTGAATAAGAAGATTAAATAAAGAGATTGAAGGAAGCATCGATGCAATTAACGGAAGAGCAAAAACTAATTCAGGATATGGCCAAAAGCTTCGCCCAGGAACAGATTAAACCCTTTGCCGGCGAGTGGGATCAAAAAGGTATCTTTCCTAAACAGGCCTTGGCCCAAATGGGAGAGCTGGGTTTTCTCGGCATGCTGATTCCCGAGGAATGGGGCGGCTCGGGCACAGGCACGCTGGCTTATGTTCTGGCCTTAGAAGAAGTCGCCGCGGCCGATGGTGCAACATCCGCGATTATGAGCGTACATAACTCGGTGGGTTGTGTGCCGATTTTCAAGTTCGGCACTGAACAACAAAAGCAGCAATTTTTAAAGCCTTTAGCGCAAGGTGAAATGATTGGTGCCTTTGCTTTAACCGAACCGCATACCGGATCGGATGCTGCCGCGATTAAAACTCGGGCGGTCAAGGACGGCGATCACTACATTCTGAATGGCGCCAAACAGTTCATTACCTCTGGACATAATGCCGGGATGATTATTGTGTTTGCCGTGACTGATCCAGGCGCGGGCAAAAAAGGTATGAGTGCATTTTTAGTGCCGCGCGATACGCTCGGTTATGAAGTGATCCGGGTGGAAGAAAAACTGGGCCTGCATGCTTCGGATACCTGTCAGATTGCCTTAACCGATGTCCGCATTCATGAAAGTTTAAGACTTGGTGCAGAAGGCGAAGGTTTAAAAATTGCCCTAGCCAATCTGGAAGGTGGGCGGATCGGCATTGCCGCACAAGCGGTGGGGCTGGCACGGGCTGCTTTAGAAGAAGCCACCAAATATGCGCATGATCGTGTGGCCTTTGGTAAACCGATTTTTGAACAGCAGGCAATTTCCTTCAGGCTGGCCAGTATGGCGACTGAAATTGAAGCGGCACGACAACTGGTGCATTTTGCAGCACGCAAAAAAGAAGCCGGTGAAGCCTGTTTAACCGAAGCCTCTATGGCCAAGCTCTTTGCTTCGGAAATGGCGGAACGCGTCTGTTCCAAAGCACTGCAGATTTTTGGCGGCTACGGTTATCTCAAAGATTTCCCGATTGAACGGATTTATCGCGATGCGCGTATTTGTCAGATTTATGAAGGCACCAGTGATATTCAGCGCCTGGTGATTGCACGCAGCCTCTAATTTTAAAAGGACTTATTTCATGCAGTGGCAAATGATTTTATTAGAACAACGTAACGGCGTCGGGGTGATTACTTTAAACCGTCCGCAAGCATTAAATGCACTGAATAACCAGCTGATTGTTGAAATGAATCAGGCACTGGATCAGCTGGAAAAAGATCCGGCAATTGGCTGTATTGTGATTACCGGTTCGGAAAAAGCTTTTGCTGCCGGTGCCGATATTAAAGAAATGGCCGATCTGAATTTTCCACAAATCTATCTGGATGATTTTTTCAGTCTGGCCGATCGAATTGCTCAGCGCCGTAAACCTTTAATTGCCGCAGTGAGTGGCTATGCCTTGGGTGGTGGTTGTGAGCTGGCATTGATGTGCGACTTTATTTACTGCGCTGATAATGCAAAATTTGGTCTACCTGAAGTGACCTTAGGCGTGTTACCCGGCATTGGTGGTACCCAGCGTTTAACCTTGGCGATTGGTAAGGCCAAAGCCATGGAAATGTGCCTGACTGCACGGCAGATGGGGGCGCAGGAAGCGGAACAAAATGGTTTGGTGGCTCGGGTATTTGCTAAGGAAGAATTACTGGAGCAAACCCTGCAAGCTGCCGAAAAAATTGCTGAAAAGTCGCTTACTGCCGTGATGATGATTAAAGAATCAATTAATCGGGCCTTTGAAGTGAGCCTGGCTGAAGGCCTGCGCTTTGAACGCCGGGTGTTCCATTCCATTTTTGCAGGTTCCGATCAAAAGGAAGGCATGCTGGCCTTTGTGGAAAAACGCCCAGCCAAATTTACCCATTAATAAGAAATTCATGATAGGAACAAAAAGAATGAGTGATGAAAATAATTTAGCGATTCGGGTCACAGGAGGTCTGGGCATCATCAGCCTGGACCGCACCAGCCATTTAAATGCCTTAACCCTGCCGATGATCCAAGGCATTCAGGCGCAACTCGATCAGTGGCGCCATGAGCCAGAAGTGCAAGCCATCTTGATTAATTCCAACAGTCCCAAGGCGTTCTGTGCTGGAGGAGATATCCGCTATCTGTATGACAGCTATCAGGCCGGCAATACCCAATATCAGGATTTTTTTGCCACTGAATATAAGATGCTGAGCACCTTGCGTAATTTTCCAAAGGCCGTGATCGTGATGATGGATGGCTATGTACTGGGTGGAGGCTTTGGATTGGCTCAGGCCTGTCATATCAAGGTTGCCAGTGAAAAATCACGTTTTGCCATGCCCGAAACTGCGATTGGATTTTTCCCGGATGTTGGAGCGACCTATTTTTTGTCCCGACTGGATGAAGTCGGTGTCTATATGGCATTGACCGGTGAGCAGATCAGCAGCAGTGATGCGCTTCATTTGGATCTGGTCGATTATCATGTCCCAAGTGAACGTTTTGCTGAATTACAGGCTAGCTTAGCTGATGCACCTATTTTAACCAATATTGAAATCAGAAATATTATCAGCACTTTTATCACCGATCCGGCAGAAAGCGAATTACAAAAACGTGCAGACTTGATTAACCAGCATTTTGCTTATCAAAATCTGGATGAAATTGAACACAGTCTGGCGCATGAAAAGGAGGTTGCCAATCAAGCTTGGGCAGACACAACCTTGGCCACCTTGCAACAACGTCCGGTCATGGCGAAACAAACCAGTTTGAAGTTACAGCAGGTGGGGCAAAACCTATCGCTGGAAAAATGCATGCAGCTTGAACGCGACTTACAGGACGTCTGGTTAGAGCAGGGCGATTTTATTGAGGGGGTTCGTGCGCTGATTATTGATAAAGACAAGAACCCACAGTGGCGAACCGAGAATGCAGAATTTGAAAAAACGCTGGAAAAGCTCTGGCCGGTCTGGACTAAGCAACGGATAGATTCGCTTTGTTATAAATAATCGGAATTTATTTTAAATAACGAAGTGGGTCACGGATGACACTGCTCAAAAATACAAGAGGGATATATGCAACCCGTACAACAATCACAGTCTCAAGCCAAAAAGTCTTCCCACCGTTTGGCTGGTATATCCAGTATGGTGGGCACCACCATTGAATGGTACGATTTTTTTATTTATGGTGCAGCTGCCGCACTAATTTTCAATAAACTCTTCTTTCCTAACCTCGATCCCTTGATGGGTGTAATGGCTGCATTTGCGACTTATGCAGTGGGATTTATTGGCCGGCCTTTGGGCGGAATTGTGTTTGGTCATTTTGGAGACAAAATTGGCCGTAAAGCCATGTTATTGACGACTCTAATTATGATGGGTATCCCCACCGTTCTCATTGGTTTATTGCCGACTTATGAAAGTATTGGCTATTGGGCTACGGTCTGTCTGGTCATACTGCGCTTTATACAGGGTATGGCCATGGGAGGAGAATGGGGTGGTGCTGTTTTAATGGCAGTTGAACATGCACCCGAAGGAGGCAAAGGATTTTGGGGCAGTTTACCTCAGGCAAGTGCGGGTGGCGGGCTGATGCTGGCATCGATCGCTCTGGGGCTAGTGTCTATGTTGCCAGAAGCCAGCCTATTTAGTTGGGGGTGGCGAATTCCATTCCTTGCAAGCATTGTACTTTTAGGGGTGGGCTGGTATATACGGGTCAAAGTACCTGAATCCCCAGATTTTGAAAAAGTTAAAGACCAGGCACAAGAAATTAAAGTTCCGGCTTTGCAAGTTTTCAAAAATCATCCTCGAGAGCTTTTAACCATTATTTTTGCACGTGCTGCTGAGAATGCATGGTTCTATATTGCTTCCACCTTTGCACTCGCCTATACCACTACAAAACTGGGGATTCCCCGTCAGGACATTTTATTTGCAACTATTTGCGGTGGTGGCTTGATCATGATTATGACGCCTTTATTTGGGCACCTGTCCGATAAGGTGGGTCAAAGAAACATGTTTATGTTTGGTCTGGTGATACTTTCACTTTATTGCTATCCATTTTTCAGTATGTTGGATACCAAAGATCCACTATTGGTCTGGACTGCAATCGTATTAGGCATTGGTGTGGTTTTCCCGCTGATGTATGCACCACAATCCCAGTTATTCGCCCGACAATTCCCGACCGAAATTCGATATAGCGGCATTTCAATTTCTGTGCAATTTGCTGGAGTCATTGGTGGAGGGTTAGCTCCCCTAATTGCAACTAAGCTTTTAAGTGTAGGTGAGGGCAGTCCTCATTTGATTATCAATTACATTATGGGTATGGCGATCTTTGCGATCTTTTGTACATTTTTTATGAAGAGTGACAAATTGAATCTTCAAGCATCTCAAGTAATGGTAAAAAATCCAACAGAAACAGATTTATCCCGTCCTTAATATCCATAAATAGAATTTAATCAGTTAAATAAACGAACAGTGAAATAAAGCATTATTTTCTGGTCTTGGGAACAGGAGATATTTCCAAGATCAGAATATCTGGATGAGGCCTAATTTAAGATCAGGTGTTTATATTGCATCTTTTGGGATTAGATTTTAAAAAATTTATAGCGCCAGCATTTTTTCAGCACCCCTTATTAAACTGAGCTATTTTTCGCAAAATTCTGAAAATAATTCCAAACAGATTTTCCGGAGCCATTGATTATTTGGATTATTAGGGCAGCGAGCATGCCAATGTTGCTTCACGCTATATCCGGGAAAAGAATAGGGAGAAGCCAAAACTTTAATCTCACCTCGAGCTTCCAGGAATTTACTCAAATAAACTGGAATCGTTGCAATTGCATCGGTGTATAAGAGTAGTCCCTAATAGCCGTGGATGGGGGACTGGCAATCACGGTATATTCCTGTCGAAAAAGGGTTGGCTGATAAAAACCTGCTTCTAATTGAAGCAGAAAACCAATATTAAGATGATTTCCCCCTTCTGCCATTAATGCAGGTGTACTGATCTCAATTGGCACGATGCTGAGACGAATATAGGGTGCATTTTAACGTAGATAACCGACGAGTTTTGGCAATAAAACCAGATGACTGATATCTGTCATAATTTGAATCTAAACTTATCAAGAATCTGTTGCTACATCAGGATAATTTACGTGGTCAGTAAACGTAATTATATCGGGTTTTGAAGCCTTCAATATTTTAGGCATGATTTCCCAAGGTTATGGTATTGGATTGATGAGCCTAACTGAAAATTTGGACAGCAAGATTAAGGCTCAGTAAGAAAAGCTCAGTTAAAAGTAATTATATCGGGCTGGTCTATATAAAATGTCTACTCTTTTACCTTAAAAATATATGATTTATCATCTATTTTTAAGGATTAGATTTTTATAATATGAATTTTAATCTTTAATTAATATTTATAATATACAATAACTTATATATAATTATATATTATAAATAAAATTTATTTTTTAACTGAATCTCATTTTAATAAAGTAAAACTAAATTTCAGAGTTTTTTTTAAAGCATTAAATAATGGTAAATGGAAGGTATTTTAAAAAAAATTATTGAGTAAATTGGCATTTTTGGTAATAGATCATTTACCCTTTAAAGTGTTTAATTCACTTACATAAAAACAATAAATAAACACAAATTTTAACTCCAGTGAAAATTTAGCTTTCTAATTTTTCATTATAAAACAGGCTTATAGAAGCGAATGAGAAATTAGAAAATTAACTTTATACAGGATTTGGGGGCACAATAAGTCCTCTTAGGAATTTAATAGATTACTGAATAAATTACATAATTTTTTAAAAAGCGATTGGTTATGGAGTAGCGGTTGTGTCAAGAAAATATAATAAGTTTTTGTCTGCAGCAGCAGATTTTAACTTAGAAAACTCTCCATATCATTGGATCACTCAAGTACATTCTCAATATAGGCAGAATTTTGATCACGCTTTAAAAAAATATGGTTTAAATAATTCTAGTCGTCGTCTTTTACTGGCTTTAAAATCCAAACCTCACGCCAGTATATCTGATTTATCTGACATAACTATTTGTAAGATGTCCACTACCACAAAAATTATTTACCGTTTAAAAAAGGAAGGGTTGGTTGATACTTATTGTTGTGAAAATGATGGTCGAATTACACGAGTTGTATTAACCGATAAAGGACAACAAATGACGCAAAAAATTAACGATATCAGTCTTATCATTCTAGAAAAATCTTTTGCAGGATTGACACCGCTAAAAATTGAAAAAATGTTAGAAAGCCTGAAACATATTTTCAGAAATTTAGCCGGTTAATAAAAATTTAATTAAAAGTTTTCTTCTTGATTTAATGTTAGAAAGCTATGAATACTTCTTTAATTTAGGAAAACTTTGTTGAAGTATAGAAAATATACAATTATTACTAATCAAACTTTATATTAACTAATGAGGCTATTTTAAATGAATGCTTTAGAAGAACATTTACTACCATTTATGACTAAATCACATCCGCTTAATAGTAATGAAGCACGTAGAAATCAATTGAAAAATGAGTTATTTAATATTAATGCCAATCTAAATAGTTTAGCTAGTAATATTGAAAAATCGATACATAGTTTAGTTTTTATTGATCTTGATAATTTTTTGGCCATCAAAGGTTGGAATTCTAAAATTGACACTGAAAAAAATAAGACTTACAAAAAAAGTAATAACTTTATTAAATTGTCTCCAATAAGTACCTCAGACACTAAAATTTCTTTTTTGGTGGGCCATAACCTAGTTCGAATTCAAGATCATTGTATTGAACTATCTTTTAAAGATGTGGCTCTACAGAGTGCCATTCATACAGCCAAACTAGGTATAGAAGTTAATAATAAATCAGTCAACGAACTTGAGGATTCTTTAAAGAAATCTCATATAATAAAAAGTAAGCTAGAAGAATCAATAATGAAACTGGATTTAAGCCAAATTAACTTAGAAACGTTTAAAGCTAATTTAAATAGCCGTAAAAAACAGCCTAATTTACGTGAAGCAATTGTAAAAATTTTGGAAAGTATTTAATTTTATATATTATTTAAAATTAATATAATCTGGATTATACAAAATTAATTTTGGTAATAAAAAAACCCGGTATTCCGCCCGGGTTTTTCGTATTGGTTCGCTTGGTATAGCTCCTGTCATGCCTTGCAGCTTTGGTACGATCTATTATTTTTGGAACTTCTTCTAAAGTGAACAGAATTGAACTTTCATATTTCTGTAATATCTCTAAATTTATGAACTCTATCCTGTTTAAAGCTGAAATCCTTGCGCTATGAGCAATAAGCAGTTTTTTAAGTGCATTATCGCACAAATTTTACTCATTTAGACTAGTTCTGTTAAGATTAGATTTACAAGAATTAAAATGTTCAAAAGTCTAATAAATTTAATGGTTATATTTATGAATAAACATCTTGCTCTAGAAATTACCCAAAAGTTACGATCCATTTATGCCCATCAAGTCAGAGTGGCAGAGCTATTCTTAAAAATAGGCGAAGTTTCGAATCTTACCCCTCTAATTCTTACAGGAAATAAAACCGTTTTTTCTTTTAAAGAAACAGGGAAATCTCTTACTAAAGTTAAAAATGAAATTTCTGCTGTCAGAAATACCTCGCAAGCAGATGCAGTGTTGATAGAGATCATTTCCGAACTGGTATAGATTTAGGGCCTTGCAGGGACTTTAATTCGTATTTTTGACGCACCTCCCTGTCTGATTTAAAACTAGAGGCAATAAGAAATACCCAGCCTGATCTGCCCCTCAAAAGTTAGACAATAATTAATGAAAAAAACTGAATTTCCTGTGAGAAAATTCAGTTTTTTTACTTGCTAGTGAGGCTCATCCTCGCTATTACTTCTGTTTTTTAAGCTGCTTTGTAAGCTTATTTAACTTGTTTTTGTGTTTTGAAATCTTTTCAAGACGTGCTTTGATCTTCTTTTTCAAGATTTTAACTTGCTTCGACATGATGTCACTCCTTGGTATGAATATCCGCTGACTGGTTTTTTTTGGCACTGTTGCAAATAGGAAATTGAATTGTAGTTTGCTTGGTTAATCAGGTTTAAATTCCAAAAACTCTATTTACTAGCCACACTTCTTCTAGAAAATTACCGTTATAAAATAATGAAGCTTGTCCTTTACGCAAGGCACGCATGACCTCAATACCTTTAATTGTGGCATAAGCCGTTTTCATAGACTTGAATCCCAACGTAGCCTTGATGATCCGTTTGAGCTTGCCATGATCACATTCAATCATGTTATTCTTGTATTTAATCTGTCGATGCTCAAGGTCTTCAGGACACTTTCCTTGCTGTTTTAAGCGCGACAAAGCACGGCCATAGGTAGGAGCCTTGTCAGTGTTTATGACTCTTGGAATCTTCCATTTTTTGAAATGATTCAAACTCTTACCAAGAAAACAATAAGCTTAATAGGTATTTCGTTTAGCAGAAAGATAGAAATCAAGAGTGTGGCCACGTTGGTCAACTGCGCGATACAGAGAAGCCCATCGCCCATTTACTTTTACATAAGTTTCATCAATATGCCATGCGCTCAGATCTGTAGGGTTACGCCAATAACAGCGTAAACATTTTTCCATTTCAGGAGCATAACGCTGAACCCAGCGATAAATTATAGTGTGATCAACATTCACTCCACGTTCAGCGAGCATTTCCTGAAGTTCACGATAACTTATGTCATATTTACAATACCAACGGACGGCCCAAAGAATGATTTCACCCTGAAAATGACGACCATGGAAAGCATTTATCTGCTGATCCTTTAGCTAAAAGATAATCTAGCTTAACATTAGTCGTTATTTGCAACAGGGCCCTGCAAGTTCATTGAAAGTTGCAAAATGAAGAATTAATAATCTTGTAGAAATTTATAAGGTATACAATGTAATATGCTATAGAGCAAATTTAGTGGGTAAATGTAGTGGATTCAAAAAATTATAATTTGGAAGACCAAATTGGTTACTTACTTCGGAAAGCCTATCAAAGACATTTGTCTATATTTCAACATCATATAGGAGATTCTCAGCTTACTGCGGTTCAGTTTTCCGTATTGTATACGGTTAATCTATTTGAAAAATGTTCACAAAAAGAATTGGTAGAACATACTGCAATTGATCAGGCTACCATTCGAGGTATTGTGGAAAGGCTGATTAAAAGAAATTTATTGAGTCAATATCAAGATCAACAAGATAAGCGTAAGGTCAAGATTAGCATGACTGATGAAGGGCGAAAAGTTTTAGCAGATAGGTTGGAGAATGCCAGAAGTATTTCCGAAAAAACGCTTGAGCCTTTAAATCCAGCAGAAGCCTTAGCTTTATTACATACTTTGAAAAAAATTACTTAATGAAAAAGAACTCTTTTTAATTTATTTTCTAAACCATTTTTTTGGTTTTTATCGTCTAATTTTTAAGATGAATGAAACAATCAATTTACGTAAATGACTTAAGTTATTTTGTTGGTTTGAATTTGTTATTTAAATTAATGATAAAAATCAATTTTTTCTAACTTTAAAATTAAATTTTCAAAATATCATCTCTTATGCCAATTTAAACAATCGTGGTTTTAAGCCTGCCGTATTGCTTAAATTTTGTTTGTGTAAAAAATGATCAGTAATTTAATTTATATTTATTTGAATGATCCTCTATTTTTAATCCAATTTATGTAAGCCTCTCAATCATTTTATTCTGTGTTGATTTTTTAGGTTGTAGTGTAGGAACTATAACCTGGAATTTTTTCTCATCAAAAATTCGCTCTTTTATAATCCTATCTTCACTTTATGTGTAAAAGAAAAGTGATGCACTTTTTAAATTGTTTTATAGGTACAGCAAAAACAAATTGAATAAAAAGCAATCGATTTTCAATAAGATAAAAATATTATATTTTCTGATAAAACAATTTCTTCTTTTTAAGAAAATGAACTATATAAGTGTATAAACTTAAAAAAATATAAATTCAAAGTATTTTCTATACTTGAAAATGAACGATTTTTTTAAATTAAGATATTGAAAAATATTAATTAATAAATTTATTAAATATTTTTAATATAACATTTGTTTTTTTATAATTAAGTGTGTACCTTATAGTTTGAGTGGTTAATATTGATTCAAAACTGCAACGTAGCCGTGAGGCTTAGAACAAAGAAGAGTAAAGAACTGCATAGGAAAGCTGGGGTAATTAAGAAGAAAATCCTAGTTCAAAATTTCCAGTTTTAATTGCTCAGTGAGGTAAAGCTGAAATTGGCATTTGCAAATATAGATCAGGCAAGAAATTTGGGCTTAACCCAGTCCTGAATTGAATGAGGGGCGGCCTTGTTGCTTGAATCAAATGGTTATTTTAGTGGGGAAAATATTTTTAGAAAAATTGGATGGATTCTTATTTTTTAAAAATAAGTTATTAATTCAATTTAAATTTATTTCACAAGGAACTATGTTTTTTAACATTTAAAAGTGAGAAATTTATGAAATTAAGTGGAATTTTTATTTTGCTTGGAAGCACGCTGATGATACCTGCTTCTGGTATTGCAAGCACTTGGAATGACAATTCAATCTCGGTTCGTTATGGAACAAAGTTTTCTGAAGCCGGTGTTGGTAAGGATATTACCAAAACCATTTTTAATTTCACGCATGCCAGTGGAGATAAATATGGAACGAACTTTTTTACAGTTGATAATTTGATTTCAGATAAAAAAGATTTAGCGGCAAATAGTGATGATGCTGCTCAAGAAATTTATGGCTTTTATCAAAGAACGTTCCTACTTTCATCAATCCCTCAGCTGAAATCTGAGGATAATACCTTAAATTCGTTGGCTGTTTTTGGTCGTGTCGATTATGGTTCAAAAAATACCACTTTTGCCTCTAGACCTAGAAAATATTATCTAGGTTTGACTATGCCCGTACCTATAAAAACTGGGTTCTGGAATGTAGGTATTGCAGCTTATAAAGAGAATAATCATAACGGTATTATAGGGAAAAAAGTTGAATTTGATACCACTTGGGCAGTTTTGAGTGCATGGAATGTACCGTATGGCCCTGGGAGTTTTGGCGGATTTATTAATATGATCGGTCCAAAAGGAAATGATGGATTTGGTAATAAAACAAAAACTGAAACGCTATTCCGGGTGAGCTACTTATTTGATATTGGGGATACCAATATCAAAATAGGGCCTGCTTATGAATATTGGCGAAATATGTACGGAAATGATGAACAGCTAGATGCAACTCATGGGTCAAAAGGAAATGTACCAATGCTGATTTCGCAATTTAAATTCTAATAAATTAAGGTAAGCATATGACTATTAATAGAAATAATTTAAAATTAAAGTATGATGTCGAGTCCGATGAAGGGACGGACCTAAAAAATCGCATTGCATTGGATGAGACTCCCGAAATGGAGCATGATGATTATGCACGATCTCGAGTGCCTGATCACGCCAAGCGTGGAGCGGGCGCTATTCTAAGTGTGTTAGTGGGTTTTGTAACGGCTTTCTTCTTTGTTTTAGTCGGAGGGCTGTTTTTAAATAAAAGTGGGGCTTTATCGACTTGGATTGCTTTGGCGATTTCTTTTACTTTACTGACTGTTTTAAATTTAATTGTTGCACGGGTAGCATCAAGAGAAGGCTTAACCGCTGAATTAATTACCCGTAGTTGCGGTTTTGGCTCTGTCGGTTCTGTATTTACCACTTTAATTTATGCAGGCACATTTGTTATTTATGCCGGTGCAGAAGGACAGATCCTGGCTCGTTCTATTGATCAAATTTGGGACTTACCCAATCAGGTTTGGTATATCGTTGTAGCGACTATGTTTGTGCCGATGGCTTGGAATGGGATTAGCTCAATGACTAAAATTTTGACTTGGACCGTGCCGGTTTATGTCATTTTACTGATTTGGGCCATTATTTCAGGTTATCAACACAATGGTGGGATGCCAGCAGGAATGTTCTCTGCGATGCCTGAAGGTGCAGTGGGTGGTGTAATAGGGGTCATTGTTGTACTCTCGGCTTTGGCTGGAACCATTGGAATTAACCCATTTGAAGCCTCTGACTATAATCGTTTTGTCCGTTCCAGTGAGTTTAAGCGCAAAGCATTTATCAGTGTCGTTTTACCCTATGCTTTATTGTTTTTTGGTGCAATTCCGTTAGGTATTTATTTTTCTTTAATTACCAAAAGTATCGATCCATCTATTTATTTCATCGGCTTAATTGGGTTAATTCCGGGGGTTGCATTGGCATGGGTTTCTCAAATTCGCGTCAACTTGACCAATATTCATGTCAGCTCGGTGGCCTATGCTTCAGGTTCGGAGGCCTTAGGAGCCAAGATTTTAGGCCGTAGATTTTGGATTGTTGCCGTTACAATGATGACCATTACTTTAATGTGGCTTGATGTTCTAGGAAATCTTTACACATTCTTAGAATGGACCGGTATTTTCTTACTTTCATGGTTGGCCTGCGTAGTTGCTGATATTGTGATTGTGCGTGGATTACTCAAAATTGTGACTGGGCCGTTAGAGTTTCGTACAGATAAAATCCGTCGTATTAATCCGGTAGGCGTGTGTGCGTTGCTCACTGGAACAGTAACGGCTTCCTTGATCTGGGTTCTCAATGATAATCCTGTAATCAGTGGGATGTCCGCTTATGTTGGCTTTGTTGTAGCATTTGTAGTTCATGTTACTCTGGCCTATATTACAAAGGGACGGACTTATTTTATTGATCAAGATGACAAACGATTGCTCATCAATAAAGTAAAAGCATAAATATGGAGAGTTAAATATGCATAATACAATGATTGCCCCTGAAATACGTGCTAGATACACCAAGTTGAAAGGTGGTCGGGAGTTTGCTTTTAATGAAATTAATCCGAGCAAAACAGCACATTTGATTGTGGATATGCAAAATGGTTTTATGTTGGAAGGAACTTTGCTGGAAGTGCCAACAGCACGAAGTGTGGTTAAAAATATTAATGCCATTACTCATGCACTAAGAGAAAATGGCGGGCTAAATATTTTTTTAAGATTTACCACCACCACTGCAAGTGAATGGTCGGTTTACTTTGAAAATTTTCAAGCTGAAAATTTTTCTAAAGCACAAGTTGAAGCATTTTCTAAAGACAGTCACCTGCATAACTTGTACGCAGAACTGGATATTCAAGCGCACGATCTAATCGTTGATAAAACAAGATTTAGTCCTTTTACCCAAGGGTCTTCGAATGCATTAGAGATTCTTAAAGAAAAAGGTATAGATACTGTTTTAATATCTGGAACTTTAACGAATTGTTGTTGTGAGGCCACTGCACGTGATGCACAACAGTTGGGTTTTCGAGTTATTTTTATCTGCGATGCAAATGCGGCGCTGAGTGATTATGAACATAATACTTCTATTAATTCACTTGCAGCATTATTTGCGGATATAAGAACCACTCAGCAAACAGTAGGCTTGATTTTTGGAGAAAAAGCCGCTTAGTTGATTTTAATCTTTATAGCCTAGTGTAAAAAAAGACTCAGTATAAAAATATTGAGTCTTTTTTTGATTGTTTAGCTGCCTGTTTTGATCCATATTTTTACTTTAAATAAGACTCTATAGATAAATCCTGATTTCATCCTTGTTTATGAGCAATCCAGATGAATCAAACCACTATTCCGCTTCAACTTAAATTTATCTGCAAGAAACCGTTTTTCACGCTGGAATCTTACAAAATATCTTCATCAAATTTGCTTTTGAGGAGTTCTCTCTTTCCAGTTTAAATTCTCGAATTGAAGAGTGATTGCTTATTTAGGCTTGCATCACAATCGGAAAGTGAGGATCTATTCAAAAAATAGGTTGTTGCTAAGGTTGGCACCGCTTTAGCCTGTTTAACAGCGTTTAATATAAATGGAAAATCGAGTGCTTCGACACCCAAATAAAATTATTTATAAGTGTCTACACTTTTATTATATTTTTTATATTTCTTATAATAATTAAAATTTTATTTAAATCAATATTTTGAGAATTAAATAAGGCATTTTGAATAAAAATAATTAAAGTGTATAGACTTTAATTTTAAAATATCGTATATCTATATACAGCTAAGTGAGGCGCTATAAAACAAGGAATGGAAAATGAATGAATCAAAAAAAATTGCGATTATTGGTGCAGGTTTAGGCGGTGCAGCAGCAGGCCGACTATTGCAACGTGCAGGCTTCGATGTTGATGTTTATGAGCAAGCTCCAGAGTTTTCACGTATTGGAGCAGGGATCCATGTAGGGCCAAATATTGTTAAAATTTTCAGAGAAATGGGCTTGGAACAAGCATTGGAAGATCTCGGTTGTGATCCAGATGCCTGGACCAGTCGTGATGGCAGTACCGGTGAAATTATTGCGCAAGCCAATGTCCGGGGTTATGGCGCAACTTACATTACTGTGCATCGTGGGGATATGCATGCACTGCAAGTTTCAAGCCTGGACCAAAGCAAGCTGCATTATGGGAAAAAATTAGAGAGTGCTGTTCAACATAACGACCGAGTTGAATTAACATTCGCTGATGGAACAGCTGCAACGGTTGACATTGTCATTGGGGCTGATGGCATTAACTCAAAAATTCGTGAGTTATTGTTAGGTGAAGAAGCACCTTTATATAGTGGTTGGGTAGGGCATCGCGCGCTCATTAAAGGTGACAAGCTTAAGAAACTACAAGCTGAATATGATTTAGATGATTGTGTGAAATGGTGGCATCAAGATCGTCACATGATGGCGTATTACACTACTAAAGAACGGGATGAATATTATTATGTAACGGGTGTGCCGCATCCCCCATTAGATACACAAGGACGTTCTTTTTTAGAAAGTAGTCATGAAGCGATGTATGAAGCTTTTCAAGGATTCCATCCTTGTATTCAAGCGATGATTGAAGCCAGTGAAAATATTACTATTTGGCCGCTGAATAACCGTAATCCATTACCGGTATGGAGTGAAGGTCGTTTTGTTCTACTGGGTGATGCATGTCATCCGATGAAACCGCATATGGCGCAAGGTGCAGGCATGGCGATTGAAGATGCTGCAATGTTGACACGTTGCCTGTTGCAGACCGGTTTGGATGATTATACGACAGCTTTTAAATTGTATGAATTAAATCGTAAAGACCGTGCCACTCAAGTGCAGGCAGTTTCGAATGCCAATACCTTCTTGAAACAACCTGAAGATCCATCTTGGGTATATGCCTATGATGCTTTAACGACACCAATTGTTCAATTGGCTGGAGAAGTCGCATGAATGCAGCTTTCCTGTATGGGCAAAACGTAAATGTGAATGGAGTTCGAATTCATTATTTACGTTATGGCGGTAAGGGGCATCCGCTTATCTTAATCCCAGGTATTACCAGTCCAGCCATTACATGGGAATTTGTAGCTGAACGTTTGGCTCAGCATTTTGATACCTATGTCTTGGATGTGCGTGGTCGCGGTCTTTCATCGTCAGGACCTGAACACGATTACGGAACAGATGTATGCGCGCAGGATATTGTGAGCTTTGTACAGCAACTTGGTCTTACAGAATACTCAGTGATGGGACACTCTATGGGCGCGCGTTTTGCAATTCGCGCCAATGCGCTTTCGAGTCAAGGTCTTAAGCAATTATTCCTGATAGACCCTCCAGTATCTGGACCCAAGAGACGTGCTTATCCAAGCAAATTACCTTGGTATGTTGATTCAATTCAACAAGCTATTCAGGGAATGAGCAGTGAAGACATGAAAGTGTTTTGTCCGACTTGGTCAGAAGAACAATTACAACTTCGTGCTGAATGGTTGCATACCTGTTATTTACCTGCAATTACACAAGCATTTGATGAGTTTCATAGTTATGACATTCATCAGTATATTCCGCACATTCAAGTGCCCACACTTTTAATGGTGGCAGGCAAAGGTGGAGTAATTTTGCTTGAAGATGAACAGGAAATTCAGCAGTTAAATCAAAATATTGACGTTAAACATGTACCTCAGGCAGGCCATATGATCCCGTGGGATGACTTTGAAGGCTTCTTTACTGTTTTGGGCGAGTATTTAGGTCAAAAATTCAATTAAGGAAAAGGATTATGGATAAAGTTTATAAAATTGGTCAGATTGTTCCAAGTTCAAATACAACCATGGAAACCGAAATTCCAGCGATGCTTCAGGCACGTCAATTAATTCGCCCTGAACGATTTACGTTTCACTCTAGTCGTATGAGAATGAAACATGTCAAAAAAGAAGAACTGGCTGCAATGGATACGCAGTCTGATCGCTGTGCTTTAGAGTTGTCAGATGCGCGTGTGGATGTATTGGGTTATGCCTGTTTGGTGGCGATTATGTCAATGGGCTTGGGGTATCACCGTGAGTCCGAAAAACGTTTAACGCAAGTCACTGTAGATAATGATGCTGCGGCACAAGTCGTGACCAGTGCTGGCGCGCTTGTTGATGCGTTAAAAGTCATGGGTGCAAAAAAAGTCACTGTGGTGACACCTTATATGAAACCACTGACTGAGCTTGTCGTGGATTATATTCGTAACGAAGGTTTTGAAGTGATTGATTATATTGCTTTAGAAATTGCCGATAATATTCAAGTTGCAGCACACGATCCAGCGAATTTGCCTGACATTGTCAGTAAGTTAAATTATCAAGATGCAGATGTGGTGGTGTTGTCGGCTTGTGTACAAATGCGATCGTTGCCTGCTGTTCCTAAAGTAGAAGCCTTGACAGGAAAGCCTGTGATTTCAGCTTCGATTGCAACTACTTATAGCATGTTAAAAGCACTTGACTTAGAGCCAATTGTGCCGGGCGCAGGTGCATTACTGTCTGGCGCGTATTAAGCTGATTGAGAAGGTGGAACGAATGTCACAGGAATCATCTGCTGTAGATAATTATAAAGGGGTGTGGGGTAATCGCATTGGCTTTGGAAAAAAGCCTGCATTAATTCTGATTGATTTTATGAAAGGCTATATCACCGAAGGGCAGCCTTTATATGCACCAGATGTTATTGATGCTGTGAATAACACCACTGAAATTTTGGAGCTAGCACGTCAACATGATGTTTTGGTGATTCATACCAACATTCGCTATCATTTAGCCGATCAAAAAGATGGTGGAATGTGGGTACGAAAATCTCCAGTGATGCGTGCCATGGTGGAGGGCAATCCTGCTGCTGAGTTTTGTGATGAAGTGAAGCCCTTAGCCACAGAGCTAGTGCTAACCAAGAACTATGCCAGTGCATTTTTTGGTACAACTTTAGCGTCTATTTTAGCGGCTGAACAAGTGGATACCGTGGTGTTGGTGGGTTGTTCAACCAGTGGTTGTATTCGGGCATCGGCGGTGGATGCTGTACAACATGGTTTTAGAACAATTGTGATTCGTGAATGTGTAGGCGATCGTCATCAGGCACCTCACGAAGCCAATTTATTTGATATTGATAGTAAATATGGTGATGTGGTGTTGAAGCAAGAATTTATTGACTATATATTAAATAACTAAGCTTATTTTGAGTTCGTCACATGACATTGAGCGTGTGACTGACTCGAGATAGATCTATTTATGATGATGGGGGAGGTTGTATGATGGCTACAAAACAAATGATTTCAGCACTTGTTAAGTCGCGCCAATCTATACGTGCTTTTACCAATCAGGCTATTTCGCAACATGAACTTCAAGAGATGTTGCAGCTTGCCTCACGCTCACCCTCTGGAACAAATATTCAACCTTGGAAAGTTTATGTGGTACAGGGGAATAAAAAAATTGAAATCCAGAACGCTGTTAAACAGGCAGTGATAGCAGTTAGTGAAAATCCTGAACAGAAAGGCTGGTACGAAGCTGCTTTTCAATATTATCCTAAACAATGGTTCGAACCCTATTTATCGCGGCGCCGTGCCAATGGCTGGGGATTGTATAATTTACTTGATATTCAAAAACATGAAAAACAAAAAATGCAGGCGCATTTGTTGAGAAATTTTGAATTTTTTGGCGCCCCTGTGGGGATTTTTTTTACGGCTCATGAAAACTTGCATGCCAGTGCAAAAATGGCAATTGCTATGTTTATGCAAACTTTTATGCTTGTGGCAAAAGGTTATGGTTTTGACAGTTGTCCACAAGCGGCTTGGAATGATTATCATAAAGTGATTTTACCGCTTTTGGGGGCGGAACCAGATGAACAATTAATTTGTGGTATGGCACTCGGTTATGCTGATCCTCAGCATATTATTAATGAATATTATACGCCGCGTATTCCTGTACAAGATTTTGCCGTGTTTCTAGATTAAAAGAAATTTTTAAGACTAGGTTAGACACGTGGCCGCGGAGCAAATAGGATATTTGCTACTTGAAAGCTACTCTGAAATAGATCAGTTTTGATTTTCATTGAGATATTTAAATAAAAAGAATCACTTTGCAGAAATAAATTATTGTTTTGCTATATCTAAAAACTGTGTCATCAACAGCGTCATCGCTATTGCAATCAAAAAATCTTTTATTTTATCCTTCCCTAATATGCAATAAGAATGGTTTTAATTTCATCAATTTAAGTTTATACGCTTTTATTGGTTTTTGTATTTATGATTTTTAAATTTGAATAATATAATGAAATTAAATGAAATAATCGAATATATAAAATAAATAAAAACAGTTGATAAATAGGTAAAATAGGTTTATTTATAGTGTATACACTTTTAATTAAGTATTATTCTAAGCGTTAGATAGGTGCTGGATCGGGCAAGAGGGAAGAGAAATGCCAATTAATAACAGTGAATTCACTCAAAATTTCGAACAAGTTTTAAAACTGTCAAAAGTAGATGAAACACAAACGGTCGCGATTCTAAAAAGTCATTATTCAGATGAGCGTACAGTGAAAGCGGCAATGGATGCTGCATTACGTTTAAAAGCAAAAGTTTTTATTCTTGAGTTGCCTTCATTTAATCATCCGATTGCGATGGGAAATGATATGACAGCCTATTGTGGAGATACTGCACTCACTGGAAATTTGGCTGCACAACGTGCTTTAGAAGCAGCCGATTTGATCATCGATACGATGATGTTGCTTCATTCGCCAGAACAAGAACAAATTTTAAAAACTGGCACAAGAATTATTTTGGCTGTTGAACCACCAGAAGTATTAGCACGTATGTTGCCAACGCTTGAAGATAAACAGCGCGTTATGGCCGCAGAAAAGTTCCTGAAAAAAGCCAAATCGATGCATGTGACTTCGACAGCAGGTACAGATTTTTATGCACCATTAGGACAATATCCAGCCGTGACAGAATATGGCTTTGCCGATGAACCGGGCCGTTGGGACCATTGGCCAAGTGGCTTCTTATTTACATGGCCAAATGAAAACAGTGCAGAAGGAACACTGGTTTTAGATGTGGGCGATATTCTTTTACCGTTCAAAATGTATGTGCGTGAAAAAGTCACGTTGGAGATTAACAAAGGCTTTATTACTAAAATTCATGGTGGTTTTGAAGCTGAATATCTTCGTGATTATATGAAGTATTTTAAAGACCCTGAAGCATACGGTATTTCACATATCGGTTGGGGCTTACAGCCACGTGCGCAGTGGACAGCGATGGGTTTGCATGACAAAAATGATGGTATGTGTATGGATGCACGTGCATTTGATGGAAACTTTTTATTTTCAACAGGTCCAAATACTGAAGTCGGTGGTAGCCGTAAAACTCCGTGTCATATGGATATTCCTTTGCGTAATTGCACAGTGAAATTGGATGACATCATGGTGGTCGAAAACGGCAAATCTTTGCAATTAGAAGGCATGTAACTGACTCAAACTCAGGTGATAAAAACACCTTGGTTTTTTCGGTCAAAACTCAGTAATACGATGGCAGTCTTGATTAAGGAAAATTGAACTGCATCGAGGAATAAATAGTAAAGAGCACTATTTGGAGTGATAAAAATGGAAGTTTTAATTAAAGAAGTCATCCCATTAACTGCACAAATTTTGGGTTTTGAGTTGGTTGCAAAAAATGGTTCAAACTTGCCTGAATTTACAGCCGGTTCACATATTGATTTGTATTTGGACAACGGTTTAATTCGTCAATATTCACTCGCAAATTGTAGTACTGAGTCAGATCGTTATGTGATTGGCGTATTAAATGATAGCAATTCACGGGGTGGTTCAAAATTTATTCATGAAAGTTTTCATGTGGGAAAAACCATTACCATTAGTGAACCACGTAATTTATTTCCTATTTTACCTGCAACCCAAAAAGCAATTTTATTTGCAGGTGGAATCGGGATTACTCCCATTTATGCGATGGCGCATGAATTAAAAGCAAAAAATATTGACTTTGAATTGCATTATTTTTCCAGAAATTATGAAGCTTTAGCTTTTGCAAAAGAGCTTGAAACTAAATTTCAAAACCATGTTTATTTTCATTTGGATGATGATCCGGACACTAAAGTACAAATGAACCTTTTGTTGGATCAACCCGATGAAAATAAACATTTATATGTATGTGGTCCAAATGGTTTCATGGATTTCGTTATTCAGTCAGCAAAAAAATACGAATGGAGTGATACGCAAATACACAAAGAACATTTTGTCGGGGTGAATGTTGAAACGGGGAATGATGAAGAATTTATTGTGGAAATTAATGCTACAGGACAGCAGTTTGTGGTTCCTAAAGGCTTAACGGTCATTCAAGTTTTGGAAGACCATAATATTTTTATTCCCGTTTCATGTGAGCAGGGCATTTGTGGAACCTGTGTCACCAAAGTGGTGCAGGGTGAACCAGACCATCGGGATATGTATTTATCAGAGGCAGAAAAAGCCTTAAATACACAATTTTTACCCTGTTGTTCGCGTGCAAAAACTAAAAAATTAATTATTGAAGTTTAAGTTGTCATCCATTTTTTTGGTTTAGAAATTTAAATCTAAATGGGTGATGAAAGACAGGATCTGAGCGTCATCATTAGAGTGCATGTAAAAAAGATCCTGCTGGATCGATTGAATCGAAAAACTAAGGAGTAGTTATGTTTGATAATAGAGGTGTGGTTTATGTCGGTGCAGGGAAGGTGGATATCCAGAAAATTGGCTATCCTAAAATGCATGATCCACGAGGTAAAAAAATAGAACATGCGGTGATCTTAAAGGTCATTTCAACCAATATTTGTGGTTCCGATCAGCATATGGTACGTGGTCGTACAACGGCACAAGTGGGTTTGGTTTTAGGGCATGAAATTACGGGTGAAGTGATTGAAAAAGGTCGCGATGTCCAAAATTTAGCAATCGGTGACTTGGTTTCGGTTCCTTTTAATGTGGCTTGTGGGCGTTGCCGATCCTGTAAAGAACAAAATACAGGCGTCTGTTTAACTGTTAATCCTGCTCGTGCCGGTGGGGCATACGGTTATGTCGATATGGGCGACTGGGTCGGTGGACAATCTGAATTTGTCATGGTGCCTTATGCCGATTTCAATTTATTGAAATTACCAGAACGCGACAGAGCGATGGAAAAAATTCGAGATTTAACCTGTTTGTCAGATATTTTACCCACAGGATATCACGGTGCAGTCACCGCTGGCGTAAAACCGGGTAGTACCGTATATGTTGCGGGTGCAGGGCCAGTCGGGCTGGCTGCCGCTGCCTCAGCACGCCTTTTAGGTGCAGCCGTGGTTATTGTTGGGGATATTAATCCCGCACGTATTGCGCATGCCAAAGCTCAAGGTTTTGAAGTGGTAGACTTATCGAAAGAAACGCCTTTGCATGAACAGATTGCAGATATTTTAAAAGAGCCAGAAGTGGATTGTGCAATTGATGCCGTGGGTTTTGAAGCACGTGGACATGGCCATGCCGGTGTGCAAGAAGAAGCACCTGCAATTGTTCTAAATTCTTTAATGCAAGTGACACGTGTGGCGGGACAAATTGGTATTCCTGGTCTTTATGTGACCGAAGATCCGGGTGCGGTGGATCAGGCTGCCAAAAATGGCAGTTTAAGTATCCGTTTTGGTTTGGGTTGGGCTAAATCGCACTCTTTCCATACGGGTCAAGCACCTGTAATGAAATATAATCGCCAATTAATGCAAGCCATTATGTGGGGACGTTTAGACATCGCCAGAATTGTAGGTGTGGAGGTCATTGGTTTAAAGGATGCACCGCGTGGCTATAGTGAGTTTGATTTGGGCGTACCGAAGAAGTTTGTGATAGATCCGCATAAAAGTTTTAGTTAGCATGGCTGAAAAGATACAGATTTTCCTTGAATAAAGCGGAATCGCTTATAAGGGGAACATCATGTATAGATTGAATCATGTAAAACTAAAATATGCATAGTGAACTGAATCGATTGTATAGTAATTTAAGGATTACTACACCGAGTGTATTGAAATATTAAATGGATGTTGATATGGAACAAGATACGACCAAAATAGATAATCTGGTTCAGAATAAAACTTTTGGAAAAATTGAACCGTATCATCATGCTGCAGGAGGCTGGGGAGCATTATTAAGTGTTGCACGTAATTTAAAAAAGCAGGAAATTGTTAAAAAAGGCGCGATTACTTTACTCAATGCCAATCAGCCAACTGGTTTTGATTGTCCCGGTTGTGCTTGGCCTGAACAGAAAAACAGCCACGCTTTTAATTTTTGTGAAAATGGTGCAAAAGCCATTGCTTTTGAAGCCACCAGTAAACGGGTCAATGCTGATTTTTTTGCTCAGCACAGCGTTACTTGGTTATCGCAACAGAGTGATTATTTTCTTGAGTTACAAGGTCGTTTGACCGAGCCGATGCGTTATGACGCAGCGACAGATCATTATGTTCCAATCAGTTGGGATAATGCATTTAAATTAATCGCAGAAAAATTACATGCTTTGAACCATCCAGATGAAGCAGCTTTTTATACCTCTGGTCGTACCAGTAATGAAGCTGCGTTTTTATATCAGCTGTTTATTCGCAGTTTTGGCACCAACAATTTTCCTGACTGTTCCAACATGTGTCATGAAGCCACCAGTTATGGTCTGACGGATACCATTGGAGTAGGCAAAGGTACAGTTTCACTCGACGATTTTGAATTGGCGGATGCAATTTTTATTTTTGGTCAAAATCCGGGAACCAACCATCCACGCATGTTGAGCACGTTACGAGCAGCATCACGCCGTGGCGCCAATATTATTTCGATCAATCCGTTAAAAGAACGAGGGTTGCAGCGTTTTCAAGATCCACAGGATAAATTGGAAATGCTGACCAATGGTAGTACTCCAATTAGTCGCAATTATTTTCAGCCAAAAATTGGTGGAGATTATGCCCTTCTGGTCGGCATGATGAAGCATTTATACGAATGGGAGAGTGAGCGTAAATTAAAGGGTCAAGCTTCTCTTTTTGACCAGAACTTTATTCAAAAACAGAGTATAGGTTTCGAAACAGTCTTAGCAGAAGTTGCGCGCACTTCATGGGCTGATATTCATCAGCAAACAGGATTGTCAGCTCAAGAATTGAAGCAACTGGCGACCATGTTTAGTGAGGCGGAACGGGTTATTTTCTGTTGGGGCATGGGTATGACGCAACATCGTCATGGCGTTGCCAATATTCATATGTTGAGTAATTTGCTGTTATGCCGTGGGCATATTGGTCGCCCAGGTGCGGGTGCTTGTCCTGTTCGAGGGCACAGCAATGTGCAAGGTGACCGTACCATGGGCATCAATGAGCATCCTTCTGAAAAGTTACTTGATAATTTAGATCGCGTATTTTCAATGCAAACGCCAAGAAAGCATGGTTTAGGTGTGGTAGACACGATCAAGGCAATGGCTGAAAAGCAGATTCGGGTATTTTTTGCGATGGGGGGGAATTTTTCGGAAGCAACCCCCGATACTTTATATACACATTTTGCCTTAAGACAATGCGAGCTAACGGCGCATGTCGCGACTAAATTAAATCGCAGTCATTTGGTGTGTGGGCAAGATGCCTTAATTTTACCTTGTCTGGGGAGAACAGAAGTCGACCTGCAGAAACACGGACCACAATCTATTTCCGTAGAAGACTCGATGAGTAATGTACATTTATCGGCTGGTAGAAATGAGCCTGCTTCCGAGCATCTCTTATCTGAGCCTGATATTGTTGCGCGCCTAGCAGAGCAAGTCTTGACAAACAGCACGATTCAATGGCGCTGGTATATTGAAAGTTATGATCGTATTCGTAATGCAATTGCAGATGTTTTTGAAGATTTTCATGATTTTAATTTGAAAGTTTATCAGCCAGGTGGTTTTAACTTGGCCCATCCAGCAAATCGGCATGAGTGGCGCACACCAAGTCAAAAAGCTGAATTTATGATGAGCTCATTAGAGGATGTATATGCAGACGATGAACATCGTTTTACAGCACAATATAAAAGCCAAAAAGTTTATACCCTCATGACCATGCGCTCGCATGACCAATACAATACCACCTTATATGGTTTGGATGATCGATATCGTGGCGTGTTTGGGTTACGCCGGGTTTTATTTATGAATGAGACCGATATTTGCGAGGCCGGTTTTGCTGCTGAACAATATGTCGATATTGAAAGTATTTATTCGGATGGTGTAAAGCGGGTGGTTCACCAATTTAGAATTGTACCGTATGACATTCCACGTGGCTGTTTAGGCGCATATTATCCTGAAACCAATCCATTGGTGGCTTTGAGCAGTCATGACAAAAGGGCAAAAATTCCGGCATCTAAAAATGTTCCGGTGATTCTGATTCCTGTAAAGCAGGTAGATATGGCTGAAACTTTGCCCGTTCAGTGTGAGGAAAGTTAAGCCATGTTGCAAAGCGGCCTGTCGTCCACTGGTTTAAATGAGGATGTGGTGACAAAAAAAGCTATTGAAGAGCGCTTAATGGGTTATGAGCCAAGAACAGTCACGCGTATCCAACAAGAATCTAAAAAAACACTTGAAGATTTTGTGGTCCAAGAGTGTCCAGTCGCTTTGGTGTATAACGGTATTTCCCATGTGGTGATGATGGCAACACCGACAGATTTGGTGGAGTTTGCCAAAGGCTTTAGTTTATCCGAAGGGATTATTCCAAATCTGCATGCTTTATATGCGATTGACGTTCAGCACAGTGAACTGGGCGTTGTTATTGAGATGAAGATTGCTTCTAGTGCTTTTGTGCAATTAAAGCTGCAACGGCGTCAATTGGTGGGAAGAAGTGGCTGTGGCTTGTGTGGAATAGAAAGTTTACAACAATTTGAACAGCAACTTCCTCAGGTGGCTACAGCCTTTAATCCACACTGGTTGAATCAAATAGAACCAGCCGTTAAAAATTTAAATCGTCATCAACCGCTTACCGCTTTAACAGGTGCTGCGCATGCGGCTGCTTGGGTGGAGCAGGGGGAAATTAAGGCCATTTTTGAAGATGTAGGTCGTCATAATGCTTTAGATAAATTACTAGGTTATCTTGCAATACAGAACATTCAGGTGGCTGAAGGCTTTGTTTTTATGACCAGTCGTGCCAGCTATGAGTTGATTCGTAAATGTGCTCAATTCAATATTGCAATGTTGGCGACTATTTCTGCACCGAGTACCTTGGCGATTGATTTGGCTGAACAGGCAGGACTCACCTTAGCAAGTTTTTGCAGAGAAAAACGTTTTGCTTTATATACTCAAATTCAGCAGGAAAGTTGAGGTGAAAACTATGTTACCCGAAACGGAATTGGTGATTTTGGCTGGTGGTCAAGCCCTTCGGATGCAAGGAAAAAATAAATTATTACAGCAATTTGATACACAGATACAACTGGTTAAGATTTATCAAGCCTTTAACGCTGAGGTGACACAAGTTTGGGTAAACAGTCATCGTGATCATGCAATCTATCAAAAAATTCAGCCCAATATAAAGTGCTTCTCTGATGAGAATTCAGGTTTTGAAGGGCCATTGATAGGAATGCAAACAGCATGGAAGTATGTGAGTGCAGATTATATTTTGTTCGTACCATGTGATATTACGGTTATTCCAACTTTAATATATCAATCTTTACATCAGGCATTGATACAAAATTCTGCTAGTCTGGTGGCTTATGTCGAAATCAATAACCACGGGTTATATCCATTTTGTTTAATCAAGCGTACGGCTGTGAAGGTGATCGAGGAGCATGTCAGTCAAAAAAAGCTGAGCTTAAAAAGATGTTTTGATGCCCTGAATGCAACCGTCGTCAAGGTCAATCAACCTACAGTTTATTTTCACAGTATCAACTCGGAACTCGAATTAACCCAGTATCAAAACGCGTTGTCCATATGACATGGAAAGTCAGTAAAGTAAAAGTAATGAATTGAAAAGATAGCCCTACGCTATTTATTCAATTTGCAGATAGAGAATGATGAAAATGCAAAATACAGCCTCGCTCTGGGTTGATCAATTTGGCCGAGAAAAACGTAAGTTAAGAATTTCTGTGACAGATCGTTGTAACTTTAAATGTAGCTACTGTATGCCAGAGCATCCAGAGTGGATCAATAAGAAAAATTTGGTCGGTTTTGAAGCACTTTATCAATTCTGTGAATTAATGGTGCAAAGCGGTATTGAGAGCATCCGGATTACCGGGGGCGAACCTCTCATGCGCAAAGGTGTGATGCATTTTATTAAACAATTACAACAGCTCAAGCCTTTAGGCTTAAAACGAATTTCCATGACCAGTAATGGACATTATTTAAAAAAATATGCCTTGGCCTTAAAGCAAGCGGGTTTAGATGATCTCAATATTAGTTTAGATACGCTAGATGCTGGACAGTTTCAGCAACTGACCAAAAATGATTTAGCGCCAGTCCTGAGCGGAATCGAACAGGCACGACAGGTCGGATTGGCTGTTAAAATTAATACGGTTCTCATTCGAGGACAAAATGAAGACCAAATTTTACCGCTTGTGGCATGGGCAAAAGCCAAAAATATGAGCTTACGCTTTATCGAATTTATGCCTTTAGATGGCGATGCACATTGGCAAAAGCAGGATGTGGTCACAGAGCAAGACATACTGACCGTTCTAGCGACCCAATATCAACTTCATTTACAAACTCAAGGAAGCGAACCTGCAAGACGATATTTGCTAGATGAACAGTATGAAATCGGGATTATTTCAACCATTAGTCACGCATTTTGTGGCAGTTGCGATCGTATTCGCATGACCGCTCAAGGTGAGTTATATAACTGTTTATTTGCGACTCAAGGTTTGGCTTTAAAACCTCAATTGGATGTTTTATTGACCAGCTTTAATCTTGAGTTTAAACAGCAGCTGCAACAGAAAATTCAACAGTATATTTGGCATAAAGAATCTGGGTTTGAAGCAATTTATGCAAAAAAACAGCCTCGAAAAATTAGTATGCATATGTTAGGAGGTTAAAATGAGTGAAATTAATATTCAAGTAGAGGCTTATGGCGGGGTCACACGTTTTTTACCTGCCGAAGCGATTCATCTGAAAATGGAAAGTCCAATTCAAATTGAACAGGTGTTAACTCAAATTATCAAAAATTACCCCCAGGCAGAATCGGCCATTTCACTTTGTGCCTGTGCTATAGGAGAGGATATTATTTCACGTCAGAACACGCTTGATTGGGATTGTACCTTGGTTCTGCTGTCACCTGTGGCTGGAGGCTAAAGATGACATTTTCCAGAATTCAAGATACTGCACTGACGGTAGAGAGTTTTGCTTCTATTCAACAATTTCCCCAGTGTGGTGGAATCGGTATTTTTATTGGCACCGTGCGTAATCATCATGAAGGTAAGGTAGTTCAAGCTTTGAAATATACAGCTTATGCACCTGTAGCTGAAAAAATGATTCGGCAAATTGAACAAGACATCCAGCAAAAATATCAAGTACATTATGTGCGGGTGATCCATCGGGTAGGCTATTTGGATATCGGTGAAAAAGCCATTATTGCAATTGCCTATGCGGAACACCGTCGCGAAGCTTTTGCAGCGTGTGAAGAAGCAGTTGAGCGGGTAAAACACGAAGTTCCAGTTTGGAAAGAAGAGTTTTATCTAGATGGAACGAGTCAGTTTGTGTCAGGTTGCTGTATCCGTTATGATCATGCCACAGTCTGAAATTTTAAGCCTAATCAATATATTGTTGTGAATTATTGATTCATCATCCTATCCTGTAAGGCCATCTATACTGCATTTTTTGCTGTAGATTTGTTGATAGGATGAAATACGTATTTATGTTAAGGTCAAAGGAAATGAATAACAGAGTGGTTAATGTGCCTTTAAAGAAAATGCAGGCTAAAAAAAAAATCCTGAAGAGTTAAAAAAGCGGATTCTTGATTCTGCAAAAGAGGAGTTTTGTAGATATAGCTATACAGGTGCGCGTATCGACCGCATCAGTAGTAATGCTGAAACGACAGATCGGATGTTGTACTACCATTTTGGGAATAAAGAAGAGCTTTATCAAATTGTTCTAGAAGAAATGTATAAGGAAATTGTCTTGGCACAAAAAGACTTTCAATTTACCGAAGATAATCCACTTCAGGCCATTAAAGAAATGGTGGCGCAATTATGGAATTATTATTTAACTCATCCTAATTTTATTCGACTGGTGATGTCAGAAAATTTACTGTGTGGCGAGTTTTTTGCAAAATCAGATAAAATTAAACAAGCTCCTTTGGAATTATTAGAAAAAACAGAGACGATTTTACAATTGGGGAAAGATCAGAATATTTTTAAACCACAGGTAAAAGCGGAATTTGTATTGTTAACCATCATGTCGATGGGGTTCTTTTATGTGGGGCATCAATATACCTGTAAGCAATGGTTAGATACTGACATGATGCAATCAGAGGCCTGTAGTCAATGGTTGCAACACATTCAAGAATCTGTAATTAATCAATTGTTAAAATAAAAAGAGCTTATGCTCCTTTTATTTATCTCTATTTAATGTAGATTTTGCCATGTCGTGCGTGTGAACTTGGCAATTTCTGCATTTTGTCCAATTAATGAAAACTTCGCATTTAAGCCATAATCTGGAAGGGTGATCATTTCAGTGGTGATATAACGCAGTCTTGAGTTTGCATTGTCTTTATGGTTTTTAAGGACTTTTCGAACTACTTCTTTACACGGTTCAACTAAGTGGGCAAACCATTCAGAATGCCATTCACCCGGTTCCGGTTTGGTAAATGGGTATAAGATCCCTCGTCCAGGATCGCCTTGTTGTACCTTAAAAGAAGGGCGCTTAGGTAATAATGCTTTGGTTTCAAATGGGTCATGGGGTGCCCAAATGTTACGTGGACCATTGGGGGCAACGGAACGAACTTGTAACCAACGAATAATATCTTGTTCAATCCATTCATCTACCAAATTGTTTGGTTCGAATGGATCTAAAACGATTCTTCTTTGCTGTACATCCTCCAAAATACCTGAAGCCGCAAGTTCTTGCTGATTGCCGATTTTGAAAATCACATGGCTATAATCTAGGGTGAAATTGAAGGGGATACCGCGAGCTTTTACGGCTTGAGCGACCGGTGTAATTCGACGAGGATCTTCACTCCACATATTGACATGCAATTCAAAGCTGGGTTCGACATCTTGTTTCATGCCTTCATCATAGGCAAATAGATAATAATCGATGACCTGCTGGTTGGAAATTTTATTCCCCTGCTGATCATGTGAATACACCATCATATTATGCGTCGTTGCACCAATTTCATTTGAAAGGGCAAAATTTTGTTTTAAGCGTTCATCATCTGTACCCACTTCATATAACCAACTGGTGGTATGTACAGGAAGATCATATTTCTCAATGAGTGATTTGAACAAATCCATTTGATCTGGTAATGGCATACGATCAAAAAAGTTAAAAAATTGTGCCTCTTTCACCAAACGAAATTGTTCGTTAATACTCGGTTCATTTAAGGAAACCGGATGTTCAAAATTTGAATCTTGAACACCGCGACCATTACAACCAATTAAAAGCTCGTTCATTTTAGACCTACTTTTTGACTCTGGTTTTTAAACAACTTCTGTAAAAGGAATATTTTCAAGTTGTTCTTCCTCAATCATTTCTTGCAACATTTGTCGCATTTTGACTGTGGAAACATCAATTGCAATACGGACTCTTTTGAAATCTACAAGTTTGTCTTCATTTTTTTGAATCGCCTGCAAAACCGCTTTATCTTCATCAAATGCCATCCGTAAACCTGCCAAAAGTTTGGCATCTTTTTCTGGGTCTGAAGGAATGTTTTTGACACAAAGCCAATGCTGGATGCAGGTGCGTTCATCAATCGGAGTGATAAAATGGCACGCAAACATTTGGATGCAGTGATCACGATTTCCTTGTTCGGCACCAGTTCCGGTCGGTGCAGAACCGAAGTCAATCATGGCAACCGAAGGTGCAAAATAATGATAATAGTGCCAGCGGTCTACATTTCCACCAAAGTCAACGAGACCCTTAAAAACAGGAATAAGCGGTGAATTATTAATCCAGCGCCAAGTGACCACTCGATCTTCGAGACGCTCATGATGAACAGGCACTTCGCCATGTTCTTTATTGGATAAGGTGGATTGGTGAACAAAAGCAACGTGAGAAGGATCACATAAATTGTCAGCTAAATTTAAATAATTTGCATCGACATGCAATGCATCGCCTAGTACATAACTGTATTGAGGATCATGGAATTCTTTGAGGTCAAAGACTTTAGATTTATCGGCTTTTTCCTCATCCCCCATCCAGATCCAAACCATGCCCATATTTTCGGTGACAGGATAGCTACGAACTTGAAGATTAGAAGGAATGCGGCGTTGCCCCGGAATTTTTTCACATTGTCCAGAACAATCAAAAGTCATACCATGGTAACCGCATTCGATTGAATCACCAATTAAACGTCCAATTGAAAGGGGGGCAAGGCGATGTGGGCATGCATCTGAAAGTGCAGCAATGTCACCATTTACTTTACGGTATACAACAATATCTTCTTCAATAACAGTATGACGTTTTAGGCTACGTTCAACATTGCTTGACCAAGTTAATGGATACCAAGTATTTCTTAAGTATCTGCTCATTATCAATCTCCATTTGTATTCTGATCGTTGTGATCAAACTATTTAATTTCTCACGTTTCAATCATGAAATCGTTTTACTCAGAGACAGAATTAATCCTTGGCTTGTTTCGGTATGGCTATTTTGACTAGCGCGCTACATGCCAAAATTTTGATGGACTTTGAGTAAAGTGAAAAATTAACTTTTTGTTTTTTTCATCCTGTATGGCAAACCTGAATGACTATAGATTTGCACGTGATTCTAAAATCACATCCCTGATAAGTTCATGCTTATTTCTTTACGTTTAAATAAAAAAATTATTGAAGTGAACACTTAACATAACCCTAACTTAAAACGTTATTGAACAAAGCGCAACCACTTTTTGAAGAAAATACTTAAATAATTTTATCAATTTAAAACCGATAAAATTTTCTTGTTATTTTATAATAATATAGCTTACAAACTTTTAAATTTATAACCAAAATGGATTTGATTTAATTTTTGTGAAAAAATAAAATTATAAGTTGTTGAATTTAAATTATAATAATATATTAAAATGTATTTTTTAAACTGTGTTTTTTATGAGATAATTTAAATTAAAGTTATTGCACTTTAATTTAGCTTTTTCTCTCGTTCTATGAATCGAATAAAGTAGGGCTTAAATAATTAAATAGAATTTAAAGCTTGGGTTTAGGAGTACAAGCTATAAATATTGTTTTAGAAAGTAGTCCTTACATTATATTCGAATATGAAACTAATATTTATAAGAAAAATTACCTGGAAATTGATCCAATTTTTTTCTCTCTTTGCTCAGATCAGCTAAAAAAGCAGTAAATACATGTTAGTTTGAATGGCTTGAACAATAGGAATACGTAATGAAAAATGTCGGGATGAAGGCAGAGAGTTACCGGACTGCAGTGGCGACAGGAATTCTGCACGCACCGCCACATTGCATTGAGTTGCTCCGTAACGGTAATACTGAAAAAGGTGATGCTTTAAAGACGGCACGCATTGCGGGAATTTTAGCGGCGAAACGTACTGATGAGCTGATTCCGCTGTGTCATCCATTGCCGATTTACCGTGCCGATGTGGAATATGAACTGTTTGATGCCCATGTCGAGATTAGCGCAGTTGTCGAAACCATTGGGCCGACCGGGGTGGAAATGGAAGCCTTGACCGCAGTCAGCCTGGCCGGGTTAACGCTGTATGACATGCTGAAACCGCATTGTGAACCGGAAGATTTATGCCTAGATCAGGTTAAGTTGCAAAAGAAAAAAGGCGGCAAGTCCCATTTTACCCGTGCCTTAAAAGAAGCCTTGCCGGCTTCGGTCATCGTGCTGTCCGATACCGTGGCTGCGGGCAAGAAACCGGATACTGCGGGACAGAATGTGCTGGAAATTTTGCAGGAAGCCAATTTCAATAATATTTCATATCAAGTGATTCCAGACAGTCCGGAACAGTTACTCGAACTGATCGCACAGCAAAAAAATCACTATCCACTGATTTTAACGGTGGGTGGTACCGGGCTGGGGCCAAAAGATTTGACCGTCGAAACCCTTCAGCCTTTATTAAAACGGGAAATTCCCGGACTGATGGAAGCCTCGCGCAGTTTTGGACAAAAGCGTACTCCGTATGCCGCCTTAAGTCGTGGCGTAGCCGGTTACATCGACAACAGTCTGGTGATGACCTTACCGGGCAGCCGTCAAGGTGCCAAAGAATCCTTAATTGCAGTACTGCCTGCCTTGGTACATTTATTCGATGTACAAAAAAACATTCCCCATGCAGGAGGATATGAATAATGTCGGGATGCGGTGCTGAACAGGGATTGATTACGGTAGATCAGGCTTTGAAACTCATTTTAAATCAGACCAAATCCTTAATGCCTGAGACTGTTGAATTAAATCAGGCTTTAAACTGCTATTTGGCAGAAGATATTTATTCCGCTATCAATCTGCCCTTATTTTCTCAAAGTGCGGTGGACGGTTATGCCATATGTGCAGAATCTGCGATTGAACCGCATACCGAATTTGAACTGATCGGTGAGATTCAGGCCGGGCATCTGTCTGAATTGCAGCTTAAGGCAGGCCAAGCGGTTCGAATTTTTACTGGCGCTAAAATTCCATTTGCAACCACCACGGTGGCCCGTCAGGAAATTGTTCATGTTGTTGATTCAACCCGAATTGCCATAACTGAACACTTAAATGCCAATGCCGACATTCGCGATGTAGGAGAAGAAATTTCAGTCGGGCAAATACTGGCGAAGAAAGAACAACAACTCTCTGTGGGTGCAGTGGCTTCTCTAAGTATGGCGGGCATTCAAACGGTTGAAGTGTTTCAATATCCCAAAGTTGCAGTAGTGATCACGGGGGATGAGGTAGCGAAAACACTAGAGGATTTTGCAACAGGTAAAATCTTCGATGCCAACGCACCCTTGATCCACGCTTGGTTTCAGAATCAAGGACAGCAGGTGGAAATTTTCCATGTGGCAGATACCGAAGCAGCGGTAAAAACCTTACTGCAACATCTATCGCAAAGTTATGATCTGGTTTTAACTACCGGTGGTGTGTCAGTCGGGGATTATGACTTTATTCGACCCGTGACTTTGAGTTTAGGTTTTGAACAAATTTTTTGGAAAGTCAAACAGAAGCCGGGCAAGCCGATGTTCTTTGCAGAATTAATCCGAGATGACCAAACAATTTGCTATTTATTGGGACTGCCGGGAAATCCCGCAGCAGTTTATGTGGGTATGCAAATTTATACGGCAACTTTGTTAAAGGCCTTGCAAGGACAAAAACAGCCGCCGAATTGGTTCAGTGCAGTACTGACTCATGATCTGAAAATGGATGCAAGAGAACGCTTTTTAAGAATGTCGGCCAGCTTTGATCAGGGAATGTTACAGGTTAAAAGTTTGTCTAGACAACAGTCGCATATGCTGAGCAATTTAATGCAGGCCAATTGTCTGGTCAGAATTCCTGCGGGCGTTGCGTTATCTGAAGGACATATTGTCCAAGGCTTATTTATTAGCTGAGACTTTATTAACTGAGACGGAAAATACAGATGAAAAAATTCCTGTTTTTATCAATGTGCCTCGCTACGACATTTTCCTCAGCCCATGCCGGGGTAGTCAAAGTCTATGCGGCCGCAAGTCTCAGCAATGCCATGACCGATCTCGCCAAGATTTACCAGGCCAAACATCCGGAAACTAAAATTGTATCTGTATTTGGTGCTTCATCCGCTTTGGCAAAACAGCTGGAAGCAGGTGCGAGCAGTGATGTGTTTTTTTCGGCCGATCAGGACTGGATGAATTATTTAGTGCAAAAAAATATCATCAGTTCAAACTCGGTCAAACCTCTGCTGTTTAATCAACTGGTGGTGATCAGTCCGAAAAATCTCAATATTGCATTTAAGCCACAGTCCAATTTTAATTTTGCCCAGGCATTTAAAGGACATTTATGTACCGGGCAAATGCAATCTGTTCCTGCGGGTAAATATGCCAAACAAAGTCTGATAAAACTGAACTGGTTAAACAGTCTGAAGGGTCGCATTGTCGGGACAGAAGATGTCCGTTCAACCTTGGCTTTTGTGGAACGTGGTGAATGTGAGGTAGGCATAGTCTATAAAACAGATGCACTCATCAGCCAGAAAGTCAAAATAATTGGAGTTTTGCCGGACAATTCCCACAGCCCGATTGTTTATCCACTGGCGTTGACCAAACAGGGTGCAAAAAATAAAGAAGCCCTACAATTTGAACAGTTTGTAAAAAACAGCCATCCCGCCAAAAATATTTTCCAGAAATATGGCTTTAAGCTGAAATCCTAGGCAGATGCAGCAGGAGACAGCGAACCCATGTTAAGTCCTGAAGAACTGAGTGCATTGTATCTGTCGGCCAAAGTGGCTTTGTTTGCTACGCTCACGAGTCTGCCTCTTGCTATAGCCATGGGCTGGTATTTGGCGCGTTATGAATTCCGGCTGAAGTTTCTGGTCGAAGCATTATTACAGCTTCCGATGGTGTTGCCGCCGGTTGTTCTGGGTTATCTGCTTTTGGTCCTGTTCGGCAATCAGGGATGGATTGGAAAATATTTAAATACCCTGGGCATTCAACTGGCTTTTAACTGGA
Source organism: Acinetobacter sp. GG23 (assembly GCF_057766365.1). NCBI lineage: Bacteria > Pseudomonadati > Pseudomonadota > Gammaproteobacteria > Moraxellales > Moraxellaceae > Acinetobacter > Acinetobacter sp. GG23. The sequence continues at coordinate 141,321 of NZ_JBYMDJ010000005.1, forward strand.
AAGGGGCCGTGCTGGCCTCGATGATTGTGGCGTTTCCATTGATGGTGCACCCGATTCGTTTGTCTTTTCAGTTAATGAACCGACAGTTAAACCAGATCGCCGGTTCACTGGGTGCCGCACCATGGAAGGTGTTCTGGAGTATCAATTTACCTCTGGCAATTCCCGGTATCTTGATAGGAAGCATTTTATGTTTTAGCCGAAGTCTGGGGGAATTTGGTGCAACCATTACCTTTGTCGGGAATATTCCCGATGAAACCCGCACCATTCCGATTGCGATTTATTCATTTCTGCAACAGCCCGATGGTGAAAACATGGCAATGCGGCTGGTTGCCTTATCCTTGGTTTTGGCCTTTTCAGCCTTAATCGCCAATTATTTTATTCTGCAAAAGTATCAACGTAAATTGGGAGCTTGAAATGTTGAAATGTGATTTTCAATATCGGCATGCCGATTTTAGCTTGAATGTTGAACTGGAGATGCAGCAACCGTTATTAGGCATCGTCGGGGCATCGGGGAGTGGTAAAAGCACCTTGCTAAAAAATATTGTGGGTTTGCTCAAGCCACAGCAGGGTTACATCCAGTTTAATCAGCGTATCTTGCTGGATACAAAGCAAAACATTCATGTACCGATGCATCAACGTAAAATTGCTTTAATTTTCCAGAATGCCTTGCTGTTCCCACACCTGAATGTACAGCAGAATCTACGTTATGCAGAAAAATTAGTAGCTAAACCGGAACGAAAATTCCAGTTTGAAGAAGTGCTGGAATTACTGGAATTAAGACCCCTGATTCAGCGTAAAGCGAACCAGCTGTCAGGCGGGGAAGCACAGCGGGTTTCGATTGGCCGTGCCTTATTATCTTCACCGAATTTGCTGTTGCTGGATGAGCCTTTAACCGGACTGGACAGTAAACTGAAACAGCAGATTTTACCGTTTTTTAAGCGGATGAAAGATGAGCTGGATTTGCCGATGATTTATGTCACTCATCATCCTGAAGAACTGGAATATTTAGGGGCAAATATTCTGCAGTTAAACCAAGGGCAAATGACTTAGTAAAAAATAAATAAATTTTAAGAAGGAATTGTTTATTAAAAATAATATGTTATTTAAATCAGTTGGTGAAATAAATTTAATTTGCTTAAATTATTCATGTTGCCGCAGGTTATATGATGGGAAGTTTGCAAATAGATACGGGTATCTGTGAAATTATTGCAGATTTTATGCAGAATGTCTTTTTTCACAAAAGGAAAAGACTTCAGGAACCGGTTTTTAGTACAGACTATTAGATTATGTAGCTTCCTAAATATAGTCCAGACTTAAATCGAATAGAAAAAATAGGATCGAGAGTAAAAGAAATTTGAAATAAGTTTAGAGTTAAAAATACGGATAAATTGTTTAAAGACTACGGTAAGGATTTATTTGGTCTTTTATTTTTGGGTAATGACAGACTAAATACGATCCCATCTTCAGTATTTTCAGCGCTTGCTTGTCCACCATGCAATTGCATAATAGAGTTGACTATAGCCAATCCTAATCCCCCCGTGTGTGCTTTTTCATGCCGGCTATCATCGACTTGATAAAAGCGTTCAAATAAATGGGACAGATGTTGTTCTGCAATCCATACCTTTGGCGTCAGAACCTCAATTTGAATCATATGGTTTAATTCTTTGGCTCGTAGCATAATTTCACTATTCGTTTCACCATGTGCAATTGAATTACTGAGTAGATTTGCCAGTGCACGTTCTATTAATAATTGATTTGCAATCAGTTCTAATTCTAGTGCAACTTCAAGTTTAAAATGGATGTTTCTTTCATCAGCGAGAAAACTGAAGTATTCAACTAAGCCTTGCAGCATGCAATATACATTGAAGCATTGTTTTTCAACCAAATAATCACCATGTTCGACGCGAGCAATAAACAACATACTTTCGATCATTTGGTTCAGACGCTCATACTCTTCTAAATTTGAGTACAGCACATTTTCTAATTCATGCAGCTCTCGTGGCCGTGAAAGTAAAATTTGTGTTTGTCCCATCAAATTGTTTAATGGCGTTCTCAGTTCATGGGAAATGTCTTCAGAAAAACGTGCCAGTTGCTGATAAGCAGATTGAATTCTTGCCAGCATCGCATTCATGGCTTGACTGAGTTCATGCACTTCAAGGGTGTTACTTTGAATTTCAATACGTTGATTAGACTGCGTTATACCGATTTTTGTCGTGGCATGTATCAGTTGTTGCATCGAATTTAGAATATAGCGACCGGCAAACCAGGCCATCAGCGTCGAGCATAAAATCCCCAGAATGCTGTATAAAGTCAGTTTTGATCGATATTCAGCAAGGGCATTTTGCCCTTCAGCCAGTTGTTTACCAGCAATCAGTTGATAACGATCAGCATTGAATTCTAATTGCTTGAAGGCTAGTCGTGTCGAAGGATTATTTGCTTGATTATCTTGAAACTGGAGTGAAGATGAAAATGCTAAGGCGGGAATATGCACTTTTAATGGATTGATTTGAATGAGTTTACCATTTTGATTTCGTAAAAGAAGTAAGTTGTCTTCTTGCCCAAGCATGTTTTCGTAGAGCTTAGGATGTTGGACCAATAGCGCAAAACTTTGAGCATCTTCCAGAAAAATTTCAATCCGTTCAATCCGTGCTGCTAATGCCTGATCCTGCTGAGTTTGGATCATGTTTTTCATATTGTGATAGGACAATAGGGCAACGCTGCAAAATACCACGCAGGAGACCAGACAAAAAGCGATACTTAATAGGGTGGTTAGGTTTAATCGGATGGTTTTTTTCATGGCAGCTCATCAAGTTTATATCCCATACCACGTACCGTATGAATCAGTCTGGGACTGAAATGATCATCAATTTTGCTGCGTAGTCTGCGAATAGCAACGTCTACGACATTGGTATCTGTATTAAAATTAATATTCCATACCATGGATGCAATTTGACTGCGGGTCATGACTTGACCTTGATGCTCCATCAACAGTTGCAATAGCGCAAATTCTTTCTGACTCAGCTCAATTTTTTGCCCACCCCGCTGTACTTCGTGTTTTAAGCGGTTCAAGATCAAATTAGACACTTGGTAAGCCTCTTGTTCCATTCGTGGGGCACGCCGCAGTAGACTTTTGATCCTTGCCAGTAATTCAATATAAGAAAAGGGCTTGCTGAGATAGTCATCTGCGCCAAGCTCAAGCCCTTTGACGCGGTCCAGTACATGATCACGAGCCGTGAGCATGAGTACAGGAATTTGACTAAAGGTTCTGAGGGTTTGTAATACCTGCCATCCATCCAGGTCTGGCAACATCACATCAAGTAAGGCAAGGTCAAACTTTTGTTGTTGTAGAGACGATAGGGCTTCAATACCATTTCTTGCGATAGCGGTACTGTAACCCGACTCATTCAGCCCTTTTGCCAGATAGTCAGCAATTTTGACTTCATCTTCAATAATTAAGATATGCATCTCAGTAGTTTATCTTCTTTTAAACAGATTTTAGATTACAAATCGGTAATCTGATTGTCATGCCGAATTGCATCATTTTTTTCTAAGATATGTCCACGATCAATTGAAACATATTGCCACAATGAACGCTTTCTTTATAAAAAAATCTCTCGTAGCACTGGGTGCCTCATTTTTAGTGAACGCTTTTGCACATGCTGACTTAAGAACAGGCTACATCATGCCACTCGAAACCGCAGAATTGATGGCTAAAAATGTCATGCATGCTTGTCAATTAGAGGCAAAACCTGCTGCTGTGGTTGTGCTCGATCAGGGTGGTAATGTACTGATTAGTCAACGTCATGAGTCTGTTGGCATTCATAACTTGATTGCGGCAGAACGTAAGGCATTTACGGCGTATTCGACCAAAACCAATAGCTTGGATTTTATGCGTAATGCACAGAAAAACCCGGATGCGCAGAACTTGAATAGTCTACCCGAATTGCTCTTGCTCGGCGGGGGCATACCGGTGGTTTATAAAAATCAGTTTTTAGGTGCAGTTGGTGTCGCAGGTGCCGGTGGCTCAGTTCAAGACCATCAATGTGCGCAAAAAGGCGTAGAAACCACTTTAAAAACACTTTAAATCACTTAACACTATCTATTGGAGTCAATTTTTATGAAAAAGTCACTTATATTTCTGGGTGGTTTGTTGATCTCGAGTTGGGTAATGGCTCAAAACCCTTTGAGTGTACATGTCCTGAACTTGGAAAACGGTTTGCCGTCCTCCGATGTGAAAGTCACTTTGGAAGAACAGAAAAATGGTCAATGGGTTCAGATTTCAGAAGCTAAAACCAATCAACAGGGGCGTATCAGCGCATTATTTCCAGAAAATAAGCCGTTCAATACAGCTCTATATAAAGTCACCTTTAAAACAGGCGACTGGTTTAAGCAAAATAACCAAAAGACTTTCTTTCCTGAAGTGCCTGTCATTTTTCAGGTTGATGGTTCAGTCAAACATTACCATATTCCACTCCTGTTGAGTCCTTATGGTTACTCAACCTATCGTGGAAATTAAATCAATTATAGCGCAGTGCTAATCTTATAAAGTTCGAGCTCTGAGCACTTTAATATTTTAAGCGCTGTGAATACCACCGATTTTGTAGACACTCTTTAGTTCGATAAAACGGCTAATTAACGCGGTGTTTACAATCGTCATTCAAGAGTTAATCCCTAGGTCATTACCATCATTACCCGCGGGGCAGAGGAAGTTCACTGACAAAAAATTCCCCGCAGTCCAACCCAGATGTACAGTTTAATTGTAGGGTTTGTGGAGGTGGGCGAAACGCTTGGGGAAGCTATGCATCGTGAAACTCTCGAGAAAGGGGCTTCAGGTCAAAAACATTCAATATCGGGCATCCAGCCATGACCTATTCTGAGCAACCTGATGAGGGCAGTTAAAGCTGAATATCATGCTGGTGACAGGCGAAATGTCAAATACAGGAGAATGAACTGAGTGATGCTCGGTAAGCTGCGTTAATCCGGCATCCTGAATTTTATGCTCTGCTCTTCACACTTTTTTCACTTCAGTTGCACTATCTTAATAATAGAATCAATTAAGGCTCAAAAATGAATACTCTATTAAAGTCAATTGCGGGTACGACACTGGCAGTCATCAGCTTAAGCTTATCTGTCACTGCTCAGGCAGAAACAACTGCACCCCAAGCGGTAGATAAAGTCGATATTCAACAGTATGCAGGTAAGTGGTATGAAATTGCCCATTTACCGATGTATTTTCAACGTAAGTGTGTTGCCGATATTACAGCTCAATACAGTGTAAACGCTGATAAAACGATGGGTGTATTAAATAGCTGCCGTACTGCAGATGGTGAAATGATCCGTTCCGAAGGTATTGCCTATCCGCAGAATGAAGGCAATAGCAAACTTAAGGTGAGCTTTTTACCTAAAGGTCTAAGATGGTTGCCATTTACTAAAGGTCATTATTGGGTATTACGCATTGACCCTGACTATAAGGTTGCACTGGTGGGTGGGCCAAGCGACAAATACTTATGGATCTTGTCTCGTGAGCCTCAGATAGAGGAGGCAACTTATCAATCTTATCTGCAAACAGCACAACAGTATGGCTATGACATCAGCAAGTTAGTCAAAATGCCGCATTAATCGAAAAGCCCTTTGCCGAACTGCTAATCTCTCCTTTCACAGTTCGGCTTTTTTTATTCTGCTTCACATAAAATTGATATCAATGCGATTAAACTCCTTGAAAGAAAATAGAATATTTTACTATTAGGATAAATCCATGTTGAACAGTCTGATGCGATGGGTTGATAGTTGGTCTATGTCTGTGCAGGCAGAAACGATTACGGCTGAAAGTACTCAAATCCAGTGGTTTCGCATCTTGCCGTTTATTCTGTTGCACCTTGCTTGCTTAGCGGGGTTTTGGGTCGGGGTATCCTGGTTTGCAATTGGTTTTATGCTGGTCTTTTACCTGATTCGCATGTTTTCAATTACTGCATTTTTTCATCGATATTTGTCGCATAAGACCTTTCAGACTTCACGTGTGATGCAATTTATTTTTGTATTACTTGGCACAATGAGTGCACAGCGTGGACCGCTATGGTGGGCAGCACATCACCGTTACCATCACCGTTATACTGACACCATCCAAGACCCACATTCATCCACACATGGGTTTTGGTACAGTCATGTGGGCTGGTTTCTGAATGAATATAACTTTGCTACACGTAAAGAAGTGATTAAAGATTGGCTCAAATATCCTGAACTGATCTGGCTGGACCGTTTTAGTCTGCTTGTGGTGCTGCTCACTGCGAGTGGCATTTATACGCTGGGAGAATGGCTTGCTCTGAGCTATCCTCAACTGGGCACGTCGGGTCTACAGCTGCTGGTATGGGGGTTTGTGATATCCACCGTTTTACTGACGCATGCCACCTTATGTATTAATTCACTGGCCCATCACTATGGCAGCCGTGACTTCGAGACAGAGGATCAAAGCCGAAATAATTTATTTTTGTCTATTATTACCTTAGGTGAAGGTTGGCACAACAATCATCATTATTATGCCGGCAGTACCCGTCAGGGTTTCTACTGGTGGCAAATTGATATGACCTATTACATTTTAAAAATCATGTCTTGGTTCGGACTGGTCTGGGGTTTGAAACCGATTCCATCACGTGTGTATGAGATCAGCAAAATTGCGCAAGCCAGAAAACAGAAAAAAGCAGCAAAGAAAGGCGCTCAAAATATTCAATCTGGGGAATCATGATGAAAATTGCAATTATTGGCTCAGGCATTTCTGGGCTGTATGCCGCGTGGAAACTAGGTAAAGTGCATGAAGTTACCATATTTGAAAAGAACAATTATTTTGGTGGGCATACCGATACCCATCAGCTCAATATAGATGGAGAGCAAGTCGCAGTTGATAGTGGTTTTATTGTCTTTAATGAACATAACTATCCATTGTTTTGTGCAATGCTGAAAGAGCTCGGCATACCCTCACAAAGTAGTGATATGGGCTTTTCCGTCAACAATCAGGTCACAGGGCTGCAATACAATCCTTCCAAAAAATTCTCTTTACTGCGACGACCACAAAACTTCCTGAAATCTGACTTTCGCACGATGCTGTCCGATCTGTTCAGGTTCTATGCAGCCAATAAAGATCTGAATGTTGAACAAATCGATGTAGGGCTCAGTATTGATGAATATTTAAATCAACATGCTTATTCCGAGGCCTTTCGTCAGGAGCATCTCTACCCGATGTGCGGTGCGCTGTGGTCTTGTCCGGTCGAGCAGGCTGGGCAGATTCCGTATAAATTTGTGGTGAGTTTTTTTCAGCATCATCGCATGTTGCAACTCAAGGACCGTCCATTATGGCAAACCGTGAAAGGCGGTTCAGCATGCTATGTTCGTGCGATCCAGAAGCAGGCTAACAACATTAGCTTCCGAAAGACCGGGGTTGAATCTGTAGCACGTACCGCAAATGATATCTTGATTGAAACCAAGCAGGGCACCGAACGCTTTGACTGGGTGGTCTTTGCCAGCCATGCCGATGATAGCCTGAAGTTACTCAAAGACCCTTCCACACGGGAACAGGAGGTATTAGGTAATTTTCGTTATCAGGCTAACCGTATGGTGGTGCACTCGGATATCAGCATTATGCCAAAATCCATGCATCAGTGGGCAAGCTGGCATGTACACGTCACCCCGAGTCAGGCATCCGAGCACACGCCGTTCCAGAACAGTGGTATTCATTATGGCTTTAGTTACTGGATGAATAAGCTGCAAAACCTCAACTGCAACACTCAAATCTTGGCCACACTCAATCCAAATTTTGCCATTGATCCGAAAAAGATATGGGTAGAACGACATTACCGTCATCCGGTATTTGATGCTAAAGCCATTGAGGCGCAAAGCCATTGGGCCGAGGTAAATGGTCAAAATCGCACCTCCTACTGCGGAGCTTACTGGGGGTGGGGCTTCCATGAAGATGGGGCTCGCAGTGCCTCATGGGTTGTGGATCATTTGCTGAAAAAGGCTGGCCAAGCCGCTTAGGAGAGTCAGATGCGTATGTATCCACTGGCTGTTGCTTCTGCACAGATTCGGCATCGCCGTTATTTACCCAAAGCGCATGAGTTTAGCGCACAACTGACTTACTTATGGTTTGATCCTGATCAAATTAAAACCTTTACCCAAAAATCCTGGCTTTGGTCCTCTAGCCGCTGGAATTTTCTGACTCTGGATGAGCGGGATTTTCTGGACATGGAATGTGGCTCGATTCGGCAGAAAATTTCCCGTCTGCTGATCAAACAAGAAAACTATCGATTAACCCATGCCGATGCCGTAAGGGTCTTAGCTTTACCGCGCACACTCGGTTTTCGCTTTAATTCGGTAGTGTTTTACCTGGTCTTTGATGCGACCGAGCAGCCCGTGTTTGTGCTCAGTGAAATTACCAATACACCGTGGAATGAACGTAAAATCTATATCCATGATTGCAGAAAAAATGCAGTGGTACATGCACCGTATCGAACTTATCAGTTCGACTTTCAAAAAGATTTTCATGTATCGCCGTTTATGCCAATGGCGTTGTATTACCGCTGGCGCTTCAGCTTTTCTGATCAGCAAAATGTAATTCATATGCAGTTATTTGAGCAAAATGTACTGCAATTTGATGCAACCATGAGTTTTAGCCTGCAGAAGATCACAGTTCCTTCACAGCAGCATCGTTATGCTGTATTTAAGGTCTTCGAACCCTTCAAGATGATCATGGGAATCTACCTTAACGCCTTTCGTTTATGGAAGAAAAAAATTCCGTTTTACCCAAATCCTAAAAAAGATAAAGGAAATACATTGCTATGAAAACATTGTTAATGGGAGAGCTGAGCACATTACCTGTGGTACTGCGGCATTTACTGAAATTGCAGCATGGTCAGCTGATCTTTAAAGGGGTCTGGAACGGAATAGTTGGGGAAAGCAGTGACTTGCATGCAGTGATCCAGGTACATGACACACGTCTCATGGATTTACTGTTCAGAAATGGGGTTCTGGGTGCAGCGGAAGGCTTTATTCTGGGTTACTGGAGCAGTGATGATCTGGTAAAGGTGATCCAGATTTTGGCGCGCAACCGCGATGTGCTGGACCGAATGAATCAGAATGCTGTGGTTAAGGCCAGCCAGTTCTTTTTAAAGACTTGGTATAAATCACGTAAAAACTCAATTGATGGCAGCCGTAAAAACATTGCCGAGCATTATGACTTGAGCAATGAGTTTTTTAAGCTGTTCCTTGATTCAAGCATGATGTATTCAAGTGCCGTGTTTAAAGAGCCAAGCATGAGTCTGGAACAAGCATCAGACTATAAAAAAGAGTTGATCTGCCAGAAACTGCAGCTTCAGCCGATGGATCATCTGGTTGAAATCGGCAGTGGCTGGGGTGGTTTTGCCATTTATGCCGCCCAGCATTATGGCTGTAAAGTCACCACCATCACCATATCCAAGGCCCAGTATGAAGAAGCTGTGGCCCGGGTGATAGCATCGGGACTGTCGCATCGGGTCGATGTACAGCTCAAAGATTATCGGCTGCTAGAAGGTAAATACGACAAACTGGTCTCGATTGAAATGATTGAAGCCGTGGGCGAACAGTATTTACCGACCTATTTTAATAAATGCCGTCAGCTGTTGAAACCGAATGGTTTGGCACTAATTCAAGCGATTACCATTGAAGATGCACGTTATGAAAAATCCCTAAATACCATCGACTATATTAAGCGTTATATTTTCCCGGGAAGTTTTATTCCGTGTATCAGTGTGATGACTCAGGTGGCATCAGCACAAAAACTGCGTCTAAAGCAGCTTGATGATATTGGGCAAAGCTATGCAGACACCTTGAGCTGCTGGCGTCAGCGTTTTCTAGCACAGCGGGATGAAGTATTGCAACTTGGCTTCGATGAAAAATTTATACGCATGTGGGATTTTTACCTGTGTTATTGCGAAGGTGGCTTTAGAGAAGGTGTCATCAGTGATGTACACCTGCTGTTTGAAGCCAGTGCTTACTGAGTACCAATAAAATAGGGGGATACTGAGATGCTGCTTAATTTATTTTTAGTCAATATTTTTATTATGCTATGCAGCTGGATACTGGTCACCTATAACAAGCGTGCGGGACTGGTCGACGTTAGCTGGAGCTTTAGTATTGCACTGAATGTGATTGTAGCGGCTTGGGTAGTGGAAGATGCTCCTGTGCTAGTACGGGTGTTTCTGGGACTGGCAAGTAGTATCTGGTTTTTAAGACTGAGCTGGCATCTGCTGCGTCGTTATGCCAATGAAACCAGAGAAGATACCCGTTACGCCAATATGCGCCGAACTCTGGGAGAGTATCAGCATTTGGGATTTTTGGCATTTTTCATCTTCCAGGCAGGTCTAGTGCTGCTGTTTTCCTATCCCATGCTGGAACTGCTGAGTATTCCAGCACAGCAGTGGAATGGATGGACTGTCCCGGCCATTGCACTGGCTGCGACAATCATGCTGGTGGCATTGATCGGTGAGACGACTGCCGACCAGCAACTGTATCGTTTTAAGCTTGATCCACATAATCAAGGTAAAACAATGGATCGGGGTTTATGGAAATATTCACGCCATCCCAATTATTTTTTTGAATGGCTGCACTGGTTTGCCTATCCAATCTTAGGCTTGGCAGCAGGACTGTACGGACTTTGGGTTTATCCGATTTTGATGTGGCTGTTTTTGTACTACATCACCGGTATCCCATTTAGTGAACAGCAAGCCCTAGCGCACCGTGGCGACAACTACAAAGATTATCAAAGACGAACCTCAATGTTTATTCCGTGGCAACCCAAAAAGTAGGTACACAGATGGATTTTATGATTCAGCCCACCCTAAAACTGATTGAAAGTGGCAAAGTGCCCGATCAGGCGATTCGCACAGCCATCCGCCATTTAAGTAAAAAACGCTTGGCACAAGAAGGGCGTTTTGATCCGGCTCTGGCGGCACAGCGCTACATGGATGTGTTGCAGATACTTCAACATAGTGACATTGCGATTGAAACGGAGAAAGCCAATGAGCAGCATTATGAGCTACCGACTGAATTTTTTCAGGCGGTACTCGGGAAGCGTTTAAAATATAGCGCAAGTTTATTTAACAGCAATAAAACCACGCTTGATCAAGCTGAAGAATTGGCTCTGGCAAGCTATTGTGAGCGGGCTCAATTAAAAGATGGGCAGGATATTCTTGAAATTGGCTGTGGCTGGGGCTCCTTAAGTCTATGGATGGCAGAGCACTATCCAAACGCAAATATTATTGTCGTGTCTAACTCGGCCACACAACGCGTATATATTCAGGAACAGGCACGGTTAAAACAATTTGATAATCTGAGTGTGATCACCTGTGATGTAAATGTACTTGAGTTGGTCGCTGAATCTTTTGACCGGGTGGTTTCTGTTGAAATGTTCGAGCATGTGCGTAACTATCAGAAGCTGTTTGAGAAAATTAGCACATGGCTAAAACCAGAAGGCTTACTGTGGTGTCATATTTTCTGTCATCGTTTCCTGCATTATCCATTCGAAGTCAAGAATGAGTTTGACTGGATGTCGAAGTATTTCTTCAGTGGCGGGTTAATGCCGGCGGCATCGACATTCTTGCATTTCCAGGATCATTTACAATTAGAACAGCATTGGCAATGGTCAGGTACGGCTTATGAGCGTACTGCAACTGCCTGGCTTGAAAATATGGACCGCAACGTAAATACGCTAAAACCTGTATTTGAAAAAACCTATGGTAAAGACGCGGCTGCCTGGTGGCAACGCTGGCGGATTTTCTTTATGGCTTGTGCTGAATTATTTGGCTATGAAAAAGGCCAGGAGTGGGTCATTGGACACTTCTTGTTTAACAAGAAAGTCCTATAATACTTTCATAGCATTTAAATTAAAGATCAAGTAAGAGATGAGTTTATGTTTAAGCTGTTTCGAGACAAACGTGCTCATCCCTTAGGTGAGGTATTTAATCGTTATTATTGGTTGCAAATCGGTCTAATCGCCATGTCAGTTGTCATTGGCATTGGCTGTAGTGCCTGGGTCATTAAGGGCACTTTACTGAAAACCGCACTCGAACAGGAAATGTCACATTATTGGGAGCGTTTGGAACGTGATCCAAATGCAGAGCTTCCCGATACCAAGAATCTGTATGGCTATCGCTGGGATAGTAAAGCACCCGCGAAATTGCAAAATATGCAACTGCATGAAGGCGTAAGTCGTCATTTTATCGATGGTAAGGAGCGTATGACAGTCTATGGCGAGCGCAATGGACAGCATGTGTTTCTGGTTTTTGGTGAGAGTAATGTCAATAAACTGATCTGGCTGTTTGGACTTGCCCCCTTAATGGTGAGTCTATTTGTCTTGTACAGCCTGCTGTGGTGGTGGAACCGTCGTGCGCGGCGCTATTTTTCTCCGATTACCCGTCTGGCCAATGCACTGGAAAATATTGACTGGGAACATCAGAGCAAAGAAGCTTCGCCGTTTCAGGACATTAGCACCGATGCCAATATGGAAGCAGAGTATCTTAAACAGGCGCTGGAAAAATATCATCAGGTGTTGAGTGAATTTATTAACCGTGAACGTGAGTTTACCGGTGATGTCAGTCATGAGCTCAGAACGCCATTAACCATCTTAAAAGGCAATGTACAGCTGTGTCAGACCCGTTATGGTGACAATAAATCCTTTACCCGCTTGCAAAATACCATCGAAGACATGCAGCTTTTGGTCGATACCTTATTGGCCATTGCACGTAACACCACCAATACCTTAACTGCTGAAAATACTATGTTGTCGAATCTGTTGGATGAACTGGTGCAAGATTTAAACACTGTCAGTCATGCTAAAGGTATACAAATTGATTTGCAAAAAGATCTAGATGAGCAGGTCCGTAAAATTTATCCATCGATGACCAAAATGGTATTTAGTAATATTTTACGTAATGCATTGAACTATTCTCAAGGTTCCGAAATTGATATAGTTTTACAAAAAAATAAGGTACTCATTGCGGATAATGGCATCGGGATTCATTTACCCAACGATGCCAAAGTACAAGAGCTCTCAAATCGTCAGTTACAACTGCAGGTGAAAGGGCATGGTATTGGCCTGCAATTGGTGCAAAAGCTCTGTACGCAATTGGGCTGGCGTGTGGAATTATTTGACCGTCAGTATTATATCAGCACCCATCAGGATGTGAATTTAAGTCCGACCACAGGTTTAATTGTGGTCGTCTATTTGAATTAGGACTGCTAAGGTTCTAATGAGACTTTGAGGCCCACACCGGAAACCGTATGAATGAGTTTTTGTTCAAACGGTTTGTCGACTGTTTTGCGTAAGTTATAAATATGACTGCGCAGCGCATCACTTTCAGGCTCTTCATCGCCCCAAAGCTCCATCATGATTTCCTGTTTAGTCATGACCTTGGGGGAATTACGCATCAGAAGTTTGAGTAGTTTAAACTGAATCGGGGGCAGTTCAATGGTTTGACCGGAACGGCTTAAATGCTGACGCGCAGGATCTAAAATCAAATCATGAATTTTGATCTGACTATTTGAGACTTCGCCGAGTGAGCGCTTAATCAAGGCCTGGACGCGCATCACCAGTTCATTAAAGTCAAAAGGCTTCACTAAATAATCATCTGTGCCTGATTTAAAGCCTTTAAGCTTATCATCCAAAGTATCACGTGCGGTCAACATCAGTACGGGAATGTCCATACCTTGCTGGTTACGTAGCCACTCGCACAGCTCATAACCCGAGCCATCCGGCAGATTAATGTCCAGAAGTAGCACATGATAGGGACGCTGCTTAAGTAAATGACGTGCGGCATCTAAATTCCGGGCATGATCGACCACGAAGTCATGCTCTTCTAGGAACTCGCACAAGGTTGAGGCAAGTTCATAGTGATCTTCAACCATAAGCACAAAATGTTTAGACATAACCATGGCTTCTTAAATTAATTTAACAGTTGTTGCTTCAACTTAGCACTAAATGGAACGTTACCGAGCCAAATATTAAAATATTGCTGGGCTTGAGCATCTTGAATACGCCCGAGCACTCGCTGATTCAGGGAAAGTATTAATGTTTTGCTCGAATGCACATAACTGAGGCGATAAAGATCACCTTGTTTGACTGGTCGATATAACGCCGTCACTTGATGCAAAGCCGAGCTTTCATTATAGCCATTGATGTTCTTTTTTAAAAAATGTGTTGCTGCACGTTTAAACGCCCATTCCGGAATATTTTGACTATAGGCGAAATCCATTTGCATGCTTTGGCCTTGCCAGAATTGGGCACAGTTTTCTGCATAATAGTTGGCTGTGCCGACCTGCTTTTGTCCGACCAGTAATTCGCCTGTACTACATTTCAGCAGTTTATTGGCAGAAGCCAGTGGACTGATGGTACATATCATTAACACGCTCAAACTTAAGGTGATTTTTTGAATGGCAGTACCCATGAATAGGCACCTCCTACATAAGGTAATGCACGGTATAGACCATTTGCCGGATCCCAGAAGTCTTGCTGGAAAATAATTTTATTGTTGTCATTAACCTTTATTTCACTAATGCCATAAGAGGCCATAGAACGTGTGCTACCAAACATTTTAAAATCATAAGCCATATGCCAATGCACATAAGCAGAATCATTATAATGAGACGTATTTAATAGCTTTACGGTAACATTGCTAACGCGTTTATTCATACCTTTGAAGTGCTCAACCAAGTCACTACGCGATGAAAATTGTGACAAAGTATCATTAATAAACAGCTGGTCTGCATACAGAGAACTGGCTTTTTCTACAAATTCTGGCGTACCCAGAGTATTAAAGGTCGAGGTAAATCGCGTTCCAATCTCCAGGGCTTTGGCATCATCAAGTTTTACACCTTGGATGCTGGTGCGAGCCTGACTGTAGTCTGAGGAGTAGCTGGGAATACTTTTGCAGCCTGATATATACAGCAATGGCAGCGTAAGGGCTGCTGCTATCATTTTTTTAGCGTGTTTCATCATTCTGTCCATCTTCAATCTTATTTTGCTACTTTAGACAGGATGTCGTGAATAGAATGTGAAGATGAAACGCTATTGATAGAAAATGAATACAGTAAATATTGTTAGATTCCAGTCATTTTTGCAACCTGATAGGGATGAGAAGATAGAGACTAGGTCTGTACAAGGCGGCAGAAGCTGCCTTGTATATATCTGTAAGGCTGAAATTAAAGGCACATTCGGCGTCTTTCCACTCTTTGGGCTTAATCATAAAAAGTAGCAAACTCTTCAACAGTAACACGTGGTGTATGTAATTGATTAACCACTTGAGTTTGGTCCGCATAACCCAGTGCAATAGCGCAAACCAATTCTTCATTTTCAGGAATACCAAGCACATTGGCAACAGTTTGATGAAATGGGTTCCATGCTGCTTGTGGACAGCTATCAATTCCACGTGCCTTGGCCGCTATCATGACATTTTGGATCATCATCGCAATATCCATTTTTGAGCCAGTTTCCAAGGTTGTACTTAAGGTAAAAAATATTCCTACCGGTGCATCAAATAACTGATAATTACGTAAATGCTGCTGCTGCATTTTCTGCTGTTCACCTTTTTTAATATTCAGCAAACCGTAGAGCCCCCACCCATTTTCACGGCGACGTTCAATAAATGGCGATGTCCATTGTTCAGGATAATATTTAAACGTTTCTTGATGAAGAAGCGCAATTTCCGGCTTCTCAAAAATCTGACTTTGCGCTGTACAGACCTGCTCAATCAGTTCATCACGTTTTTTCCCCATCACCACATAAACTTTCCAAGGTTGAATATTGTTACCTGACGGTGCACGGCAGGCGACGTTTAAAATATCTTTGATAGTCTGTGTATCAAGTGGGGTATTTTTAAAAGCACGTACAGAATGCCTTGAGGTAATAGCTTGATCAACTAGGTTTTTTTGTTCTTGATGCATTTTGAATTCCTTTTTAGGGTTGAGATTGAGTATGTTTAAATTCATAGATCATTCTGGAACAAAAGTATTGGATTTAATCAATGACAGATTCCATTCTCGCTTCCAACCATCGGCATTATTTTTGAATAAAGTGTGCAGGACGTTTTTCTAGAAAAGCCTGTATGCCTTCTGCTGCATCGAGTGTCTGGCTGACATTGACAAATAATTCGGCTTCTAAAGCCAAACCCGCCTGAATATCCAGTTCAGATGCTGCTTGAACAGCTTGCATTGCATGTTGAATCGCAGCAGGAAATTGCAACCCGAATTCATCCAAATATTGACGACCGGTTTGAATGGGGTCACTTAAGTCTAGAATGCGGTTAATCAGTCCAATATGAAGGGCTTCTTCTGCCGTAATAATTTTTCCACTGATAATTAACTCCAGTGCCTTGGTCTGCCCCACTAGGCGAGGCAAGCGCTGGGTACCGCCATATCCGGGAATCAGGCCAAGCTTAATTTCAGGTAATCCCAGGCGTGCATTTGGGCTGCAAATTCGGAAGGTACATGCCATAGCCAATTCTAACCCTCCGCCTAAAACCGCACCATTGATACAGGCAAGCGTAGGAAATTTTAATTGATTAATTTGCTCAAATAAGTTTTGGCCGATTTGTATGGTCTTTAAATGCGCTGCCGGAGTTTTATTTTGCAGTTCGGTAATATCGGCACCTGCGCAAAATGCTTTATGACCATCACCTGTAAAAATCGCAGCGCGTAAGTTAAGAGAAGAAATTTCGGCGATAAATTCTTGCAGTTTGGCAATCATGTCTGCATTCAATGCATTTCTTGCTTCCTGCCGCTTTAATGTAATGATCGCGATATTGTCTTGGTATTTTAATTCTGCACTCATGCGCCACTTCCTTGCTTCAATGGATTTTAAAGAATAAATTCTATTTAAATTATGTCAATACATATATTTATTTTAAAAAAAAATACACTTAAACACATGTGGTTATATTATTTAAATAAATATATATGTAAATATATTGACATAAAATGAGCATTAAATTAATCTGTTAAAAGCTTGTGAAAAGCAAAAAAAAGAGTGCTAAGAACTTTAGATTTAGCTCATCAAACGAAAGATCATATCGCGATTTAAAACAATGAAAAGCGAATTTGAAATTTGTTGAATCAGAAGAATTAAAATGGACAAGGAGTAGAGTTATGCAGCATATTGATATGCAAAAAATAGCAAGTGAAGCAAAGTTTAACCGTTTCCATGCCAAAGTACTGATCTGGTGTTTAGTGATTATTATTTTAGATGGTTATGACATTGCAGTTTCTGGCGCAGCCTTACCTTCAATTATGGAACAAATGGGAGTAAGTGCTTCAACTGCTGGGTTTATGATGAGTTCTGCACTATTTGGAATGATGTTCGGTGCAATGTTTTTTGGTGGTTTGGCGGATAAAATTGGTCGTCGCTTAACCATTGTAATCTGTGTTTTTTTATTTAGTGTTTTCACTGCGGTCGCGGGTTTAGCTGAAGACCCTGTGACTTTTAGTATTATCCGTTTTATTGCAGGTTTAGGAATTGGCGGGGTAATGCCAAATGTCGTTGCACAAATGACCGAGTATTCCCCTAAAAAAATACGCACCGTAATGACTTCATTAATGTTTTCAGGTTATGCGGTCGGGGGTATTTTAGCAGCAGTTTTAGGTAAACAGTTTATTGTCGAGTTTGGTTGGCAAATTGTCTTTTATGCTGCGGCTATTCCAGTCGTTTTAATTCCCTTTATCTGGAAGTCAATGCCAGAGTCACTCAGCTATCTAACTAAAAAGAATAAAGAAAGCGAATTGAGACGTGTGGTAACACAGATCGCGCCTGATCTTCAAATCGATAGTGACGCAAAATTTGTGAATGAGGCCAATATAAACAGTGCTAAGCCCTCTATTGGACTGTTATTTAGTGATGGACGTGCCTTTAGTACGCTGATGTTTTGGGTCGCATTTTTTACCTGTTTATTCATGGTCTACGCCTTAAGTACCTGGTTAACCAAATTGATGGCAATGTCCGGTTACTCCCTTGGTTCAGCTCTTACTTTTGTGATCGCTTTGAATGTGGGTGCAATTGTTGGAGCGATAGGTGGCGGGTGGCTGGCAGACCGTTTTCACATTAAGTGGGTTCTGGTCATCATGTATAGCTTAGGAAGCGTATTTCTGTATTTAATGACGTTGCCAATGTCGGTCAATATGCTGTATTTCACCATTGCTATTGTAGGGGCATGTACCACAGGTGCACAAATTGTTGCCTATTCCTATTGTGGACAATTTTATCCAAGCATTATTCGTTCAACAGGAATTGGCATGGCCTCGGGTGTGGGACGTTTGGGAGCAATCGGAGCACCGTTATTAATTGGTTTGATTGTGTCGCTAAATTTACCTATTCAACAAAATTTTATGGTAATTGCTTTAGCAGGTTTAATTGGTGCTGTGGCTTTATCTCTGATTAATCATAGACGTGCAGATATGGCACACGTACAGAGTGAAACCAATATTAATTTAAAAGTTGAGGAAGCATAAAATGAAAGCAGTGGTTGCTGTAAAACGTGTGGTTGATGCCAACGTTAAAGTTCGCGTTAAACCGGACAATAGTGGGGTAGACCTGACTAACGTTAAAATGTCGATCAACCCATTCTGTGAAATCGCAGTGGAAGAAGCGGTTCGTTTAAAAGAAAAAGGAACAGTTTCAGAAATCGTTGTGGTTTCTATTGGTCCTAAAGAAGCGCAAGAACAAATCCGTTCTGCCATGGCGCTGGGTGCGGATCGCGGTATCCTGGTAGAAACTGCTGATGAGATTGGTGCACTTGAAGTGGCTAAAATCCTGAAAGGCATTGTAGAACAAGAAAAACCGGAACTGATCCTTCTGGGTAAACAAGCCATTGATGACGACTCGAATCAGGTCGGTCAGATGCTGGGTGCTTTACTGGGCGCGGGTCAAGGTACATTTGCTTCTGTCGTGAATGTTGCTGGCGATAAAGTTCAGGTTACCCGTGAAGTGGACGGTGGTTTACAAACGGTTGAACTGAACCTGCCTGCCATTATTACCACGGACTTGCGTTTGAACGAGCCACGTTATGCGGCACTTCCAAACATCATGAAAGCGCGTAAAAAACCGCTTGATGTGAAGTCTCCTGCGGATTATGGCGTTTCAGCGACCACCAAACTTAAAACAGTAAAAGTTGAACCACCAGCAGAACGTAAAGCTGGCGTACAAGTGAAATCTGTGGACGAGCTTGTTGAAAAACTTAAAAACGAAGCGAAAGTGATCTAATACAGAAGGATAATATCATGAGTATTTTAGTTATCGCTGAGCACGACAATAAAGCACTAAACGGTGCAACTTTAAACGTTGTTGCTGCAGCTCAAAAAATCGGTGGTGATATCACTGTATTGGTTGCGGGTTCTGGCGCTCAGGCCGTTGCGGATCAGGCGGCTCAAGTTGCAGGCGTAAGCAAGGTATTGCTTGCTGACAACGCGGCTTATGCACACCAGTTGGCTGAAAACGTAGCGAAACTTGTTGCCGAGTTAGGCAAAGGTTATTCCCATATCCTGGCTGCATCTACCTCAAATGGTAAAAACGTACTGCCACGTGCGGCTGCACTTCTTGATGTCAGCATGATCACGGATATCATTGCTGTTGAAAGCCCAACGACTTTCAAACGTCCAATCTATGCCGGTAACGCCATTGCAACGGTTGAATCTTCGGAATCTGTTGTGGTTGCCACGGTTCGTGGGACTGCATTTGATCCTGTTGCGACCACAGGCGGTTCTGCAGCAGTCGAAGCGGTTGCTGACGTTCAGGATGCGGGCATCTCTACGTTTATTTCTGAAGAGATTGTCAAATCTGAACGCCCAGAACTCACCGCTGCGCGTATTGTGGTGTCGGGTGGTCGTGGTGTGGGTTCAGGTGAAAACTATCACAAGATCCTTGATCCACTGGCGGACAAGCTCGGTGCTGCTCAAGGGGCATCACGTGCCGCAGTGGATGCAGGTTTTGTACCTAACGACATGCAAGTCGGTCAAACCGGTAAAATCGTTGCACCTGACCTGTACATCGCGGTTGGTATCTCGGGTGCAATCCAGCATTTGGCAGGGATGAAAGACTCTAAAGTGATCGTTGCGATCAACAAAGATGAAGAAGCGCCAATTAATGCTGTTGCGGATTACTGGTTAGTCGGTGACTTGAACGCGGTAATTCCTGAATTGGTTTCAAACATATAAGCTAAGTAACTGTATTAAATAATTAAATGGAATAAATACTTTTTCATAAAAGCATTTATTCCGTGCTACGAAATAAATAACCGGTAAAGGAATTTACCTTAAAAATCAACAAAGGGAGTGGACCATGATCCGTGATCCGGAAATGCTGGAACAGCTTTTAGACACCATCCGAAATTTTGTTAAAAATGAACTGGTGCCTTTAGAACACGAGGTGGAGGAAAGCAACGCCATTCCTGAACATATCGTCAGCCAGATGAAAGCGCTGGGTCTGTTTGGCCTGACCATTCCGGAGGAATATGGCGGCCTCGGCATCACCATGGAAGAAGAAATTCTGGTGGCGCTGGAACTGGGCCAGACCTCGGCCGCTTTCCGTTCCCTGATTGGTACCAATAACGGCATTGGCTCCAGCGGGATCCTGATCGATGGCACAGACGCGCAAAAGCAGAAATATCTGCCGCGTTATGCCAGCGGGGAATATATCGGGTCCTTCTGTTTAACTGAACCGGATTCAGGTTCAGATGCGGCCGCGTTAAAAACCTCAGCGGTTAAAGACGGTGACTATTATATTTTAAACGGCACCAAGCGCTTTATTACCAATGCCCCGCGTGCGACCACCTTTACCGTGATGGCACGTACCAATCCCGAGATTAAAGGCGCGGGCGGCATTTCTGCATTTCTGGTTGAAGCCGGCACCCCGGGGCTGTCTTTGGGCAAGATTGACAAAAAAATGGGCCAGCATGGCTCGTATACCTGTGACGTGATTTTTGATCATTGCCGCGTGCATCAGGATCAGCTGATTGGCGGGCAGGAAGGCATTGGCTTTAAAACTGCGATGCGCGTACTGGATAAAGGCCGTTTGCATATTGCCGGCTACAGTGTTGGCATGGCAGAACGCATGCTGGAAGATGCGCTGCATTATGCGGTAGAACGGAAACAGTTTGGTCAGCCGATTGCCAACTTCCAGCTGATCCAGGGCATGCTGGCCGATTCCAAGGCTGAAATCTACGCGGCAAAATGTATGGTGCTGGATGCGGCTCGACTGCGCGATGCCGGCCAGAATGTGACTGTCGAAGCCTCGTGCGCGAAAATGTTTGCAACGGAAATGTGTGGCCGTGTCGCAGATCGCTGCTTACAAATTCATGGCGGTGCGGGCTATATCAGTGAATATTCAATTGAACGTTTTTACCGCGATGTACGTCTGTTCCGCTTATATGAAGGCACCACTCAAATTCAGCAGATTATTATTGCCCGTGAAATGATTAAACAAGCCACCGCTTAAATAGAACAACTATATTTTTGGACTAGACAACATGACTTCAAAAACCAGATTCAACTGGCAAGATCCATTTTTAATCGAGCAGCAACTCACAGAAGAGGAGCGCATGATTCGTGATTCTGCCCAGGCCTATTGCCAGGGTAAATTGTTGCCGCGTGTCCTGGAACAGTTCCGCCATGAACAAACCGATGCTTCCATTTTCCGTGAGATGGGTGAGCTGGGCCTGTTGGGTCCCACCATTCCGGAACAGTATGGCGGTGCAGGGCTGAACTATGTCAGTTATGGCCTGGTGGCACGTGAAATTGAATATGTCGATTCGGGTTACCGTTCCATGGCCAGTGTACAAAGCTCGCTGGTGATGGTGCCAATTAATGAATTTGGCTCGGAAGAACAGAAACAGAAGTATTTACCCAAACTGGCCACTGGGGAATATATCGGCTGTTTCGGCTTGACCGAGCCGGATCATGGTTCTGACCCGGGCAGCATGATTAGCCGGGCCAAAAAGGTCGAGGGCGGTTACCGTTTAACTGGTGCAAAAATGTGGATCACCAACAGTCCGATTGCCGATGTGTTTGTGGTCTGGGCCAAAGAGGTTTCAAAAGAAGGTAATGTCGGCGAGATCCGCGGCTTTATTCTGGAAAAAGGCTGGGAAGGGCTGTCTGCACCGGCGATTCACGGCAAGGTCGGCTTGCGTGCCTCGATTACTGGTGAAATCGTGATGGATAACGTGTTTGTACCTGAAGAAAATGCCTTCCCGGAAATTCGCGGCCTGCGTGGTCCGTTTACCTGCCTGAACAGTGCCCGATACGGCATTGCCTGGGGCGCGATGGGGGCGGCTGAATTCTGCTGGCATACTGCCCATCAATACACCATGGACCGTAAACAGTTTGGCCGTCCACTGGCGGCCAACCAGCTGATCCAGAAGAAACTGGCGGATATGCAAACTGAAATTGCACTGGGTTTACAGGTTGCCTTACGTTTTGGCCGGATGAAAGATGAAGGCATTGCATCGGTTGAAGGGACTTCACTGATCAAACGCAACAACTGCGGCAAGGCGCTGGATATTGCCCGACTGGCGCGTGACATGCTCGGGGGCAACGGCATCAGTGATGAGTTTGGGGTGGCCCGTCATCTGGTCAATCTGGAAGTAGTCAATACCTATGAAGGCACCCATGACGTGCATGCCCTGATTCTGGGTCGTGCACAAACCGGTATTGCTGCGTTCGGTAATTAATTCGCTCAAAATAGGCCATGTTTGGATTGGTATTCTTCATGGGCTTAAAGTTTCTAGCAGCTATCTAGGCTGGTTTAGCTATGCTAACCCAGCTTTTCTTTGAAGTTGGGATATTTTGTTTTTCAAGATTGATAGATTATTTTTTAAGTATTCGATTAAATAAGATTTTCTGTGATTTTTTAAAGTATTCCCTATGTTCTAAGTTTAGATTTTTTGATTATAAATGCTGAATATTTTGTAAAAATTTTTTGATCGGAGAATTTTTAGGATCAGTGTTGCTTATAACTGCAAAAGTTATAAACATGTATAAATAAACCCATATCGACTCTTTCTAGTGAGTTTCATATAAAAACTATCCGAACATCTATCTAACCAGTTGTATAAGAGCTTTCCTTGATAGGATGGTTTTTATACAGGTATAAATTTGTATACAAAAAGCTGATTAAATTAAATCGGCTTTTTCTGTTTTAAATGAAAATGCACAGTAAGAACAAGTTTGACCCATGCCATTTTAAGGCATAAAATGGCATTTAGTGGTGGGTACGGAGTATATTATGACTACACTTGTAAAAAAACGAGTTCAATACACGGTTGATCAGGCAATTATGGAATCAGCAGAATATATTATGGCGAAAGTTGGTCTGACCCCTGCCACCGTACTTAGCATGGTTTACGCAGAAATTGCACGTACTGGCAAAATACCAGTCACTACTCAGGTGGGTGACGAGGATTTTAATACAGCAAGATTAATTGCCGTCAGCCATAATATTCCAAGCGTAAAAGTATCTAACGATGCTGATGCTGCTGCTTTTTTAGAAGATGATGGCGGTTACTAATGGTCCAACAACTATATTGGGCTTATGTTGGCTTTACAGATATTACCGATGGCAAGACCAGACCTGTTTTGTATATTCGCCAAACGGATACCGACTATGTAGTATTCCGTTTAAGCAGTCAGTATGAAAATAAGTCTGCTTTTATCAAGAGTAAATATGTGGAAATTAAAAACTGGCAACAGGCAGGCTTAAAAAAGCTATCCTGGATTGATACAGTACAAACATATCAGTTACCTATCCATAAAACCCAACTAACGTACATTGGACAACTTTCTGCTGATGATCTGGAACGCTTAATCAAACATCTTGAAGTTAAGTAATAAACTGAATTTGTATAATTTCAACTAGAATTAATCGACACACACAATAAAAAAATCCTCCTATTGCTGGGAGGATTTTTTGTTTCTATATACTTTTAGTCACTAAAAATAACTATTAGGGGCTTATTGTATAATTTGGCTTAAGTTTATTTATAGCTAAAATTTCATTACCTTAATGATCTGATGATGCATTCTCAAGTTGAATGTTTTTTAGCCCGTCATTAACTTTATTTAAAAGATGAATCAAAGTCACCACATCATCAAAAGAAATTTTGTTTAAAGCCTGACCATAAAAATTAAAAAAATTATCCTGTAATTTATCCCAGGCTTGAAAACCGTCACTGGTCATGGCGACATTTTTTGCACGTCTGTCATGTTCATCAATAATACGCTGTACCAAGCCATCACGTTCCAGTCGCTTTAAAACAGCATCCAGATTTTGACGACTAACCCCCAGATACTCAGTCAAGTCTGAAAAGGACATGCCTGAGGTCACGTGCGGCCGGGACAGTGCACCCAGCACTGCCCAATGCACAGGAGAAATACCCAGTTCATTCGAGCACTTTCGGTCTAGCGTATTACCCACCTGAAACAATCTAAAAAAAAGTCTATTGTGGGCAGCATATAAAGATTGATCATAATTTTTCTGTAAAGCATCACTCATTCTAAAGACCACCCACATCAAAGCGTTTAAATAAAAAAGAGTATACCTTATAGGTATCTTGCATAAATAAAATTCCTGATGCTGAGAAGCATTAAAGGCGTTATAGGATTAGTAGGTCATTCGTCTTTAAAAGCGTGCTGTCATACAACCTTCTTTTTCCTGTGATACCTGTGTCACTAGAGTGAAATCTAAAAGTAAATCATGCTATATGTCAATGTATTTAATTGATAATGCAATTAAATCACTAATAATAAGGAATAAAATAAATATCTAAACTTAATTTATGTAAATATATTGACATAAAACCATTCTGATTCTATTGTATTTAAAACAGACGCTAAATTAAAAAATAGCCAGGCAAATTTGATAAAAATACAGCAGGAAGAGACATATGAAAGGATTGAAGAATAAGGTTGTAGTCGTGACCGGTGGTGCAGGTGGAATTGGTTCAGCAACCTGCCGACGTTTGGCTGAAGAAGGTGCCAAAGTGGCGATCTTTGATATGAATCTTGAAGCGGCAGAAAAACTGGCTAATGAAATTAACAACCAGCATGGTCAAGCTCTAGCAGTTCAGTGTGATATTACCCAAAGCGATGTCGTTGAACAGGCAGTTCAGCATATAGAAGCAAAACTTGGACCAATTGATGGGTTGGTCAATAACGCAGGCTGGGATATTTTCAAACCCTTTGTCAAAAGCAATCCGCAAGAATGGGACAAACTGATTCAGATCAATCTGGTCGGTATGCTGAACATGCACTTTGCAGTACTCAAAGGTATGGTTGAACGCAACTCTGGAAGCATTGTCAATATTGCTTCTGATGCCGCACGTGTCGGTTCTTCGGGTGAGGCTGTGTATGCTGCATGTAAAGGGGGACTGCTTTCATTTTCTAAAACACTGGCCCGTGAACATTCTCGTAACAACATCAAAATCAATGTGATTTGTCCGGGACCGACCGATACCGCTTTACTTGCAGGTGTCACTGAAGGTGCGTCTAATCCGGAAAAACTCCGTGAAGCTTTTGTTCGTGCAATTCCACTCGGCCGTCTGGGTCAGCCCGAAGATTTGGCGTCTTCGATCGCCTTCTTCTTAAGTGATGATGCCAGTTTTATTACCGGACAAGTACTCAGTGTTTCTGGCGGTTTAACCATGAATGGCTAAGCAGAGCGCGTAACTCGTGATTAAGAATAAAAGTCAGATAAGCAATACAGGAAGCAATAAAATGAATTTTGAAGATATTTTATACGAAGTAAAAAATGGCGTTGCTTGGATTACGATAAACCGCCCTGAAAAAATGAATGCCTTCCGTGGTCAAACCTGCGATGAAATTATCCGCGCACTTAATAAGGCGGGTTATGACCGTGACGTGGGGGCAATTGTCCTCACAGGTGCAGGTGAAAAGGCATTCTGTACGGGTGGAGATCAATCCGCACATAATGGCAATTATGACGGTCGTGGCACCATTGGCTTACCGATGGAAGAAATGCATACCGCAATTCGTGATGTGCCTAAACCGGTGATTGCACGGGTACAAGGTTATGCGATTGGGGGCGGTAATGTATTGGCAACCATTTGCGATTTAACCATTTGTTCCGAGAAAGCGATTTTTGGTCAGGTTGGCCCGAAAATGGGATCAGTGGATCCAGGCTATGGTACAGCTTTCCTTGCTCGAGTCGTGGGTGAGAAAAAAGCGCGTGAAATTTGGTATATGTGCCGTCGTTATTCAGGTCAGGAAGCTGTTGAAATTGGCTTAGCCAACAAGTGTGTTCCAGCAGATCAATTGGATGCCGAAGTCCAGGCATGGGCAGAAGAAATCTGTCAGCGTAGTCCGACCGCGATTGCAATTGCCAAACGTAGCTTCAATATGGATACCGCACATCAGGCGGGAATTGCCGGGATGGGCATGTACGCACTGAAATTGTATTACGACACAGAAGAGTCACGTGAAGGTGTTAATGCACTTAAGGAAAAACGCCAGCCTGAATTTCGTAAGTTCTATAAATAAGGAAAAAAAGCATGACTAAAAATCCTTATATTACAGAAGAATTAGAATTTTTAGCAGAAACGGCTGAAAAGTTTGCACAAAAATTTATTGCACCGGGTTTTTTAGAGCGCGATCAAAGTCGAATTTTTGATCGTGAGCTGGTCAAAAAAATGGGTGAAATGGGTTTTATTGCACCAGAATTGCCTGAACAGTATGGCGGTCAAGGAATGGGCCGTCTGGCTGCAGGGATTATCCATGAGGCAGTGGCCAAGGCAGATTTAAGTTTTTCCTATATTAATCTGCTCGCTTCGCTAAATGGCCAGATTCTGGCTGAACACGGACAACCTGAAGTGGTAGAGCCTTGGCTGAAAAAACTTACCGCGGGTGAAGCGATTTTTTCAATTGCCCTGACCGAACCGCGTGGTGGTTCAGATGCTGCTAACCTGCGTTTAAGAATCGAACGTGATGGCGATGATTATGTGATTAATGGTGAAAAAACCTCGATTTCTGCTGCCGATCAGGCCGATGCATCAGTGGTGTTTGGCCGTACTGGTGCCAATGAAGATGGCGCACATGGCGTAACAGCATTACTGGTTCCGATGGATTTGCCGGGAATTAGCACCACACGTTTTGATTGTCATGGCCAGCGTGCCATTGGTCGCGGTTCAATCTTCTTTGATAATGTGCGTGTACCAGTCAATCATCGTTTAGGTGATGAAAACAAAGGTTTTGTCCAAGTCATGCAAGGTTTTGACTTTTCACGTGCCTTGATTGGTTTACAGGTGTTGGCCGTTGCCCGCGTCAGCCTGGATGAAGCGTGGGAATATGCTTCTCAACGTGAAGCGTTTGGCCAGCCCCTCACGGCTTTCCAAGGGGTATCGCATCCATTGGCCGAGTATGAAACTCAGGTAGAAGCGGCACGTTTACTCTGCTTGCAAACCTTATGGCTAAAAGATCATGACTTACCACACACTTCAGAAGCCGGGATGTGTAAGTGGTGGGGACCGAAACTGGCTTATGACGTGATTCATCAATGTTTGCTCACCTTTGGTCATGCCGGTTATGACCGTGGTGTGATGGAACAACGTATGCGTGATGTACTGGGCTTCCAGATTGGGGATGGTACAGCACAAATCATGAAAACCATTATTGCGCGTAAAAAAGCAGGACGCAAAGCGGTACCGGCCTAAGATGAACGCATCGTAATCATTATTTCAGATTGTTCAAATAGCGATTTGAGCAATCTGGAGAATTTGGATCTGCAATTTGATGGCTGACGTCTATTGTGTGATTTAACAAAGAGAACAATTGGATAATTATAAAATTGGAGTTATGGAATGGATTTCGATGCGGTTCTTTTACCCCCACGTCGGGAAGAAATGTTGCAACAAGGCTATTGGTTAAATAAAACCATTCTTCAGTCATTGAATGAAGCGGTACAGCAATATCCTGACAAAGTGGCATTGGTCAGTTATAAAACTGAAGATCAATCTGAAAAAAGCTTTACCTATCGGGAAATGCTGCATACTGCCAATAAGATTTCCTTGGGACTGAAGCGTTTAGGTGTTCAAAAGCAAGATATTGTCTCTTGCCAGTTACCCAACTGGTGGGAGTTCACTTTATTGTATATCGCTTGTCGTCGTATAGGCGCAATCCTTAATCCGCTGATGCCAATTTTCAGAGAGCGCGAACTTTCATTTATGTTGAAACATACTGAAAGTAAAGTGTTCATTGTACCTAAAGTCTTTCGTAAGTTTGATCATGAAAAACTGGCCTATCAATTACAGAGAAATACTGAAACCCTAGAGCACGTCGTAGTAGTAGGCGGAGAGGGCGAGAATAGTTTCGAAAAATTATTATTAAATCACGGTCTGGATAATGACCCGCAAATCTTAAATACCCTCAATGATGTCACGATTACAGCTGACGATATTGCTCAGCTGGTATTTACCTCAGGTACTACAGGCGAACCTAAAGGTGTGATGCATTCAGCAAATACCTTATTTTCCAATATTGTACCGTATGCCAAGCGTTTACATTTAAGCAAAGACGACGTGATTTTTATGGGTTCGCCAATGGCCCACCAAACAGGCTTTATGTACGGCTTAATTATGCCGGTCTTGTTAAAAGCTAAAGCGGTGTTACAGGATGTGTGGGATGTAAATACTGCGATTGATTTGATTCATAAGCATCAAGTTACCTTTACCATGGCCTCTACTCCATTTTTAAATGATTTATCTGAAGCGGTATTGGATACCCACCAATCGTTAGATAGCTTGAAGTTATTCTTATGTGCGGGTGCGCCAATTCCAAGCACGCTGGTTCAAAAAGCACGTCAAAATTTGGGTGTTAAAGTCATTTCAGCTTGGGGCATGACTGAGTGTGGCGCTGTAACGACCACTCGCCCTGAAGATGATGATGAGCGTTCATTTAATACCGATGGACTACCACTTCCTGGTGTTGAAGTTAAAATTGTGGATGATCACGGTGAGATATTACCACCGCATCAATCGGGTACGCTGATGATTCGTAGTTGTTCGAATTTTGGTGGATATATGAAACGGCCGCATTTAAATGAAACCAGTGAAGACGGTTGGTTTGATACAGGCGATATTGCCTATCAGGACGAGCAGGGCTATATCCGTATTGCGGGTCGTAAAAAGGATGTCATTATTCGGGGCGGTGAAAATATTCCAGTTGCCGAAGTGGAATCATTAATTTATTTACATCCCGATATTGCTACAGTCGCTTTAGTCCCTTATCCAGACGACAGAATGGGTGAAAAAGCCTGTGCAATTGTGAAGCTAAAAGAAGGGGCTGAGCAAATTGTATTAAAAGATCTAGTCGATTTCTTGAAAATGCATAATCTGGCCAATCAATATTTACCAGAGCGTTTAGAAGTATGGGAAGACATCCCCATGACGCCTTCAGGCAAGATTCAAAAATTTAAACTCCGTGACTTGTTGCAGCAAAGTGCAAAAGTATAAAAAGCGTTTGATTTAAGAAAAAAATAAAAAACTTATCCTTGATAAATATCTCTGCTGATATTTATCAAGGAAGTACTGCATCTTCAAAAATAGATTTTCAATAAGGAAAATTTGATAAATCTAGAATAAAAATGGAATTTAAGAATGAAAAAATATTTAGGTAATATGGCTCAACCTGCGCTTGGTCTAGCAATTTTAATGATTACGACTTCAAACCATGCGGCAATGACACTGGAACAACAGGTGGCCCATTTGCAAAAGCAAGTTCAGGAATTGCAGACTTTAATGCAGCAGCAAAAACAGGCCAGTGAAAAAATTTCTGCCGAGCTGCCAATATTGCAAGAAAAATCAGCTCTAAAAACTGATCTCAAGCAGATGGTGACAAAAGGCGGTGCTGAATTTGAATTGTATGGGAACGTTCGTGCGGATGCGAGTTATCAGGCCAAAGGACCAAGCACCATGTATAACTATATTAGCGCTGTTCCCTTGGAAGGCAGTGTCAATGAGGGCAATAATTCGGATAAATTTCAAAGTACCTTAAATGCAACGCGATTCGGCTTCAATTTTAAAACCCCTAAAATAGGTGAGCACAGCGTTGGCGGTAAAGTGGAAATGGATTTTTTTGGAGGAGCTGGACGGGATTCCTTCCGTATCCGTCATGCCTATTTAACTTATGATCAGTGGCTCATTGGTCAAACCTGGTCAAACTTCAACGCAATTGAATATTTCCCTGAAACGGTCGATGCCTCGCTTTCTGTGGGTGGTTCTTTAACCCGTGTTCCACAAGTGAAATTCAGCTATCCAGTAGATAAAAATATGAATCTTGCCTTTAGCTTAGAGGATTCTAAAGCTGAAACGGTAACCACTACAGGTACCCAAGGGTTTACCACGGATGCTCGGGCGAAACTGAAACTTCCTTCTGCGGTCGGCCGGCTGAACTATAAGTTTGATAATGGTTCTGCACTTTCAGGGCGTCTGTTTTTAACCCAAAAATCAACCAATCATGAAGGAAATGATGATTTCTTGGCATGGGGCGCAGCATTGGGCGGCAAATATCAAGTGGCAGAAAATACGCTACTTCGATTTGATTATAATCACATTAAAGGCGACACCAAGAATGTACTTTGGTCTAATTATGCCTATGTTTTTGATGTTAATGGTGAGATGAAACCTAATGAATTTGATGTGGTCACTTTGGGTTTAACACAGAAAATCACCCCTAAAATCCGTTCTACTTTAGGGTTTGGTTATATGCGAGCAAATACGGATAATCATTTTGCCGATTTAGTGCGTAATGATTTAACTCAAAATAAAGAGTTAAAAGAAGGTTGGATTAATATGTTCTATAACCCGGTTAAACCTATTAATTTGGGTGTTGAATATATGTATGGTGAACGAAAAACTTTTGACGATCAAAAGGGCATAGATAACCGTGTGAATTTCACAGCAATTTATGATTTTTAAAAAAGATTTAATTTAGTAGGGATTTTATATTTTTATAAAATTAAGTCTCTTTAGATGATCGGGTTACAAAGTAAGGAGGGAAGCTGTTTTGGTCGTATTCGGAACGCGGATAGGTCTTCTAATTAGCTACCCTTTTATCTAAATCAGATAGGATCTATTGGACTAAGATAACTCTAATTTTAAAAAAATTATCAGAGAAAATTATATGAATTCAGTGAAAAATCAAATTCTATGTAAAAATACAGCTTGGAAAAATTATAATGCTGATAATCCAACTGCTGATATATGTCAATATGCTAATGATGTACATCAAACTATTTACTGTCCAGAAAATCCAAAAAAACTATTCTTAAGGTCAACATATCATATTTTATAAGTAAAATAGAAACCCCTTAAGTTATTGAATTTTAGTTTAAGAAAGAAGGATATGAAGTTATGGTTAGGTATATCTGATTTAACATAATCTATATTATACGAAATCAGTTTGTAAGCCCAAAATAGAAATGTCCGGTTTCTCCAAAGTAAAAATGTCCACTTTTAGAATATGCACTTTTGCAATTTCATTAGGGGACGGTTTGATATGTTGGTGTCTATGTCGGATAAAGAACTTAAACGATTGCCAGTCTTGCAGGAAATCTGCGATCAACGCATAACTCCATGGAATATTTGCTAAGCCTATTTATGTCAGTATTCATGGCTTCCGTTTCTATGACCGCAATGTCGGAGAGCGCTTTAATGGCGGTCGACTTTACAGCCCCTATACTCTCACCAAAAAAACAATCTTATATTGCTTATAAATCATACAGATAATCATTATTATCAAGGTTTAATCAGTTTGATATAAAATCTATTCGGCAGTTTTTCACTTAAAGTAGCCAGAATTTAACCACGTATTTAAATCATTGCTTTGGGCATAAAAACTGGCTGCTTAGAATAAAGGATTAGAGCATTACACTTATTTTATCCAATTCATTACACTTTCCATTGTATAAATCACATGAAGCGTGGCACTAGCTCCGCTCTTTTTCAGATTCGAGATATATTGTTTTTATTTCGTCAGTATAGGAGATATAACAACTGCCTAACTGGCGGTTGTTCTTATATTGCATTATTTAGTAAATAATACTTTCAAATTTAATGAGTGATATATGCTTTGCATAGGGGGAAAACTGTCATTTCCGAAATTAGGAATGTCAATTATTATTGCAGAACTATATAAGCGCATTTATTTAATTGGTCCCACCTACTAGGCTAGCAGATGAATTTTATTTTTTTACAATCATAGTAAAAGATTAATCTCGTTGAAATAATTCACTTTTTTATTAAACCTATCTTTTTTATAAATAATATAAATATATATATAAGAAAACTTGATTATTTTTATTATTAGTGTATAGTTAACTTAACTAGAAAAAAGTCTTGTTTCGGTAAATCTTCTTTAAGTATCGCAGTTTTAGTCATAATCCTTCGTTTTTCAGATTTTAAGTCTCATTCTTTATTATTTCATAGTTATACTCAGCCAATAAAATGGCTAAAAATTATTAAAAATCAGTAGGATTTATTATGTCAAACTCGAATGTTGTTAAAGGTACTGTTAAGTGGTTCAACGAAACTAAAGGTTTCGGTTTCATTCAACAAGAATCAGGTCCAGATGTTTTTGCTCATTTCAGCGAAATTGCTAGTTCAGGTTTCAAAACCTTAATGGAAGGCCAGCAAGTTGAATTCAGCGTAGCTCAAGGTCAAAAAGGACCGAATGCTGTAAATATTGTTGCTATCTAAGCAATAATAAACAGTAATAAAAAAGCACTCATTAGTGCTTTTTTTAATTTAAATGGTCGTAATTTTTATATTTCTTTACCTTAATTATTTAAATTAAATCATAAAGTCGTAGAAGAAAATTATAAATATCGAATAGCTGATTTAGTCATTTATCTCCCATAATTTTATCAAGGTATATTAATGTTTAAACAAAGTATCAGTGTAAAAGATCAATTTGGTGTTAAACACTTTATTCAGGCAACAGTTGACAATCATTTTGCAAATACCCAATCATTTTCGAATATAAAACATATTACGGTAGATGGTGAGGATATTCGTCCTAGTTTTGAAATGTTTTTCCAAAGTACCTTAAGTGGAAAAATTTTCAAGATTATATAGATTTGAATCCGGCTCAGGGCTATCTATCTTCATATGGCTGATATGACGTGCAGATCTTTGAGGATTTTATATAAATTGTTATTCAATTGCTCCCATCTGAAAGCTGTCAAACCTGTTTAGCCCGATAGTTATCAAGTTCTTATTTCACGATAGATGGCGGAAACGGGCTAATTCTTAGGCAAATTTTAAAAATAAAAATTTACCTTTCTAGGCGACATAAATTCCATATCTTTCTTCTTTATAAAGCAAGAGGAATGTGACTACCTCTACTTTAAAGCCATTCTTTGGTATCATCTGCCACAGGCGCTCCATTCGTCATATGCATGATCATGGCGTGAGCGATGCTGCCCTGAAATGGAATTTCTGGTAACTGATCAAACTTGAAAAACTGCGCATCACTCAGTTCATTCTCCTGTATTTGAATGTCGCCGGCATGATATTCTGCCTTAAAAGCCATCATCAAGTTGCTTGGAAAAGGCCATGGCTGACTTGCCAGATATTGAATTTTGTGACCTGAAGCCCCACTTCTTTCAGAGTTTCACGACGCACAGCTTCCTCAAGCGTTTCCCCGACCTCCACAAACCCGGCAATTAAACTGTACATCTGGGTTTTATTGCGGGCATTTTTCGCCAGTAAAATTTCATTTGTCCCGCGGGTAATGATGGTAATGACACATGGATTGACTCTTGGGTACTGATTATAGCCACAGGCAGGACAGACCATTGCATACTGACTAACATGCTGCTGCGTCTGATGGCCACAATGACTGCAAAACTGATGATTACGACGCCATTCTAGTAACTGAACCGCACGGCTTGCCTGTTCGAACTGCTGTCTACTCCATACCTGTACTAGCTGCCGGATCGGAATAAGCTGATAGCCTTCGGGTACAGCCTCATTCTCCTCCAGATCTCGTGAAATGACTTCACCATCTCCAGACAAGTTCAAGTCATGCTGCAGTCTTTCCACCTGAGGTAATTGAAAATACTCGTCAACCAGCAGTTGCTGCTGTCTAAAAATATAAGCTTTTGAGTGCATGCTGATTCAGATCCCTGGATTAAAAAAATCCCATACAGGGGGCGTATGGGACAAAACTAAGGAAGCTTCCATGAAGTAACTTCATGGCAAATACTAGGCGCAACCTGATTGAATTACAATCACAATAATTTGTATCCTTTTGATTAAAATCACATAATTTTCACGCTTGTTATGCCACAAGTGACCTGGGAAAATTCCAGACAGCAAGTATGCTTGAGCCATTCATTGTTAAAAGCCATGTCCCTGTTGACCCGGCTTGCTGCGCAGAGTATTTTCACAAAAAATTGAACTCATGGCATTTACACTGCTGTTTCCTCCACCTGCTGAATCCCTTTTATGCGTTTTGGTTTAATCCTCGGTGATCAACTTCATCATCAGCTGTCGACACTCAAATTCCTGAACCGTACACAGGACGTCATCTTGATGGCGGAAGTAATGGAGGAAAGTACGTATGTCTCGCATCATCCACAAAAAATAGCCCTGATTTTCAGCGCTATGTGCCACTTTGCCAAGGAACTCAAAGCTCAGGGGTGGCGTGTCCGCTACCATCCCTTTCAACGTGACAGCAGGCTCCGTAAACTGATTGATTTTGTTGATGCACAGCAGCAAGTGTTGCCAGCAACCGCACTGGTCATTACCCATTGTGGTGAATACCGTCTGCAGCATGAAATTGAAAATCACTGGAGCAGCCAGCTGCAACTGCCGCTGCACTGCCTGAATGACGATCGCTTTTTTTGCAGTCCTGCCCAGTTCCGGCAATGGGCCAGCCAGTACCACAGCTTGCGCATGGAATATTTCTACCGTGAAATGCGCAAGCAAACAGGTTATTTAATGCAGCAACAGCAGCCGCTGGGGAAACAGTGGAATTATGATAGTGCCAACCGCAAGACTTGGTCAGGCCAGCCTTGCCTGCTCCGCTACGATTTGAGCTTGATCAGATTGATTTGGATGTGATTGAACTGGTCAGACGCGAGTTTCCCCAACACATCGGGCATATTGCAAATTTCCACTGGGCAACTACTCGCAGCAATGCCCTGCTGGCGCTGCAGCATTTTATTGCCAACAATTTGCCTCATTTTGGTGATTACCAAGATGCCATGGTGTATGGCGAAGATACCCTGTTTCACAGCCTGCTGTCGCCGTACTTGAATTGCGGTTTGCTTGTGGCAAAAGAGGTCTGTGATGCAGCAGAAGCTGCCTAGTACAGCGGTCATGCTCCACT
Organism: Acinetobacter sp. GG23; assembly: GCF_057766365.1. Classification (NCBI taxonomy): domain Bacteria; kingdom Pseudomonadati; phylum Pseudomonadota; class Gammaproteobacteria; order Moraxellales; family Moraxellaceae; genus Acinetobacter; species Acinetobacter sp. GG23. The sequence goes on from NZ_JBYMDJ010000005.1 coordinate 176,718, forward strand.
GAATGCGGTGGAAGGCTTTATTCGGCAAATTCTCGGCTGGCGGGAATATGTCCGTGGCATTTACTGGCTGCGGATGCCCGAATACGCCAGCAGTAATGTATTGAATTATTCTGCTGCCCTGCCACAATTTTACTGGACGGGTCGAACCAAAATGACCTGCATGGCAGAATGCTTTCGCAATACCTTTGAACATGCCTATGCCCATCATATTCAGCGTCTGATGATTACCGGTAACTTTGCTCTGTTAAGCGGTGTGGATCCTCAGCAGATCAGTGAATGGTACCTGGCGGTCTATGCCGATACTTATGAATGGGTAGAACTTCCGAACACCTTGGGTATGGTGATGCATGCTGATGGCGGTTTACTGGCAAGCAAGCCCTATGCGGCTTCCGGAAATTACATTCAAAAAATGTCCAATTACTGTAAGCACTGTCCTTACAATATTAAAACAAGGACGGAAGCCGATAGTTGTTCTTTTAACAGCCTGTATTGGTATTTTATGATCAGGTATGAGGGACTCTTCCGCTCCAATCCTCGGATGGGCATGATTTATCGACAGCTGGATAAACTGCAGGACAAAGATGAAATCATTGCATATGCCTAACAGTTACTAAGTCAGGTTAATGAGTTATAACAGCATGAAAAAGCAGCATTTACCGGAAAAAACCTGTGCTCACTGCCTACATCCCTTTACCTGGCGCAAAAAATGGCAACGCTGCTGGGATGAGGTCAGATATTGTTCTGAAAGATGCAAACGCCAGTCTAAACAGCGCCTATCATGAAATCGCGCTGCTAGAAACGTTTGTACTGCCGCGAACAATAGGCCCGAATCACATCCGGTGAACGCAGTTGCAAATGTTTAGTTTTACGTCCTGTCACTCGTTCACGCCAGAGTTTAAAACTACCTGGTTTCATATTTTGACGCATTAAGCGAATCACTGCAGACTCATTCAAACCGAACTCACGCTGAATGGCTTCAAAAGGTATTCTATCCTCCCAAGCCATTTCAATAATCCGTGATAGATCTGCTCCTACATATTCAGTTACATGATGCACAACATCCCCCTTATTCCTTTAATTTGTTTAAAAATATAGAAAGTTGATTGATTAAGTTCAAACGAATATCTATCTATAGCTCCTGATCAGGTCAAACTGACGGATGTCATTTTATGAAAAGGAACATGAAGAATTCGTGATTTTTTAGGCTGCTCTGTATTTTTATTATTCAATACTATTCACGTGTAGCCAACATAACACTTTGCAGATCCTTTTAAGTGTTTTCTATAAGCGGATCATCAATTTTAAATACTTTGAGTTACATTTATGGTTTATAAGCACCTGATTAATTATCTATTTTATCGAACTAACAGGTATCTACAAAATTAGTGGATATTCAAAGATACTTGCAAAATGTTTTCGAAACAAAAGTAAAATTTGGGGATGAGATTCAATTTAATTGCGGAGATTTATAATATAGAACTGAGCAAAAGTGATTTATGAAAGATCTATTATCTTCAAAAATACTCATTAATTTTTTATAAAAAAAGAAGCTATTTATAGCTCCTATTCAAAAAATATATGCTGTTTAACATTTATTCTAGATAATCTGTACGTAATAGAGGGATCTGTTGGGCGTGGCATTGGCGACGAATGGTCAAATCCATCTTAGAAATCGCTTGTGTAGTTAAGTGTGACTGTTCATATGCCAATAAACCTTGTAATTTTTTTAATAAACTCATCATTTTCCTATTTCCCTCAAGTTCTTAAACCAAATTTAATGACAGTATTTTATTTTATAAACATCTAATTCATATAAATATAATTATTGAATTTTATAAAATATAGGATTCACTTAAGATTCATAGTGGCAACCCAATCAGGAGTAAAGCTGGAGCAAGAGAGCTTTAAAAACACCTGATTTTTTTACTCAAGATCAGGTATTTTTTAATTCACATGTGCAATTCAGTTATTTTAAGAAGTTTGCTTGATTAATATCAGATAATACTGAATTGATCTGAAATATTTTTCCACGAATACTTTTTACCCCAAAACTCGTCAGACGCGCAGTGTGCATTTTTAAATAATTTTCCGCATTTTCTTGATAATCAAACAGGTATATACCACCTGCTTCCTGAGTATCACTATTTTCTGTCCAGATTTTCCAGATCATGCCTGTTTCTAGATTAATACTTTCAGCAAGAGTTTGATAGGCTTGGCTCATCGCTTCACCAAATGGACCTTGAGATGGGAAATCTACCTGAAGAATAACGGCCATTGTTTTATCCTTTATAATCAAATACCGATATTAATACTTGAACATTTTATAAATTTTTGTGCAAGTAATAAAAAAATCTTTGAGGTAGGCTTTACTCTTATAAAAATGAAATATTCCAGTTTTTAGGCCAGCAGAAAATTTCAGTGCTTGAGATTTTTATGTTTTCACAAATCTGGGACTATATCTGAATACTAAAAACTAAATTGTTATCAATCTCTACACACCCCTATTACTAATAAATTGCTAAAGGAAAAAGGATAGCTATTAACTTCAATTGTATAGTCTAGACTTAACAAACGTTTATAGCTTAGATAATTTTTTTGTGATTTTTTAGGGCGGGTATCTATTCTTTGATTATTATTACAACATCCTAAACGAGAGTAGGTTTTGGCTGCTCCAGTGACCCATAAAGATTCGATCTGGATTAGCTAAAGTATGTGTGCTATTTGCTGTTTTGAATCTTAATATAAGAATGCTGGGGTGCGATGTGTACTTTTCACTTAGACAATCTTCTACCCGATCAAAAACAACCCAATCAAACTTAGAAATAGATTCAACGCGATAAATCAGCAATAAATCCCCCGGACATGCGATTTTCGGCGTTTTTCTATTGATTACAACTTTAGGCATGATCTGCCCTTTGCTCCCCAAAAGCTCGTTATGGGTAATTAAAAGTCTCATAACTTGCTTCAGCTTAGCTATCTAGCATGACCACGGTGATAAAGCCTTTACCCATTTGCTAGAAATTTTTTGATGTAGTTCGCCGAGCAAGGTAAAACGGCATATTTAGATTTAACTGTTTTTCGAGAGCATTGGACAAGTCTTCTACAGCATCGGAAATAGATCTATTGTCCTACTGCTGTAAATATCTTTAAGTATTTTTATTAGGGTTATAGAGCTTCACAAAAAATTCACCCTGACATACTTATTATTATAATTGAAATTTAAGTGATCAAAGATATTTTCAAGTCACACTTAGCCGGATTAATTACGGCAATGCTTACTATATTTACATGTAGTAAGCATTTTATTTGATCTATTTTTAATAATTGTAAGGTAAATATAGGTCAGATTAATTTTTTATTTTTTAGATTAAAAAATAAGTATTTTGATTTCTGAATTTTTTATTCTCTGTAGATTTGGTACTTAACTATTTTCTATTTATTATATTTTAATAAATAGAAAATATTATGATTTTACTGACTTTTTAAATATAAATGGATGAATCCGTGGCTATAAGATTTGTGGCTAAATCTAAATTACCGACCGCTTTTGGTGATTTTGACATTATTGTATTACAAGACCCGGATACAGGCGAAGAACACATTGCTCTTTCTCAGGGATTGGATGCCATTTCAGCGCAACCCGTCTTAGTCAGAATTCATTCTGAATGTCTAACCGGAGATGCTTTTGGCTCATTAAAATGTGATTGTGGTCCACAATTACATTCCACAATGAAAATGATCAGTGATGACGGTCAGGGGGTTATTTTATATTTACGCCAAGAAGGTCGAGGTATAGGGTTGACGAATAAAATTCGGGCCTATGCACTTCAAGATCAAGGACATGATACCGTTGATGCAAATCTGATTTTAAACTTACCCGCAGATGCACGTCACTATGATATGTGTACTGTTATGCTAGGTTATTTAAACTTAAAGAAGTTAGTTTAATTACTAATAACCCTCTTAAAATTAATGCTTTAAAAGATTTAGGTATAAATGTAGTAGAGCGTGTGCCTATAACGGTAGGTTTAAATAAATTTAATGAGAATTATTTGCAAACAAAACAAGAGCGCATGTCACATATGTATGATAAATGTGATTTTTAGTAGACGCGGATTTAAATTTCTTAAATTAATATGCTGGATTGAAAATGCTCAATAAAATTTTATTAATATCATTTTGTCTTATTCCATTAAACGCAATTGCAGATGAAAATCAACCTGCCAGCAAAAGATCAACAGGCTTTAGCACAGGCTTAGGGATTGTCGGAAGCACGGGGCTATATATTGGTGAAGATACAAACCTTATCCCAGTCCCCTTATTATCTTATGAAGGAAATCGCTTCTTTTTACGTGGGCTCTATGGAGGCATGAAACTCTATAAAAATGAGTTAATCACCTTGAATGGCATCGTGAACGTCAATATGAATAAACTTGATGTTGATGATTTAAATGAATCGAAGTTGGCTCAAAAAAATTTAAGTAAAGGGCAATTAGAAGATCGTAATATCAGTGCTGATGTTGGTTTAGAAGCAATAGTGAAAGTACCCTATGGCATTATTTCTATGCAAGCAGTCAATGATATTGGCAACGCCAGTGATGCGGCAGAAGTAAAAGCTAATTATCAGTATTTTTGGCGCTTAAATAATCAATGGACTCTTATGCCAAATGTGGGAGTGGAATGGTTGTCGGATAGCCGAGCCAATTATTATTACGGCACACTAGATAGCGAAGTTGCTAAGGGGGTAGAAAAATATAGACCTAATAACCTCATTATTCCATATCTTTCCTTAGCGGCAAGTTACTCATTGAATCCAAAAATAAGAGTAACTTCGGCCGTAACCCATAAATTTTTACCCGATAAAATAGTAGATAGTCCCTTAATTGATAAAGATTCAATGACCAACTTCTTTATGGGAATTACCTATAAATTCTAAGCTTAACGTAATACAGCTGATACCAAGTCAAAATGTAAGCCCAAAATAGAAATGTCCGGTTTCTCGAAAGAAAAAATGTCCGCTTTTAGAATACTCAATTAGAGATTTTATTAGCGGGCGGTTTAATATGTTGAGCTCTATTTCGAATAAAAAACTTAAACGATTATCAGTCTTGCAAAAGTATCAGCGGCAACAGTTCTACAATTCATTTAGCTGTATATGCAAATGGCAATCCCATTGAGTTTATTCTTGATGAGGGCACAACACCGGATGTTAAAATTGCCCCCAGATTTAATTGATCGTTTAGATTTAAAAGATACAGAAATCCTGTGCGTTGACAAAGGCCATGATTCAGAATCCCCCAGAGCAAAGATCAATAGTACTGAAACTCAAGCAAATATTCCTAGAAGAAGCCACTCAAAAAACAACAATAAACCTATGGACGGGTATTTATATAAAATCAGCCACTGAGTTGAAAACACATTTGCAAGATTCAAACAGTTTAGAGGTATTACCAGCCAATATGACAAGCTAAAGCGAAACTACGAAAATTCAGTTGCCTAGCCTGCATATTGGTCTGGTTCCCATTGTGAAATGTCAACAGATCCCGATTTTTTGCTAATTTTCCACTCAATGGGATAGAAATAATTATGAGGATACATCCATACATAGATACTTCATTTCAAGATACTCATCCATACCAAATTTAGAACCTTCACGACCTAATCCAGATTGCTTTACTCCCCCAAATGGAGCAACTTCATTTGAAATAGCACCGGTATTAATCCCGACCATTCCATATTCCAATGCTTCACCTACTCGCCACTGACGTGCTGTACTTTGGGTGAATACATAAGTTGCCAAGCCGAACTCTGTATCGTTCGCCATTTGAATTGCCTCTTGCTCCGTTTCAAAGCGGAAAAGTGGCGCAAGCGGACCAAATGTTTCTTCTTTCGCTATCCGCATCTGTTGGGTGACTTCAGTTAAAAGTGTGGGTTCGAAGAATGTACCGCCAAGACTGGAACGCTGCCCACCAATTTTCACTTGTGCACCTTTGCTGACAGCATCAGCAATATGTGACTGCACTTTTTCAATCGCAGCTTCATCAATCAGCGGACCCTGGGTAGAGGATTCATTACGCCCATCCCCTACTTTCAAGTTGGCAACCGCTGTCGCCAGCTTTTCAACCAGTGCATCATAAATGCCATCTTGTACATAAATTCGATTGGCACAAACACAGGTCTGTCCACTATTGCGGAATTTACTTGCCATGATGCCCTGTACCGCTTGTTCAAGGTTTGCATCATCAAACACTAGAACAGGTGCATTGCCCCCGAGTTCCAAAGACAGTTTTTTAATGCTTGGCGCACATTGCTGCATCAAGATACGACCGACTTGAGTAGAACCTGTAAAGCTTAACTTTTTTACGGTATCACTTTCACACAGGGCTTTACCCACTTCAATCGCATTACCACTGATATGCAGCAGGACATCTTGCGGCAGACCTGCACGCAATGCCAACACTTCCAGAGCATACGCTGTTAAAGGGGTTTGTTCAGCTGGTTTAACCAGCATTGTACAACCCGCAGCAATGGCAGGAGCTGCTTTACGTGTAATCATTGCCGCAGGAAAATTCCAAGGCGTAATTGCAGCAGTTACGCCAATGGCTTGCTTAATCACCAATAAACGTTGATTGGCAACAGTTGGAGTCAAAATCTCACCATCAGTGCGGCGAGCCTGCTCGGCAAACCAACGAATGAATGAAGCTGCATAACCAATTTCACCCCGGGCTTCAACCAAAGGCTTACCTTGTTCAGCAGTTAAAATCTGAGCCAATGACTCTTTATTTTCCTGTATCAGATTAAACCAGGCCCAAAGTACATCTGCACGTTCCAGCGCGGTCTTTGCTTTCCATGAAGTCTGGGCTTGCTGAGAACGAGCAATCATCTGTTCTACAGCAGCTCGGTCATAGGATTTTACCCATGCCAAAGTATCGTGTGTAGCTGCATCTCTGACTTCAATATAAGCACCAGTTGCAGGCTGATCAAAACTGATGTCAGGATGCTGTAATAAATTTCTGTATTGCGCTTGAAGCATGATTGTTACTCTTTAATTATGCTGCGACAGACAGTGCAAAACCTTGTTTCAAAATGGTCAAGCCGGCACGGAATTGTTCTGCAGGAATTGTTAACGGATATAAGAAACGAATTACATTACCATAACGACCACAAGTTAAAATTAACAGGCCATTTTGCATGGCATGGTTTTGTACAGCTTTTGCCTGTTCGGCAGTTTCTAGTTCAACTGCAACCATCGAGCCTAATGCACGAATATCTTTGACCATCGCAGAAGACATTTTCAGTTCATGTAATACATCTACCAGCTCTGCCCCTAATTTATTGGCCCGTTCACAAAGACCTTCTTCTTCAATTACATCCAATACTGCGTGAGCAGCAGCAACAGCAACCGGATTACCGGCATAAGTTCCGCCCAAACCACCTGGATTTGGTGCATCCATCACTTCAGCGCGGCCAACCACACCTGAAATCGGGAAACCACCGCCCAAGCTTTTGGCCATGGTGATCAAATCTGCTTTGGTATCATAATAATCCATGGCAAACAGCTTGCCTGTACGGGCAAAGCCGGACTGTACTTCATCTGCAACCAGTAAAATCCCATTTTGGTCACAGAGCACACGCAAACGTTTTAAAAACTCTGCAGGTACCACATTAAAACCGCCTTCACCTTGTACAGGTTCAAGTACGATCGCTGCAACATCGTGTGCTGCAATATCTTCTGCAAAAATATCTTCGATGCTCTGAATGGCATCATCTACGCTAATCCCTTTAGCTTCTACCGGATAACGTGCATGGAAGACACCGCTCGGCATCACACCAAAATCACGTTTATAAGGCGCAGTTTTACCTGTCATTGCCATCGTCATAAACGAGCGGCCATGAAAACCGTTACCAAAAGTTACAATACCGTGACGGCCAGTATAGGCACGGGCAATTTTTACTGCATTTTCGACTGCTTCAGCACCCGTAGAAAAGAATGAAGTTTTTGCAGCACCATCAATGGGTGCACGTTCATTAATACGTTCGGCAAGAGAAACATAACTCTCATAAGGTACAACCTGGTACGCTGTATGAGTAAATTTGGTTAATTGTTCAGTAACGGCAGCAATAATTTTAGGATGGCGATGACCAGTATTCAGTACCGCAATTCCGCCTGAGAAATCGATATATTGATTGCCTTCTGCATCCCAAATTGTCGAGTTCTCTGCTTTCTCCGCGTACCATTGACACATGACCCCAACACCACGAGGCGTCGCTTGCTGTTTACGTGCATTCAATGCAGAGTGTTTACTGTCCATTTTATATCCTCATTCTTGATTCATACATTGTAGAATTTTGCTATCCCGACCATGCAATGGAGATTTGCACATGATTGGCTGATCATCCTCATTTTGCGCTTTTATTGGTATGAGACGAGAGCCACTTTGAAGTAGACAGAGAGAGCCAATTTGGCTTGCTCAAATGAATACAACATCGGAAAATTTATACTATTTTATTAAAAATCAAATAATTAATTTTCATAAAAAATTGGCTCCTTTTTAATAGAAGTTCCACTTTAGCCAACTGTTTAAGATAATCTTTTCAGGTAGTTATCCCTTGCTCGGTATAGCTCCACCCTTTCATCATCGTGTTGATTGCATCATCCTTTTTTATATACCGTCACATTTCCTCACGGCTGCAAAACATCTCTATTCATTTATCATGGCTTGATCCAAGTCTTGGTGCAGCTTTACCTCAACAAAATCAATGCCTAGATTTTTCACTTTAGTTTTAATCTGTAAATGTGTATATTGCCTGCCACTTACCTGCTCGCATCTAAGCCAGTGATGTAAGAGTAAGAACGAAGTAAGATACTTTACAATGACGGCTTAATCAGATTATTTTGCAGCTAGCGGTGTAACTCTCATGAGAGCCATTTAAATTTGTAGGAGAGAGCCAATTGCGTAGCTTGCTTGGAGATTATTTACTGCAGCGATTACAGCAAGACGCGGCTGGAACATTGCAAACACGATTATTCCGCTGCCTGCGTAACGCCATTATTGATAGCGTATTGGCTCCCAAAACCCGTTTGCCTGCATCCCGTGATCTGGCTAAAGAGATTAAGGTGTCCCGCAATACGGTCTTAAATGCCTATGAACAATTACAAGCCCAAGGCTATGTCAATGCCCGTACAGGACAAGGCACCTGGGTCGTGGAGAAATTACCCGAATCCTTTTTGGTTAAAGCAGAAAATACCTCTACTCAACTTCAGGAAAAAAAGGCTCAACAAAATTACAATCTGTCGCAACGCGGTTCTTATCTGCTTGGCTATTCAGCGGCCTCACCTTATCAATGGGGAGCCTTTGTACCCGGTGCACCGGATGTTACAGAATTCCCTCATCAGATTTTCAGCAAAATTCAGATGCGTTTGAGTCGTGAACCTCAAGTCAATCACCTGATTTACAGCAATGCGGGTGGATGCTTGGAACTGCGTCAGGAGCTGGCTGAATATCTTAAAATTGCACGTTCGGTCCAGTGTGATGCTGATCAGATCATTATTACCGAAGGGACCCATCAAGCGATTGACTTGGTCTCCCGGACTTTAAGCGACATAGGCGATGAGGTCTGGATCGAGGACCCGGCCTATTGGGGCGCCCGTAATATTTTACGGATTAATGGGGTCAATCTGCGTTCATTACCGGTTGATCAGGAAGGCATCATTCCGGATCTTCATCCCCAAAAACCCCCTAAACTGATTTTTGTTACTCCGTCTCATCAGTATCCTTTAGGCTCGCATTTGAGTCTTGAACGTCGCCAACAATTAATTGCACTCGCACGCCAACATAACAGTTGGATTGTTGAAGATGATTATGACAGCGAATTCAGATTTTCTGGCCAGCCCTATCCCTCTTTACAAGGTTTAGAGCCAGATTCTCCAGTCATTTATATGGGCACCTTCAGCAAGACAATTTATCCTGCCTTGCGTATTGGCTATTTAGTGGTACCAAAACAATTATTTTCTTCACTACGGATTGTGGCATCAGAATTGTATCGTGGTGGTCACTTAATCGATCAACAGACCTTGGCTGAATTTATTCGACAAGGCCATTATGAGGCGCATATTCGACGTATGCGTTTACTGTATGGCAAACGTCATGCTTTTTTAATTGACTTGATCCGCCGTCATTTAGGTGAAGATTTCCTGCATGCATATAATACAGCAGCAGGTTTACATCTGATCTTAAAATTACCCAGCAGCAGTGATGATGTATTGATTGCCTCAAAAGCGTTGGATCAGGGAATCAAAGTCAGAGCTTTATCCCAGTACTATACCAAGCACTACTCTACGCGGCAGAAAGGATTATTACTTGGTTTTGCCTGTGTGCGTGAACAGGAAATTCTGGTGGCTTTTGGCATATTGTTAAAATGCTTGCGTGAGCATGGTATCTGTACCTTAACTTAATAAAAATGGGTGATTAATTAAAATTTTATTTTTAAAATTATAAGTTTTTATGCTCACTTCAGCATGAAATTAAATACCTCTCTAATCCATCTATTTTAAGTATTCTTTATTTTTCTGTAAATATTTCTTCCCTAATTTTTTATTCTCTCAAGACAATTGGCTCCTTTGAATAGCTCAAAAATGGCTCTCGTCACTCAACAACAAAAAAGAGAAATTAACTGCATACATGAACAGCATGTAACCGTTTTTTTATCAAAGCATGATCTTGCCTGTGTTTTTAAGGAGGATCTTTTTATTAAGATTAGCTTAATATCGGTAAAGTCGCTATGAATTCGGTTACAGTTTCAAAGGATAGAATAGCGTACGCTAAATAAGGAATTTTATTGCCGCTACGCTATTGATATTAAGGGAAATAATATGGCAGAACATCAACATTTCTCCAAGTCCGAATCATCAAACGGCTTAAAAAATGGACTTAAGTCACGCCATCTCACCATGATTTCAATTGCTGGTGTAATTGGTGGTGCACTCTTTGTCGGCTCTGGAAATGTCATCTATTCTGCAGGGCCAGCTGCACTGATTGCATATACATTAGGCGGGTTACTGGTTCTATTAATTATGCGCATGCTCGGGGAAATGGCGGTACTGAATCCCGACAGCGGTTCATTTTCAACTTATGCAGATCGTGGTATTGGTCGTTGGGCTGGGTTTTCAATCGGATGGCTATACTGGTCTTTCTGGACCTTACTCATGGGCTGGGAAGCCTTTGTTGCAGGTAAAATTTTAAATAGCTGGTTCCCATTTATACCGATCTGGGGCTATATGCTCTTGGTTACGGTAGCTTTAGTATGGGTCAACCTTCGTGATGTAAAAAACTTTGGTGAATTTGAATTCTGGTTCGCCTTGATCAAAGTCATTGCAATCGTACTCTTTCTAGTGTTTGGTAGCTTGGCCATTATGCACCTTTGGCCTTGGGGTACTGCATCTATGCTAGGCGGTGTGACGCATCTAACAGCTGAAGGATTTATGCCAAATGGTTTTTCATCCGTGATTACAGCATTATTGGGAGTAATGTTTGCTTATATGGGTGCAGAAATTGTAACCGTTGCAGCAGCTGAAACCAAAGATCCCGCCAAAGAAATCCGTAAGGCCGCTAATTCTATTGTCTGGCGGATCATTTTGTTCTATGTCGGCTCAATGCTGATTACCGTTTGCTTGATTCCGCACAATAATCCTTTATTGAAAGATCCTACTTGGGGAACTTATAGCGTGGCACTTAGCGCACTCGGTATTCCGGAAGCGCGCCATATTGTTAATTTTGTAGTCCTCACCTCGGTATGTAGCTGCTTTAACTCCGCACTTTATACCTGTTCACGCATGGTCTATTCTCTCTCGAAACGTGGCGATGCACCAAAGAGTTTTGGTTTAACCAACCGCAATAACAGCCCATGGGTGGGAGTAATCTTTTCAAGCCTGTTTTCTTTTGTGGCGATTTATCTAACCGCCACCGAAAGTATGAATATTTATGATGTATTGATGTTAGCTACAGGTACCGTATCTTTATACGTCTATCTTGCCATCGCGATTTCCCAGCTTAAGCTGCGTAAAAAACTGGAAGCAGAAGGACAGGATATTCCATTTAAAATGTGGTTATTTCCTTGGCTGACTTATCTGGTTATCCTTTTTATTATTGGGGCTTTAATTACGATGGTGATTGAAGGAACTTACTTTAAGGAAGTGGTATACACCAGTATTCTTGCTTTATTAATTGTGGGCTTAGGAATTTGTGCACAAAAGTTTAATTGGGGCAAAATCTCGGCCAAAAAGGAAAGTACCACGGAAAACAGGATAAATCTAAGTGACAATATTTAATAGGTGTACTAAGAGGATAATTCTTTAAAAATAAGGATAGCTTTTGAGGTAATATATGGAGAGCTAATCAACCCTCCGTATATTCCCCCCCTCCATACAAGTCAAATAGTCAGTTCTATATTTATTCAACTATTCCATTTTATGCTTAAGAATAGATTTAACTTATAATAAATTAATGCTTAAAAATTAAGTAATAAAGGGCTAAAAATTTGTCCCCTAAAATTTGTTCAAATTTTATTAAAGAAAAATAGCCGGTCTCAGCTGAACTCGCTCTTGGCATATATTCAGCCAGAAAAACCTTTTCCAGCTTGAAGTGTTTTTTCAGCGCAGAGGTCATTCATATAGGGGGTTAAGGATTTTTTGCTGATGCACTCGGGTTAATTATCCGTACCCCATCACAACCGCGCTCCATGGCGATAGCAGCATCTCTGGGATTATCTCCTCCCTTATCAACCAATAGCTGAACTTTGGCACTTTCTTTAATAATTGAAAGCATCTGAGAGTTCAAAATCCCTAACTCCGCGCCAATTAAACTACCCAAAAATATAATCGAACCACAGTCCCTACTTTCTAATTCTTGAACCATACTAGGAGCATCTGAGATATACGCCATGCTTTAAAAAACATCATCGATTAAGCCAGATGCGGTTTTAAGTGTTTCTGTGATATTGAGACAAAGCGTTAATGTTGTTTTAGGCAATAAAAATAAGCCTACACGCGATAAGACTATTTGAAGAACGGAAATGGGTTCTGTGCAATTGACTCCAGTATTTGATTTTACGTCAAGTACTCAAGCAACAAATCCTCCTGGAGTAAATCTTGCTTTGTATATGTTCTCCCTTTTTATGGCTTCAGAAATTAGAAATAGTACGGTAAGCATTAGTAAATTTTTTCAGCAATTAAACAAGCTCTAAGCTAAATAAACGATTTAAGGCTTTAAGCTCAGTTGAATCAAGCCAAACATGCCAACAGGTATTGGAGGTTATTGAGCGAAATTCTGAGTGAAAAATCTATCAGATAGCCAAGTTTTTGCGTAGCGAATTAGGTCTAAGTTTGTAATCGATGGTAAAGATTACCAAGCTCTACTTAAATTTTACAGAAATCAGAACAGTAAGATAGACACCCTATCCTGCTCTCTGTCTAAAGTTTTTCCATGTTTTTGGCTTAATTTTATCTATGAAACGCAATTTGTAGTTCGTTTAAATAAAATTGATTAATACTTAGGCTATTTAATATGAACTGAAGAGCTGAAGCTGTTATGACATTATTTTAAGCACGATTAAATCTGGCTTGGAAGTTTAACCCATTCCTTGCTAAAGCTTCTACATTGAGTATTAACAGATTTAGTAAATGCAGATGATATAAATGGATTTATTATTGCTGATTTTTTTGGCATTATTTATTGGAACTTCTAGTTCATTTCTATTCTTTTTTATAATATTAAAATTGAAACATTTGACAGAAATAAACCAATCAAAATTTGTGGATTATTTTTTCCCTATGATCATTGAGGAGAGCTGTATAAAGCTTTTACTGATCTAGACATCTCTAAATGTATCCAAGGGATGAACCGCTAAAGATATTTTTAAAATCAATTCCCCCCTCCTTACACTTTCAACCTATCTACTCCAGAGGAAACTCATAGGATGTACAAGGTTGGGTTTCAATCTTAAATTACGAGGTGGTTTAAGAAGCTAATGAATTTAATGAATAAAGTGCAAAAGCTAAAACTTTAGGATGAAATAAATGTGTCTCGATGATTGTAGTTAGATAACTTAAGAGTTTTAAAATGCCTCAAAGCTAAACCAGTCAATTTTCCATTTTATAATGCTATTTGTTTAAAAGGGCACTCTTAAACTGAAATAGCTTTAGGGAATGCAGTATTAAACTTGAACCTAAACTAGAAAACACTTAAAAACTCTTCTAAGTAATCAACTTTTGTTTTTCATTCTTACTTTTTTATTTGCAGATATTTTAGCGTCTGTTTATTTATTCCTCTGCACAAGAATAACCTGATATTTACCAGCCCAGTACTTTCCCTTTATTTACGCTTAGAACGTACTATTTTATATTTCGAGTTCTCTGGGTAAGTTATTAAAATCAGCCTCTCAGGAGATAACAGAAGCATATGCAGCACAGTTCTACACAACTTTTTATTTTTACTCAACTTCCTATCTTTCTTGAATAATAAGAAAAATTTAAATTTGGTGGCATACCTATATGATCAAAGTAGATTAAAAATTATGAAACCAGTGATTTTTTCTAGAGATGATATTTTTTGAATTTTGTATATCTCAATCCCTATCCCCGACCTTACTCTGTTGGTTTTAGCTCAAAACAAGTGTAGCAAGTTGCTACACTTGTTTTTTTGATTGGATCAGCATTTTTTTCAGCAAACTTTCCAGTTCTTTTAAGTTGTAATTATTAAATTCACTCATCTTTAATGACACTTTTAAGGTGTTATGATCAAATTTGATATTTCCTGCGACCTTTCCATCATATTCAATTTTGTGCACGATTGAGGTTTTGATCGGCTCTTTTGTTTCCGTCGACTTGAGTATCCTTTCAGCCAATAATGCAAGTTTGGTTTGTTCTACTTCTTTTTTCAGTAGTTTCGCCCAAGCTTCTAAGAGTGCTTTTTTAGCATTGTTGTAATTGGCTTCATAATCCGAGAGAAACTTTTTTACTGCGGTAGCTGCCGTACGTGCCAATAAAGTCGGTTGTTGCTCTAAATCTGCAATCAGTTCTTGAGGTAATTTTTCGAAAGATAGATATTTATACATATCTTCACGGTTCATACCTAAGGACTTTGCGAGTTTTTGCTTGTTCTTTTTTAGTTTCTCATTCAGAGAACTCAAGCCGACATAGATTTCATAGTCGGTTAAGTCTTCTCGTTTTAAGTTTTCCGCTAAAGTTAACAGTGCCACTTCTTCATCCGATGCATCTATGACGATCACTTCGATGGTATTTTTATTCAGAACTTGATGAGCTTTCAACCGTCGTTCACCGGCGATTAATTCATATTTATCTTGCACACGTCGAACTGCTATCGGTTGTAGTAATCCAATTTCGTCGATTGATGCTGCCAAGTCTTCAATATCTTGTTGATTAAAAAACTTTCGTGGTTGATTGGGACTAGGCTGAATATCTGTAATTTGTACATTACGACGTAATTCTTTCACATCATTGACATGCTCTTTCTGAGCTTGCTGATGTTTTTGAGTATTTTGTTGAAGACGTTGTGCTAACAGTTCTTTTGTACTTACCATAATATTCTCAGAGTGCTTTTATTCAACACGATTGATAATTTCTTTCGCTAATTCTTGAAAAGCTTTACGAACCTTAGCATTTTTATCTACTGCCAATAAGGGTTGTTGCAAAATTGCGGCTTGATTCACTTTGGTACTCATCGGAATTGTGGTTTTTAGTAATTCACCGACCTGACTTAAGGCTTCCTCTCTAATCAGTTTACATACATTTTGACGTTCATCATGTTTAATCAATAAAGCACCTAAAAGTTTTAATTCAGGATTAACACGTCTTATTTTACTTAAATGGTTAATTAAGTCAGTCACACCGTATAAGCCATATTGTGAACCTGATTCAATGGGTACCATGACATGTGTTGATGCCGCTAAAGCATTACTGGTAAGAAGTTTTAAGCTAGGAGGACAGTCAATTAGGATGAAATCATATAATCCTTTTAACAGTTCCAATTTAGTAGCCAGTTCTTCAGATGGTCTTGGAGAATCATCTTTGAGTTGGTCTTCAGTTTTACCTAAAGTGAGTGAACCATAAATTAAAGAAACATTTTTGAAATTGGTTTCTTCTTCTAAAGCTTCAGATAACAAACTTAAATCACCTACCAGCAATTCAGCTGAAGTGGTTTCAACTTCACTTGGATGTCTGGAGCCGATATGTAGACTTGCATTAGCTTGGGGATCTAAATCAATCACCAGTACTTTGTTGCCCAAGTCTGCCAATTCTGATGCCAGATGAACTACGGTAGTTGTCTTTCCGCAACCACCTTTATGATTTGCCACAGCAATGATTTTAGTCGACTTACTTGTCATAATAAACCTCATTTGAGTTATTGTAATATAAAGAACTTTGTAGCAACTTGCTACAGCTTCTTTATGCTACGTTGAAGTTATAGTCTGAACTTGAATAAAAAACAAACACATTCTTTTTTTATTCAATATAGCTAGCTAATTATAATTAGTATTAATTTATATAATTAGTTAATTATAATTAGAACACTTTTTTATTATTTAAAATCAATATCTTATATTTTTAAAAGTGGAAGGTTTGTCACTGAAAAGTGGAAGGTCTGTCACTGAAAGGTGGAAGGTCTGTCACTGAAAGGTGGAAGGTCTGTCACTGAAAGGTGGAAGGTATGTCACTGAAAGGTGGAAGGCTTGTCACTAGAGTGGAAGACTTGTCATCGAGTTTAAATAAAGTTTGAATTTAAACTATAAAATTATTTAAAAACAGTCTGTTAATCTGTTGATAAGTGAGTTAATTTCGCTTTAAAGGTGGAAGACTTGTCATTTTAATATTTTTAAACTGTGGATAACTTGTTTGTTCGTAATTTCATCAAGGATATTGTCTTTTTTTATTTATAGATCAGCTAAAAGTGGAAGGTTTGTCACGTTTAAGGTGCATTTTAATTTATCCTTTCCACTTTAAATGCTTATTCGGCGTATTCTTTTGCTTTTCAAACGCATTAAAAATGATTAACAAATACTAAAAGTGGAAGCTTTGTCACTAAAAAGTGTAATATTTATTTATCTTTCCACTTTAAGTTTAAAAAGTGTTTCAAATAGCAAAACAAAGTGACATGCCTTCCACTCTTAGCTTTCGCTTTGATTGTTTGTTATTCATTTCTGTATAGCATCTAGTTAAAAGGGTGGATAATTTGCATCGGATTCCACTTTTGTGTATAACATGTAGAAAAGTACTTTTATTTTCCACTTATGAACAAGCTGAATGAAAAACAAGAAACAGAATATTTACCTTATTGTATTGGGAATATTCGACATAATGGCGTGGTCAGTACCAGCAATCGCTTAATTCGACCGATTGAACTTTCATCCAATGAGTATAAGGCACTGCTTTATGCAATGGCGGTTGCAAATTACGGTGAGAAAAATAATCAAGATCGAGAAATTACCGAGCAAACTTATATCTATTTGCATAAAGATGACCTAGGCGAATTGCTGGGTTTAGATAAAAAAAATTCGATTAATGTTGCAATTGACCGGATCTATAAAGAGTTGTCATCGCGTGTTGCCCATTTTGTCATTGAAGAGCCTTTGGATGATAGCAAACGAAAAGTAAAAAAAGTTCACTCTGTCGTCCCGATTATCCGAGAGTTGCGTTGGGAAGATGACGCCAAAAATGCCTTACAAATTCGCTTTACCAGTGAAGTGCTGCCTTATTTTACCCGCTTGGCGAGCGGTAACTTCACCACCTATCAACTGAAGGATTTATTTGCTTTAGACTCAGTGACCAGTATGAGTCTATATTCCTATTTTATTAAAAATGAGTTTAAGTACGCTCATCAGGACTCATATGAAGTTGAGCTGTCACTGGAAAATATCAAAGCATTAACCGATATTGGGGAGAAGAAATATGATCGTTGGGTGGATTTCAGACGTTATGTATTAGATAAAATTGTTGAAGAAATTAATGAAAGAACCAGTCTAAAGCTAGAATATGACACCATCAAGAAAGGACGACCTATTGTAGGGGTCCGATTTAAAATTACCAGTAGACATACTGAGGTTATTAGTTCTCAGAGCAATGAAAAGACTCAAATCTATCTGGATGTAGATTTTGACGATAATGCCATCGTGAAAGAGTTGGGGGCAAAATTCGATATGACGGTTAGATCTTGGTATATTCATGCCAATGATCCGAATTATAAACAGTTCAGCAAGTGGTTCAAAACTGAAGGCTGTTTAACCGATTCTCAAGCTAACGTCATTGTGAACGATATTATATTCCAAATGGATTTTGCTGTGGCCGGCGTATCCATGAATGATTTTAAAAAAGAGATGAAATATAAGCTAAAAAATGATCCTCACTTTGTTCAAGGAAATCGCGGACGTCTGAATGAAATTTTTGGAAAAGAGATTATTTAAAATGTGTAGCAACTTACTACACATTTTTTAGCAATCGATCCCACTCAAGTTAGGCTAGATATCCAATCACCGGAATTGAAACGACCCATTAGACCAGCTGCTGAAAGAGGCTATTAAGAGCTAAACTAAATTACTTCAGTATTATAAAATAAGTGTAGGTGGTTTAAACGACCAAGAGAGCATTACCACAGCTACATAAATCACTTTAGACTATTGTCCATACTTTAAACCATATAATGAGAAGAACGTGAATTTTGAGATTATATTCGGAGTTTAGGTGCTGTGAAAATTTGTTAATTTTTCCAAAGAATTGAGAGTGCGGGAAGAAGTCATTTTTCGTGAGTTGAGTGAAAGATAATGGGCCTATGCCTTATAGTGAATAAATTAAAAGGCATGCTGTTTTTAGTTATTAAATAGCCTAAGTATATTTTAATTTTTACTTTATCAGCTCGGCTTAAAAATATGGTGGAGAATAAAAAGAGTTCGAAAATGGCATTATTTTTTAAGTAAGCTATAAATTTATTAATCCCAAGGACGGGGCATATGCGGAATGGTAGGTAAAGCCATAGAGAATCATTATTATAAATAACTTAAAGTAATAGGACTATTTCTTCAAAAAAAAGTGGATTTTGCTCAGTCGCGGGCAATCTATCCCTTTCAACGTGCATTTGCCAATAATCCTCTTTGGAAGAGTTATCCCATTTCCCTTAAGAATATTTTCAACCAGAAAAACCATTATTTCATTCACGTTCACTGTGGTGTCCTAGGTATTACTAAACCCGTGACTAAAAAACTTATCATTATTTACTACCTGGTTTAATCAAAACAATTCAATCTTTATCTTTTGCTAAATCTCCAAATAAAGAAGCATATTTTTTCTAAAAAAATTTATAGACTAAGTGAAAAGAGCAGCTTTTTTATAGTTAACCGACTGGAGAAAATATTGAACCTTAATAAATTAAATTCCTAAAACATTATTTAAAAGCAAAACAACCAAAGCCATATGAGGGATGATTGGTCAGTATTAAAAACAATGCTCACCTATAAAAGCGAGAACGCACAGGGTATGGTAGGGATACCAACCAAATTTTTTACGGATTTTAAAAGTAGAGTCGATTTATCTATAAGAGGATGGATATAGAGGCAGTGGCTAGACTTTATCGAAGGAATTAAATTTTTTTAGGTGCATGCTGTTGCTAGGGCAGACGCGTCAAGTAGTAAGAATCGCTGTCCCAGGTCTGGAAAAATGTAAATTAAAAATTTATCAGGAGTTATAAAATGGGAAAGATTAAGCAAGAAGTGAATCTAAGCGAGATAGATATTGGAATTTCTAAAGAGAATCGTGCTCAAATTGTCAAAGATCTTTCACGCTTACTCGCAGATAGTTATACCTTATATCTAATGACACATAATTTTCATTGGAATGTGACAGGTCCTCAGTTTAACAGTCTACACATTATGTTTATGACGCAATATACTGAACAATGGAATGCATTAGATGTTATTGCAGAGAGAATTCGTGCATTAGGATTTCCTGCTCCAGGAACCTATAAAGAATTTGCGTCTTTAACCGCAATTAAAGAGGTCGAGGGTGTACCCAAAGCCCAAGAAATGGTCAAGCTTCTAGTCAATGCGCATGAAACTGTCGCACGCACCGCCAGAGGGATTTTTTCAATTGTGGAAAAAGCAAATGATCAACCCACTGCAGATATGTTAACACAGCGACTTGATGTGCATGAAAAGACAGCTTGGATGTTAAGAAGTCTTTTAGAAGAGTAGAAAATTAGCGTTAGGCTGCCCATTATTTATAAACATGAGCAGACAGCTTATGTTTACTTTAAGAGAATGTTTAACTTTTGTTGATATCTCATCGCCGAGATTGACAGGAAGAGCGCAGTTTAGGATCAGGCATAGGATAAAGTGAGTGGGTTTATCAACTTAAGTCTATTCACGCCCTATTTTTTATTCACTGATAAAATCAATTGTAAATTGCTATCACGCTTATAAATATCAAATCATTAGCAAATAGAGCTAAGCTAGACTTTAGTCAGATGGGATTTGTTATTTGCATCCCATCGACAATACGTGAAAATGAGATTGGAAATGACAACTGAGAATTTGGCTCAAAAGCACCCTTTATATATTCCTTATGCGGGTAATACCCTTTTAGAACTGCCCTTGTTAAACAAAGGCTCTGCATTTACTGAACAAGAACGTAGTCAATTTAATTTATATGGCCTCATTCCTCATGTAATTGAAAGCATTGAGGAGCAGAGCCAGCGTTCCTATCAACAGTATTGTGCTTTTAATGATGATATTAATAAGCACATTTATCTGCGTAATATTCAAGACACCAATGAAACCCTGTTTTATCATTTAATTGAACATCATTTAAGTGAAATGATGCCGATTATTTATACACCTACAGTAGGAGAAGCGTGTCAGCGTTTTTCCGATATTTATCGTCGGCATCGCGGGATTTTTATTTCTTATCCCGACCGAGCACATATTGATGACATTTTACAGAACGTGAATAAAAAGAATGTCAAAGTCATTGTGATTACTGACGGTGAACGTATTTTAGGTTTGGGGGATCAAGGAATTGGCGGGATGGGCATTCCGATAGGAAAACTGTCTTTATATACCGCCTGTGGAGGAATAAGCCCGGCTTATACCTTGCCGATTACTTTAGATGTCGGAACCAATAATCAGCAGTTACTGAATGATCCTATTTATATGGGTTGGAATCAACCGCGTATCAGTGGCGATGAATATTATGAATTTGTTGACCATGTGATTGCAGCCATTCAGCGCCGCTGGCCAAAAGCCCTGATTCAGTTTGAAGATTTTGCCCAAAAAAATGCGATGCCTTTGTTAAGTAAATATCGTGATCAAATCTGTTGTTTTAATGATGATATTCAAGGTACGGCTGCTGTGTCTGTAGGCAGTTTGATTGCAGCCTCGCATGCCGCAGGGAAACAACTAAAAGATCAGACGATTGCTTTCTTGGGGGCAGGGTCAGCGGGTTGTGGAATCGCGGAACAAATCGTGGCGCAAATGGTGACTGAAGGTCTAACCGATGCCCAAGCGCGTGCTCGGGTTTATATGGTTGACCGTTTTGGATTGATCACTGAAAATCAGCCAAATTTGCTTGACTTCCAACGCAGGCTTGCGCAAAAACCTGAAAATGTGGCACATTGGGGCAATGCAGAGGAAATCATCTCTTTATTGGATGTGGTACACAATGCCAAACCAACGGTGTTGATCGGTGTATCTGGTCAATCCGGTTTATTCACTGAAGAGATCATTAAGACGCTCGCTGCCAATTGTGAACGTCCGATTGTCTTGCCACTATCCAATCCGACTTCACAAGTTGAAGCTGTGCCAGCAGATATTTTGCAATGGACCGAAGGCAGAGCCCTCATTGCGACCGGCAGTCCATTTGCGCCTGTAAATTATCAGGGCAAGATTTACAACATTTCGCAATGTAATAACTCTTATATTTTTCCTGGTATTGGTTTGGGGGTAATTGCTTCAGGTGCAACTCGAGTAACCGACAGTATGCTAATAGCATCGAGTAATACCTTGGCCGCATGTTCACCCATGTTACAAAATCCAGAAGCGGATTTATTGCCTGATTTGAATGAAATACAACAGGTTTCTAAAATTATTGCCTTCAAAGTGGCTAAAGCAGCGATGGAGGCTGGTGTTGCACCGGTAATTTCTGATGAGTTGTTAACTCAAGCAATCGAGGCAAATTTCTGGAAGCCAACCTACCGTGCTTATAAGCGGGTGACATTCTGATTCGATGTAAATACCGCTTTAAGTTACTATAGATAGATTGTTTTTTAAGATTAAACCGAGTTATACAAATAGCTCGGTTTTTTTAATAAAGCATCATTCATTTTAGCTGCTGAGTGAACATGAAATAAGATGGTGGTCTAGAATCGTTATATAAATTGCATTGAAATAAAGGGTTAAGGTTTAAAAATCTAAAGCAGATGAATCAGCCTCTCTTTAAGTATTGTAATGAATACTTTCATATTTTTGTGATTAAAAACATAAATAATTAAGTTTATTACAAATGAATTTATTAACTCATTTTGCAAATATGTTATAAAGTGTAAACATGGACACAATAATACGAGACTGCGTTTTTGAAACAGATTCTCCTGGCCCTTAAATTAAATCTGCGTAAGCTGATCCTGATTTCGACTATTGTCAGTGTTTCGTGCTTGTTTATTGTTTCTATATGTATTCTCAATTATGTGATTAAAGATCAACTCATTCAGAACTCGCTTTCAGTCAATGAAAAGTATGCCTCAAAGGTTGCCACCAGCGCAGATCAGCATTTCGATGATATGCTCCAAGAGTTAAAGTATAGTGCTGACCTGTTAGGACAGAGTTTTTCTAATCGCCAATTAACCCAAGAAGAAGCAAAGCGGCTTAAAAATCAATCCCACAAATTTAATAGTCTATTAATTGTTGATAAGCAAAGAAGAATCGTCTCTTTTGCACCACAAAGTTTGAATCTAAGTACCCAGATTTTATATAAGACAGTGGGAATTACTGAATCCTTAAAGCATAAAACAACTTATATTTCTCCGCCTTATTGGTCAGTTAAACATAATCTCGTGGTACTCCTCTCTCAACCTATTTATGACCAAAATAAAAATTACCAGGGCATGATTGGCGGTACGATTTATTTACAAAAGAATAATCTGATTCAGCACATGCTTTCCACTGAGTATGACTTTAAAAAAAGTTATATGTATGTGATTGATCAGGATAATCGAATTATTTTTCACCCTGATCGGACAAGAATTGGGGAAAAAATTATTAATAATAATGGTCTAGACTATATGGTGCGTACCCGGATGGGGAATATCCGCTTAATCAATAGTCGTGGGGTCGAAAATCTGGCAGGTTTTGCATATATTCCGAGTGTGAACTGGATTGTAGTTTCCCAGCAGCCGACCGAAGAGTTGTTAAAACAGGCCAATACTATTCTTTTGAAAGTTTCAGTCGGCATTTTTATTTTTTATTTTTTTATATTTTTTATTGTCTGGCGCTTGTCACGCTTTATTTCTTCACCTTTAAATAGTTTGGCTAAAATGGCCAGCATGCTTAATCAGCCAGACATTCAAGACAAAATCAGACAAGTGGATCCCTGGTATTTTGAAGTATTAAAATTTAGAACGTCTTTGCTCCTCAGTTCACAAGTGTTCAGTGAAAAGATTACCGAATTGCGTCAACATGTAAATACTGATCCGTTGACGGGTTTGTATAATCGACGCGGTATGCAACTCTTCTTAAAAGAAGTGGTGAGTTTAAGAAGAGATTTTGCTGTTCTTGCAATTGATATTGATTTTTTTAAGAATATTAATGATAGCTATGGTCATAATCAGGGGGATGTTGTTTTAAAAACCCTGGCCAGTTTTATGAAAAATAATTTTAGGGACGAAGACATTTGTTGTCGGGTAGGAGGAGAGGAGTTTATTGTGTTAATGACCACTTCAGATCCTAAGGTAGCTTACAATGCTGCGGAACGTTTAAGAAAAACAATCGAATCAAGCAACATTAATTCTATCGGTCCGATTACAATCTCGATTGGAATCGCATTTTGGCCTAAACACTCACACGATGTAACCGAAGTTTTTAAAATGGCAGATAATAAGCTTTACCAAGCTAAAAATAGTGGCCGTAACTGTATTTGTTATTAGAGAATAGAACGGTATGCATTTTTATAATAATTTAAGTTACTCATAACTCAGCTTGAGCTCGGTAAGGGGAGCAGGTTTAGCAAAATAGTAGCCTTGAAAATGGTCACATTCATGTTCTCTTAGAAACTGAGCTTGAGCTTGAGTTTCTATGCCTTCAGCAATCACTTGTAATCCCAGTTTATGCGCCATAACAATAATTGCCGCAACAATAGCGCCATCTTTTTCATTTTCAGGTAAATATTCAATAAAACTACGATCAAGTTTTATCTCGTCAATAGGTAAAGTTCGTAGATAACTCAGACTGGAATATCCAGTTCCAAAATCATCCACTGAAACTCTTACACCCAGTTTTCGGACTGTTTTTAAAATTTCCAATGAGCGGTCCGCACCCGCAATTAACATGCTTTCAGTGACCTCAACTTTTAACAACCGAGGCGGTAGCTGGGTTTCTGCTAGTGTTTGCTGGAGTTCTTGCAAAAAACCACTACGTCTAAATTGCAAGGGAGAAAGATTGACTGCTACACTGAGATGAGTCCCATGCTTGTTATTCCAATCGACCATATCCAGGCATGCTTGTTGTAAAACCCATTGACCAATCACTACAATTTGGCCAGTTCTTTCGGCAAAAGGAATAAAGTCTGCGGGAGAAATAATCCCTTTCTCAGGATGCTGCCAACGGATGAGTGCTTCTACACTTTTAAGCTGTCCGGTACTGGCATTAACAATCGGCTGATAAACCAGTCTGAACTGTTTTTCCTCTAACGCGACCATTAATTCATGGCGCATTAGCACATAATCAATTTTAGGGGTAAGGGTAGAGTTAAAAGCATACCAATGCCAAGTATTTCCCCCTTCTTTTTTTGCTTCGCTCATGGCATGAATAGCATGATGGAGCAATTGTTTAGATTTTTCTACCTGAGGATCATCGTCTGCAATGCCAATACTGGCACTAATATGGACTTTGTTGCCTTGAATATCAAAAGGCACAGATAAGCCTTTTAATATTTTTTCGGCCATCATGATAACTTGTTTTAGGTCCTTACATCTATTCAGCAGGATAGCAAATTCATCTCCTGAAAAATGAGCGACTAAATCTTCCTCTGGAATAATATGCCGTAAACGATTGGCTACAGCAATAAGCAGTTCATCACCTACTACATGTCCCAAGCTTTGATTTAAAGGTTGGAAATCATCTAGGTCGACATACATAATAATTAAAGATTGAGGACGATCATGTTGTATGGAAAAAGCCACATCAAGTACTTTTTCAAAAGCATGATGATTCATTAAGCCGGTTAAACTATCGTGATTTTGTTGATGCGCTATATATTCTATATTTGCTCGTTGCTGGGTAATATCTTGCTGAATTCCAATAAAATGCTTACAGCGTTGTTGCTCATCAAACACAGGAGCCAGTACCAGCTGATTCCAGAACCAACTGCCATTTTTGCGGTAATTTTTGATGGTGACCTGAATTTCTTGCTGATGCTGAATCGCATCCCGGATTTTATTTAGCGTTTCAGGATCGGTATCGGCGCCTTGTAAAAAACGACAATTTTTCCCCAAAATTTCTTCTTTTGTATAACCCGTTAGACTTTCGAAAGCAGGATTAACATACTCAATAGCCTGATCATCGGATGCTCCGGTTAATATTATTCCATGAGGATTAGCATCCACGCTGCGCTTAAGAAGATGTAGCAACTCTTCGCTTACCCGCCGATCGGTAATATTACGTGCGATACTAAATATGCCAACCACCTGTTGAGCCTGTTTAATCGGTAAATAAGTCAGATCTACCCAGTAGTTCTCTCCTAAACTATTCACCGCCTGTATTTCAAGATGTTGTCCTGCACCTTGTACAGCTTGCCGAAAAGCACTTTGTGTTATCGCCAGATATTCAGGACAAACCAACTGGGAAAAATGTAAACCTTTACTTTGTTCTAGACTAAATTTGGTCAACTCTTTAGAGGCTAAATTGCTATCAACAATAATCCCATTTAAATCATGTTCAAAAATGGTATCCGGATGATAAGTAAAGAAAGAACGATATTTATCATTTAATGCGAGAGTATGTTGACGTTCTTGATTTAAATCTATGCTTAAGGCAATGAGTGATGCAGCATGACGAAGTAATTTAATTTCAATCTTGGTCGGAATTTTAGAGGAGGGATAATAAGTTCCAAAAGTACCATATAGTTTTCCGTTTGCATTAATAATAGGTGTCGACCAACAGGCATTGAGTTGATCTTGCTGCATAAACTGCAAAAAAGAAGACCAGTTTGGGTGGGTAGCTAAATTTTCACAAATAATTAATTTTCGATAAAAAGCTGCGGCACCACATGCACCCACATCGGGTCCTATTTTTAAATCCTTCATCGCTTCTTTATAACGATCAGAAAAATGTTGTTTACCACTGATCAGATTTAAAGTTTGTTCAGCTTCTGAGTACAACATAATGGATACCATTGACTCTGGTATCCGTGCTTCTAACCATTGACTGACCGTATCAAAGATGACTGTTAAGTCGGCATGCTGCCCGATTAAATTAAAAATAGATTGAGTATCCAAATAATTCGCTGTCTGACTCATCTAGTATCCCATCCTTGAGTGGTATGACTCATATTTGATAGATTCTCAACTGAAATTCTTTAAATTAGATCCAAATATTGAGTACCAATCTCACTTAAATAATATAACAAAATTGTGATGAACCTCATATACAATATCTGTATGTTTATATAGAGACTAATACAAGTGATACAAACCATCATAGGCCAGACATATACCTTGGTGAATAGCGACAATTTTTTAGGCATTTGTTAATTATATTAAATGAAATCAATTAAGAGATTTTGACAACTTAGTTTCTTCTTTTCTAGATTCAAGAAATTTAATAACAATTTGTCAAAATAGACTACAGCCCAAAATCAGGTTATGGCAGCCACAATCTGAACCTACAATGAATATTTTAGAAGCTGTAAAACATTATTTTAGGAACGGTTTTAAATTTATATGTGACACTAAAATGCCAGTTATATTGGACTAGTTTTTTCAACTCGTATAAGCGCCATTATGTTAAATGAATAGAGATTTGATTAATTTAGTAATGTCATTCTAGAAAAGATTTAAAGCTATACTAAAATTTTGTCACTTTGAATAGCCACCGATTTTGTAGACACTCTTTAGTTAGATAAAATGGCTAATTAACGAGGTGTTTATGAGCAGTAGCAAACGATATCCTGAAGAATTCAAAATTGAAGCAGTAAAGCAAGTGACTGAAAAAGGTCATAGCGTGGCTGAAGTTGCCGCACGTTTAGGTATAACCACGCATAGTCTTTATGCCTGGATTAAACGTTATGATCCTCAACAGCCTAAAATCACAGAATCTGGTGATCCACTTGCGGAATTGGCAAAGCTAAAAAAAGAACTTCAAAGAGTCACAGAAGAAAGAGACATATTAAAAAAAGCCGCGGTGTACTTCGCAAGCCAGTCCAGGTGAGGTATGCCTTTATTCAGGACAACCAGCGTATCTGGCCGATCCGTCGTTTGTGTTCAACTTTAGATGTTCATCACAGTGGCTATTACGCATGGTTAAAGCAACCCATCAGTAAGACTGCTCAGAAACAGCAAGAGCTTTCAGGATTGATTAAACAACTCTGGCTCGAATCTGGTGGAGTTTACGGCTATCGTAAGATTTACTGTGACTTAAAAGACATAGGTGAAAGTTGTGGAATCAATCGAGTCCATCGGTTGATGAAAGTGGGTGGTCTTAAATCACAACGTGGCTATCGTAAACCTAGAGTACATACTGGGACTTCAGCGGTTGTGGCTGAAAATACTTTAGATCGGCAGTTTAATCCAACTCATCCCAAACAACTGTGGGTGACTGACATTACTTATATTCGTACACATGAAGGATGGCTATACCTTGCTGTGGTGATTGACTTATTTTCACGTCTTGTTGTTGGTTGGTCTATGAAATCGAGAATGACGACAGATCTGGTTTTAGATGCCTTATTGATGGCTCTATGGCGAAGGAAACCGAAGAACAAAGTACTCATCCACTCAGATCAAGGTAGCCAATATACAAGTCATGAATGGCAAGATTTCCTCAAACATCATAATCTGGAAAGTAGTATGAGCAGGAGAGGAAATTGCCATGACAATGCTGTTGCTGAGAGTTTCTTTCAGTTGCTAAAGCGAGAGCGTATTAAGAAGAAAATTTACGTATCGAGATCAGATGCTAGAGCAGACATATTTGAATATATTGAAATGTTTTACAACTCGAAACGACGACATGGTTCCAATGGTCAGCGTTCTCCATTAGATTATAAAAAGGCCCATCAAAAGATGGTTACGTGTGTCTAGAATTTTAGTGGCTATTCACTTTAATAAAATAGAAATTTGATAATGGAATTCACTAAAAAAATATTATTACCCCTCACTTTATCTCTATTTATGAATCCTGCATTTGCTAATACAGATAATTTTCGAAAGCTTCAAAAATAGCCCAGCAAGGGGATGTCCCTGCTCAAGATAAGCTAGGAGATGCATATTATTACGGTGAAAAAGTAGCCCAAAGTTATGTGAAGGCTTTTGAATGGTATAGCAAAGCGGCGGTTCAAGGGCATGCAGGCGCGCAATATGATCTTGGATCAATGTATACCAATGGTCACGGAATAGCACAAAGTACAGCATTATCAAATACATGGTATTTAAAGGCGGCTAATAATGGCAATGCAATGGCACAATTCAATATTGGGAAAAAATATTTAAATAGTGATAATGGATTACAAAAGAAGCGAGGACAGGCACTGAATTGGCTAAAAAAGGCATCAGATAATGGACATATCGAAGCTAAGTTAATGCTTGCTGGATTTTAGTGATTATTAAGTATTTTTGAAATTAACATAATACACGTTATGCGAAGTCAAAAATGGGGGCTTAAAACTCCCATTTTTGCTAATTTTTTAAATTCTAAGCATGTTGCACTGTAAGTTTTAAACCTAAAGCATTCACTACACGATTAATAGTATCGAAACGAGGTGTAGAGTCTTGGCGAAGTGCTTTATAAAGAGCTTCACGTCCAATACCTGCCTCTTTGGCAATTTGGGTCATCCCTCTTGCTTTAGCAATTACACCAAGTGCATGGGCTAACTCGGCAGGATCATTTTCCTCAATAACCATATTGAGATACATCACAATATCTTCTTCAGTTTTGAGTGACTCCGCCATATCAAAACTTGGTAAATCAGCGACTTTAACCATTTTAATCCTCCAATGTTTTTGAAAGTTTGAGTGCTCGATCAATATCTTGCTGCTGTGTAGATTTATCTCCACCGCCAAGCATTACAATCACAACGTCACCATGTTGGATATAGTACATCCGCCAACCAGAACCAAAGAACTCTCTCATCTCCCAAACACCTTCTTGGAGAGATTTAATGTCTCCCCAATTTCCACGTTGAACCTTATCTAATCTGCGATTCAAGCGAATACGGGTCATATTGTCTTTAATGCCATCTAACCATTCATCAAATTCAGGTAGACGTTTAATTTCAATCATGAGGATTCCTTTTATTCTTACTTTATTGTATTCGATCGAATACAATAAAGTAAATATTTTTATGCCTCGATTTTTCTTCAAAATTTATTCAAAAAAAGTATGAAGTAGACTTTAGGTGAACATAAGTTAAATGGATGTGAAAATAAAATCCTTTCTTAGTTTTAATTTGTCTTGGATTGAACTAAAGCAATAGCACTGCTTTTATAAATACAAAATAGTGCAATAGTTAATAGTAAAAGAGCCGCAACTCTTGATCTATCCATAGTGATAACAGCATTATTAAACCAGCCAAAATTATCAATTAATAAACTCATTACTAACTGTCCACTTATTACAGCAACAGTTGTTGCAGCTGCAC
This sequence comes from Acinetobacter sp. GG23, assembly GCF_057766365.1. NCBI lineage: Bacteria > Pseudomonadati > Pseudomonadota > Gammaproteobacteria > Moraxellales > Moraxellaceae > Acinetobacter > Acinetobacter sp. GG23. The sequence continues at coordinate 206,839 of NZ_JBYMDJ010000005.1, forward strand.
CAAGTCTAGGCATGGCAAACACAACTATTAGCATATAGGCAACACCAAAAAATGCGCCTGTTAGCTGCCATCTTGGAGCGGTAAATAAATTCAAAGAATAATGTGGTTCAAAGAAGAATGCTATTAAGAAGCTAACAAGTGTGCCCATCACAAATGTTAACCAAGAACTCTCTAACACCCCCACTTCTGAGCCAAGACGACCATTAATTGATGATTGGGCACATAATACTGCTCCACCAAAAATAACAACTAATAACATTATATAAATCATGGTGAAGCTTCCTTATTGAATAAGCCACAACGCAGCTAAAATGGCAAAGAGTGCCCCGATACGATACTTGTCTACAGCTCGCTTATTACTGCCTAATAAGCCCCAATGATCAATAACAAGACTAGTCGCCACTTGACCAAATAAAATACCTACCATAGTCAAACCAACGCCAATGTGAGGTGTCGCTACAGTTAAAGAGACTACATATATTGGACCTAACACTCCCCCTGCAAGTAACCAGCGTGGTTTTTTGAACATAAGACTAAGCTGTGGGCGACTAAAAATAAGACCAAATGTTAATAGAATGGAACCTAACGCAAAAATTCCTAATGTGGCCCAGATATGACCAATTTTTTCGCCAAGTGGACCTAGCAAACCAGCTTCAATAGATAGCCCCATGCCAGCAAGAAAGACTAATGGGAAAATCCATAACTGTTTCATACATTACTTCCAAAGGAAGAGAAAAAGTGAATTATATTTAGTTATAAAAAAGCTACAATGGATCATATTTTCAAAACATAATTGCTATAATCACAATAATTAAATTCTTAAATCTATTTCTAGGAACAGTAAAAATGCAGTTAAAAGCACTCCGTTACTTTGTGATGGTAGCGACTACAGGTAGCTTTTCTGCGACAGCACAACATTTTCAAGTTCCCTCTTCTTCTGTATCCAGATTTATATCTAAACTTGAACAAGAAATTGGACAGCAGCTTTTTTATCGTAATACACGATCTGTTCGGCTTACTGAAATAGGGGAAAAATACTTCATTCAAATAAAGGATGTACTTGATACTCTAGACTTTGCTAATGAAGAAGCCACAGGGAAAAATTCAAATGTAAGGGGTTTAGTCCGTATTAATACAGCAGTGGCACTAGGAAGATTACATATATCTCGTATCGTTAATAAATTACATGATGTATATCCCGACCTTTCAGTGGAACTAATCCTGACAGATATATTTATTGATCCTGTGCAAGAAGGTGTCGATATTGCGATTCGGATTGGATCACTGCAAGATTCAGCACTGATCGCAAGAAAAGTATGTGATCAGACTTACGTATTGTGTGCGAGTCCTGAGTACCTTGAGCGCTACGGGACACCTGAAACACCTCAAGATATTCAGAAACATCAATGCCTTGTTTATAAAGGCGTTTCGGGGAGTCAAAGATGGTACTTTCGCCAAGATGAACTCGACAAGCCTATTGAAATAGAACCCCAAGGTTCTTTAAAGAGTAACAATGCTGAAGTTTTGGTTTCAGCTGCATTGGAAAGTAGGGGGATTATATTATTCCCTACATGGATCTTTGAAGAAGACTATTTTAAAAACAAGAAATTGGTTAAATTACTCCCTCAATGGCTTTGCACAGTAGAACCTTATGCTGTTGGGATCCATTTAGTTTCTCCTGAAAACAGAATTCGTTCAAAAAAGGTGAGAACCGTTTTAGATTTTATATTAAAGGAAATTGGAAGCCCTCCTTATTGGGATAATATTCTTACTTTTTGAAATCTTAGATTAGCATTTGAAATCCCACTAAATTATAAAATATTACGCAGTTCTCGAGCTGTTTCCTGAAGTAAGGGTAGAATATTCTGGATTAAGTATTCTTTTGTTGTTCGTATAGTTGGTGAAACAATATTTAATGCTGCAATTATTTTAGACTTGTGATCATAAATAGGCACAGCGAGTGCATGTACGCCAAGTTCATGTTCTTCACAGGAATAGCACCAACCTTGTTCTCTAATGTCATGCAATAATTCTAGAAAAAATTCATTATTAGTATGTGTATATTTGGTTAGACGCTGTAAAGGATATTGATTTAGCCATTCATATTGCTCCTGGTCATCTATATAAGCCAGTAAAATTTTTCCTGCCGATGTTGCATGCGCGGGTAAGCGATTACCTAGATGCAGGCCATAAGGATTAACACGATCCGTTTGTTGGTGTGCGGCACTGCGAGCGATCGTAATCGCCTCATAACCATCCAAAACCATGACGGAAAAAATCAGGGACGTCTGATTGGTCAGAAGATTCAGCAAAGACTGTGAAACTTTGGGAAGCTGTGCACCACCCAAATAAGCACCTGAAAACTTTAAAATTTTAGGGGTTAAATAAAAATAGTGACCATCGGATTCTAAATAACCTAAATATTCAAGGGTGAGTAAATGGCGTCGTGCAGCAGCCCGTGTCATGCCGGTGCGTTCTGCAGCCATAGAAATATTTAAACGATGTCGGTCAGTACCAAAGCTGTCCAGAATGGCCATGCCCTTACTGATGCCAGCGACAAAGTCTTCGTGCCGAATGAGTTTTTTATTATCCTTATTGTACAGCTGCTTTTCGGTGTGCTGTATTGCTTTACTCATATCGCCTCTTTCTCCATTTTATACCTGCATATTTTTACTATAGCGTGAAATCAGACTATTTTAATCAAGTTTTGTTCGATATTCAGATAGATTGTTCGATGAACGAACAAAATGTGTAATTACTATCTAGCTCAAAGCAGAGAAATTATAAAAAATGTACAGATAAGGAAATCGAACTAAAAAGCTAGGGAATGTTGTTTTAGCTGAATCATTCTCAAGTATAAGTTAGGTTTTGTCGCCTTTTTAAATTTGCATGATGCACAATGGAGTTATCTAATGATAGATAAAAGTGCAGCGACCTTAACGGAAGCGCTCTCCCAAATCACCGACGGCTCAACCATCATGATCGGTGGTTTTGGAACAGCAGGCCAGCCCGTTGAACTGATCGATGGCTTAATTCAACTCGGTATTAAAGATCTGACGATTGTCAGCAACAATGCAGGCAATGGTGACTATGGTCTGGCAAAATTACTCAAAGCTGGTGCTGTTAAAAAAGTTATCTGTTCGTTCCCGCGTCAGTCAGACTCTTGGGTTTTCGATGAACTCTATCGTGCAGGCAAAATTGAGTTAGAACTGGTCCCACAAGGCAACTTGGCTTGTCGTATTCAAGCGGCTGGTATGGGCCTAGGTGCAGTGTTCACTCCAACCGGCTATGGCACTTTATTGGCTGAAGGCAAAGAAACCCGTCACATCGACGGTAAAGATTATGTTTTGGAATATCCAATTAAAGCAGACTTTGCTTTGATTAAAGCACAGCAAGGCGATCGTTGGGGTAATTTGATTTACCGTAAATCTGCACGGAACTTCGGCCCGATTATGGCGATGGCAGCAGACGTGACCATTGCTCAAGTTACTGAAGTGGTGGAGCTAGGGGCTTTAAACTCAGAGCATATTATTACCCCTGGGATTTTTGTGCAACACGTGGTGCAGGTTCAGCCTGAACCTGTTGCTGTGTAATCGGGAGAACATCATGAGCTATCAAAAACTCAGCCGTAACCAAATCGCTGAACGTGTGGCACAAGATATTCCTGATGGGGCTTATGTCAATCTAGGCATTGGCTTGCCGACCAAGATTGCCAGCTATCTCCCTTCAGACAAAGATGTGTTCTTACATTCTGAAAATGGATTGTTGGCTTTTGGTCCACCACCTGAAAAAGGTCAAGAAGATCCTGAACTGATCAACGCAGGTAAAGAATATGTGACCATGCTGCGAGGTGGCAGCTTTTTCCATCACGGTGACTCTTTTGCCATGATGCGTGGTGGTCACTTAGATATTGCAGTCCTTGGTGCCTTTCAAGTGGCAGCGAATGGTAACTTAGCCAATTGGCATACCGGTGCACCAGCTGCGATTCCTGCAGTGGGCGGTGCGATGGACTTAGCCGTTGGTGCTAAGAAAGTCTTTATCACCACCGACCATGTCACCAAACAAGGTGAACCGAAGATCGTAGCTGAATTGAGCTACCCAGCGACAGGTTTGAAATGTGTAGACCGCATCTACACCGACCTGTGTGTGATTGATGTGACCGCAGACGGTCTTAAAGTCATCGAGAAAGTAGATGGTTTGAGCTTTGCAGAATTGCAGGCGATGACGGGTGCCACTCTGGTGGATGCGACGCAGGGATAAATGAACCTCTCCCTAACCCTCTCCTAAAAGGAAAGGGTTAGGGAGATTCAAAGGGAAATGAAATATGAAAAACGCTTATATCGTCGATGCCATTCGTACTCCATTTGGTCGTTATGCAGGTGGACTCGCACCAGTACGTGCAGATGACTTGGGTGCAGTGCCGATTCAAGCCCTGATGCAACGCAATCCAAGCTTGGATTGGACGCAAGTCGATGATGTGATCTATGGCTGCGCCAACCAAGCGGGTGAGGATAACCGTAATGTTGGCCGTATGTCAGCATTGCTTGCAGGTTTACCGGTTGAAGTTCCTGCCACGACTGTGAACCGTTTATGTGGTTCATCCCTAGATGCAATTGCCACGGCAGCCCGTGCAATTAAAGCGGGTGAGGCCAATCTGATCATTGCCGGTGGTGTGGAGAGTATGTCCCGTGCACCTTTTGTGATGGGCAAATCAGAAACTGCTTATGCACGTAACCAAAAGATTGAAGACACCACCATGGGCTGGCGTTTTATTAATCCAAAGCTGAAAGCGATGTATGGTGTGGACACTATGCCGCAAACTGCTGAAAACGTGGCACAACAATTTAATATTGATCGTGCAGATCAAGACCATTTTGCCTTGACAAGTCAACAGCGTACAGCAGTCGCTCAGGCAAAAGGCTTCTTTAAACATGAAATCATCTCCGTGAATATTCCACAGCGTAAAGGTGATCCAATTGTGGTGGATACTGATGAACATCCGCGTGCCTCTACAACATTACAAGGTTTGGCAAAACTCAAGCCCGTGGTGACAGCAGGAGGCACCGTTACTGCGGGGAATGCATCAGGTATCAATGACGGTGCTGCTGCTGTGCTGATTGCCTCAGAACAAGCCGTTGAACAGTATCAACTCAAACCACGTGCCAAAATCATTGCTTCAACAGCAGTGGGTGTAGAACCGCGCATCATGGGTTTTGCGCCTGCACCTGCTATCAAAAAGCTACTCAAACAAGCCAATCTCAGCATCGAGCAGATGGATGTGATTGAACTGAATGAAGCTTTTGCGGCACAAGCACTGGCGGTAACGCGTGACCTTGGACTAGCGGATGACACAACCCAAGTGAATCCAAATGGCGGTGCGATTGCGATCGGTCATCCACTAGGCGCATCGGGGGCACGATTGGTGACAACGGCTTTAAACCAATTAGAACAAACCAGTGGTAAGTATGCTCTGTGTTCGATGTGTATTGGTGTCGGTCAAGGCATTGCAATGATTATTCAGCGCGTTTAAAGCAGATTTAAGGATAGCGATCATGAGCCAGTTATATGCCAGCTTATTTTACCAAAACGAGGTAACTGAAATTTTCAGTGATCGCGCGTTGGTGTCTTACATGATTGAGGCTGAAGTAGCCTTGGCACAAGCGCAGGCTCAGGTTGGTGTCATTCCAGCATCTGCAGCAATCGCAATTTCTCAAATTGCGCAGACTGCGATTGATCAGATTGATTTTGATACTTTAGCCGTTGCAACAAGCTTGGCGGGCAATATTGCGATTCCTTTTGTGAAGCAATTAACTGCGATTGTGAAACAAAGCGATGAAGATGCTGCACGTTATGTGCATTGGGGTTCAACCAGTCAAGACATTTTAGATACTGCTTGTATTTTGCAATGTCGTGCTGCGCTGCAACAGGTTGAATCTTTAATTCATCAATGTTACCGAACTGCATTGACCCAAGCTGAACAGTATCGCTCGCAAGTGATGATTGGACGCACGTGGTTGCAGCAAGGTTTACCGATTACTTTGGGACATAAATTCGCGCGTTGGGCTTCGGCATTTCATCGTGATTTGACCCGTATTGAAGCCATGAAAGCACGTGTTTTCACTGCGCAATTAGGCGGTGCGGTTGGTTCATTGGCATCTTTGCAGAATCAAGGCACAGCAGTTGTGCAAGCATTTTCAGGACAGTTACAGCTTTCAGTCCCAAATTGTACTTGGCATGGTGAGCGCGACCGTATTGTTGAAATCGCGAGTGTCTTAGCGATGGTGACGGGCAGTTTGGGCAAAATGGCGCGTGACTGGTCTCTGATGATGCAAACTGAAATTGCAGAAGTGTTTGAGCCAGCCGCACAAGGGCGTGGGGGGTCATCGACCATGCCACATAAGCGTAATCCAGTTGCTGCGGCATCCGTTTTGGCAGCAGCCAACCGTATGCCTGTATTGATGTCGAGTTTGTACCAAAGCATGGTTCAGGAACATGAACGTAGTCTAGGTGGATGGCATGCAGAATGGCTGGCATTGCCTGAAATTTTCCAGCTTTGCGCAGGCGCTTTGGAGCGAACTTTGGACGTTTTACAAGGCATGCAAGTTAATGCGGAAAATATGCAACGCAACTTGGAATGTACCCAAGGCTTGATCATGGCGGAAGCCGTCATGATGGCTTTGGCACCGCATGTGGGGCGTTTACAAGCCCATCATCTGGTAGAGGACGCATGCAAAACAGCCGTGGAAAAAGGCGTTCACTTAAAAGTGGTTATGTGTGAACTCGATCAAGTCAAAGCCTATTTTAGTGCAGCTCAGATTTCAGAAATTTTTAAACCAGCATCATATCTCGGCAATATTCAGGACCAGATTGATGCGGTTTTGCAGGAAGCAAAAGGAGAGGCAAAGTGAATATCACGATGACCAATCGTCAAGGCAAGTCTTTATCTGTTGCAATCAATGGGCAAGACAATGCACCTGTGATTGTATTTTCAAACTCATTGGGTACAGATAGAGGCATGTGGCAGCCACAAATTATCGCTTTTGAACAGCAGTTCAAAGTGGTGACTTATGACACGCGTGGTCATGGTCAAAGCGATGTCATTGAGCAGACCACTGTACAAAATCTCGCAGAAGATGTGATCGATATTCTGAACGGTTTAAACATTGAAAAAGCGCATTTCTGTGGGATTTCAATGGGTGGCATGACCGCTTTATGGCTCGGTATTCACCATGCAGATCGTTTTCATAGCATAACTGTGGCCAATTCAGCAGCCAAAATTTGGACTGTGGAAGGGTGGAATGCCCGTGCCGATGCCGTAACTGCCAATGGCTTAGCAGATTTGGTCGCGACTACACATGCACGCTGGTTTAGTGAACAGTTTGACTATCAACATGATACTTTGGCACAGCGTACCATTCAGTCTTTAGCAACCACACCAACACTGGGCTATGCAGAATCTTGTCGAGCCTTGGCTAAGGCAGATTTGAGCGCAGATATTCAGAAGATTAAGATTCCAACGTTAGTGATTGCAGGCACGTTTGACCCTGTCACCACAGTGGCAGATGGCATCTATATGCAACAGCAGATTCAAAACAGTGAATTGGCGGTGATAGATGCATCGCATCTTTCCAGTATTGAGCAACCCGAGCATTTTACTCAAACTCTCAGTCAGTTTTGGATCAATTCAATAGTTTAGAGATTTTTAAAAGGACTTTCAGCCCAAGGAGGCAGGTATGGCGTCTCAGGAATACGCTACTCAAAAAACGAGTATAGACGCACAAGCACTGATTAATGATGCACCGATTAGCAAATATCAGTGGTTGATTGCAATTGTATGTTTTCTCATTGTTTTTGTTGACGGTATTGATACTGCAGCAATGGGTTTTATTGCTCCAGCCTTGGCACAAGACTGGGGCATAGACCGCTCACAATTGGGTCCAGTCATGAGTGCAGCCCTAGGCGGTATGATTATTGGTGCCTTGGTATCTGGCCCAACGGCTGACCGCTTTGGACGAAAGATTGTTTTAAGTATTTCGATGCTGATATTCGGTGGTTTTACTCTTGCATCCGCCTATGCAACTGACCTGAATACCCTGGTGGTACTGCGCTTTTTAACCGGTATTGGTTTGGGTGCAGCGATGCCAAATGCGACTACGCTATTTTCTGAATATTGCCCACAGCGCTCTCGCTCGTTACTCGTGACTTGTATGTTCTGTGGATACAACTTGGGTATGGCAACAGGCGGTTTCATCAGCAGTTGGTTGATCCCAACTTTTGGTTGGCACAGCTTGTTTTTATTGGGCGGTTGGTTACCACTGATCTTGATGATTTTGGTTATTTTCTTCCTGCCAGAATCATATCGTTTCTTGATTGTGAAAGGTCGTGACAGCGAAAAAGTCCGCAAAATTCTGACTCGTATTGCACCTGAAAAAATACAAGGTGTCACTGAGTTTCATGTACCCGAAGAAAAAACGGAAGGTGCAGAGAAGAAAGGCGTGTTTGGCATGCTGTTCTCTCAGAAATATGTCAAAGGTACGGTTTTATTGTGGCTGACCTATTTCATGGGTTTGGTGATGATTTATCTGCTCACCAGTTGGTTACCAACCTTAATGCGTGAAACTGGCGCAAGCATGGAACGTGCTGCATTTATCGGTGGTTTGTTCCAGTTTGGTGGTGTACTCAGTGCTTTATTTATTGGCTGGGTAATGGACCGTTTCAACCCGAACCGCATTATTGCAGGCTTCTACTTTGTCGCTGGGATCTTTGCTTTTGCCGTAGGGCAGAGCCTAGCTAACCCGACATTACTTGCCATTTTAGTGCTTTGCGCAGGTGTTGCCATAAATGGTGCACAGTCGGCTATGCCAGCGTTGAGTGCTCGTTTTTATCCAACCCAATGTCGTGCTACAGGCGTGGCGTGGATGTCCGGGATTGGCCGTTTTGGTGCGGTATTTGGGGCTTGGATTGGCGCAGTTTTACTGGGGAATGACTGGTCATTTACTGCCATTTTAAGCCTACTGTTAATTCCTGCAACGGCAGCAGCAGTCGCTATTTTTGTTAAATCACTGGTTGCCCATACCGATGCGACTTAATTGAGATTTCTCCCATGAATGATGAACAACGTTATAAACAAGGAATCGCCGTACGCACCGAAGTACTGGGTGAAAAGCATGTCGGTCGTTCAATTGAGAACTTGAATGATTTTAATGCCGACTTTCAAAACTTTATTAGCCGTTTTGCGTGGGGCGAAGTCTGGTCTAGACCAGGCATGCCACGCCACACCCGTAGCTTAGTCACCATTGCCGTGTTATTGGCATTGGGCCGTGAAGACGAACTGCGGATGCATTTACGTGCTTGCTTTAATAATGGCGTGACCAAAGACGATTTAAAAGAATTGATTTTGCATTGTTCGCTGTATGCCGGTTTGCCTGCAGCTAATGCAGCTATGCACATGGCAGAAGAGGTTTTTGCAGATTTGGGCATTGTCCCGCAAAAACTGAGTGAACAGCAGCTCAGCCAAGAACAAACGAATCAAGAGTAATGGAACAAGATTAAGAGGGACATCACATGTCACAACTTATTTTAGGTGCTTATGCACAACGCAATACCGAAGATCATCCGCCAGCATATGCACCCGGCTATAAAACCAGTGTATTACGCTCGCCAAAAAATGCCTTGATCTCAATTGCAGAAACTTTAACAGAAGTGACTTCACCGCAGTTTAGTGCGGAGCAGTTGGGGCCTAAAGATAATGATTTGATTTTGAACTATGCCAAAGAAGGTTTACCGGTCGGCGAGCGCATTATTGTGCATGGTTATGTGCGTGACCAGTTTGGTCATCCAGTCAAAAATGCCTTGCTCGAAGTGTGGCAAGCCAATGCTTCAGGTCGTTACCGCCATCCAAATGACCAGTTTATTGGTGCAATGGACCCGAACTTTGGTGGCTGTGGCCGCATGATGACCGATGCCAACGGCTATTTTGTGTTCCGTACCATTAAGCCGGGTCCATACCCTTGGCGTAACCGCATTAATGAATGGCGTCCTGCGCATATCCATTTTTCTTTACTTGCCGATGGTTGGGCGCAGCGTCTTATTTCACAGTTCTATTTTGAAGGCGATACGCTGATTGATTCGTGTCCGATTATTAAAACCATTCCTTCGGAACAACAACGTCGCGCGCTGATTGCCCTTGAAGACAAGAGCAACTTCATTGAAGCAGACAGCCGTTGTTACCGCTTTGACATCACTTTACGTGGTCGTCGTGCGACTTATTTCGAAAATGATTTGACTTAATTTAGGGAGAACAACATGAACCATTGGAATTTTCAGGAATTGCATGAAACGCCATCTCAAACAGGTGGACCTTATGTACACATTGGTTTGTTGCCACAACAAGCCAACATCGAAGTGTTTGAAAACAATTTTAATAATCAGTTAGTTCAAGAAACAACTTTAGGCGAACGTATTCGCTTAGAAGGTCAAGTGTTTGACGGTCTGGGTTTACCGCTACGTGATGTGTTAATTGAAATCTGGCAGGCCGATGCCAATGGTGTTTATCCAAGTGCGGCCGATATTCAGGGCAAAGCAGTCGATCCCAATTTCCTCGGCTGGGGACGTACAGGGGCTGACTTTGAAACTGGTTTTTGGAGTTTCAATACCATTAAACCGGGTGCTGTTCCGGGACGTAAAGGGACAACTCAAGCCCCACATATTGCACTGATCATCTTTGCTCGCGGGATTAACATTGGCTTGAATACCCGGGTGTATTTTGAAGATGAAGCTGAAGCCAATACACAAGATCCTGTACTCAAAGGCATTGAATGGGCACCTCGTCGTCAGACGCTCATTGCAAAACGTGAAGTGCGTGATGGTGAAGTGGTGTATCGCTTTGATATTCGTGTGCAAGGCGAAGACGAAACAGTTTTCTTAGACATCTAATTGTCGGAATTGGCAAGAGCAGCTAGTTCATTATTGCTCTTGTTGAAATGATTCAAGTTTAGGCGTGGTGATGGCATGACCCATTTCATCCATCCTACGTATATTTGCTGCTGACGATAGAAGTCAGACAATAAGTTTATAAATACAAGGAAATGTAATGATGAAGATTAAAAAAATTGCGATGCAACTTTGCTTAAGCAGTGCTGTTTTAGCGGCAATGCCAGCATTTGCAGCAGAAGCGGTTCAATCAAGTGCGCGACATTATGTGGTGAAAAATCTCAATATTGGTGACTTACCTGTCAAAACCATTGTACCGATTACCGCAAAAACAGCAGAGCAGGCGATTGCCCAAGCGCAAGTGATTGCCAGTAATCCAAATGCAGATGTGGCTGAGTTTCGCATCGACTTACTGGAGTTTTCTGCCGACAGTAAAAAAGTGATTGCACTGGGTCAGCAGCTGAATCAAATTTTAAAAGACAAACCGTTGATTGCCACCATTCGTACCCATAACGAAGGTGGAAAAATGACGGTGTCCGACCAAGACTATGAAAAGATTTATCATGAATATTTGAAAAAGCCATTTATGCAATTGCTGGATATCGAAATGTTCCGCAATGCTGGAAGTGTAGCGAAATTAACCAAGTTGGCGCATGACAAGAAAGTGTTGGTGATCATGTCGAATCATGATTTTGCCAAAACACCTGAGCAACAGGACATAGAAAACCGCCTACTGAAACAAGATAAGATGGGCGCAGATATTCTTAAAATTGCGGTGATGCCCAAGTCAAAACAAGATGTCTTTACCCTCATGAATGCCACGCTGGCCGTCAGTCAAAAAAGTCAAAAACCACTGCTGACTATGTCGATGGGACAGTTGGGTACAATTTCGCGTGTCGCGACTGCCAATATGGGCGGCAGTTTGAGTTTCGGCATGATTGGTGAAGCATCTGCGCCGGGTCAAATTGATGTGACTCAACTCAAACAGTTGCTGAAAACAGTACAACCGACCCCTTAATGCACTGTGTTATTGATCTTCAAGTATAGAAAAGGATTTTAAATATGAAACCATCAACCTTACGTTTAACCACATTGGTTTTGAGTTTAGCGACATCAGGTTTTGCCAGTGCAGAAACATATATTGTGGATCGCTATCAAGACGATAGTGCAAAGGGTTCACTGCGTTGGGCGATTGAACAATCGAATAGCAATGCGATGCAAGAAAATGAAATTCAAATCCAAGCTGTGGGTAAAGCACCCTATGCGATTAAACTGAATCAACCTTTACCGCCGATTAAATCCTCAGTGAAGATCATTGGGGCGCAATGGGACAAAACGGGCGAGTTTATTGCGATTGATGGTTCAAACTATATTAAAGGCGAGGGGGCTAAAGCATGTCCGGGGGCAAACCCTGAACAGTATGGCACCAATGTCCGTACCATGACTTTGCCTGGTCTCGTTTTGCAAGATGTGAATGGTGTGACTTTAAAAGGACTCGATATTCGTCGTTTCTGTATTGGCGTTTTGGTGAACCGTTCAAGCAATAACTTGATTCAACATAACCGTATTAGTAATAACTATGGTGGTTCGGGCGTAATGCTGACCGGTGATGATGGCAAGGGCAATCCGACCTCAACCACCACCAATAATAATAAAGTTCTGAACAATCTGTTTGTGGATAACGGTGATGGTCTTGAGCTCACCCGTGGTGCAGCATTTAACCTTGTGGCCAACAACCTGTTTACTTCAACTAAAGCCAATCCAGAACCGTCGCAGGGTATCGAAATCTTGTGGGGCAATGACAATGCTGTAGTAGGAAACAAATTTGAAAACTACTCTGATGGTTTACAAATCAATTGGGGCAAGCGCAATTACATCGCCTATAACGAACTGACCAATAACTCGATTGGTTTTAACCTTACGGGTGATGGCAACATTTTTGACAGCAACAAAGTTCATGGTAACCGTTTAGGAATAGCCATTCGTTCAGAAAAAGATGCCAATGCACGTACGACTTTGACTAAAAATTTAATTTGGAATAACGCTAAAGATATTAAACGCTGTGAAGCGGGCGGTTCATGTATACCCAATCAGCGTTTAGGTGCCATTGTTTTTGCTGTGCCAGCTTTAGAACATGCAGATTTTGTCGGTTCTCGTGGTGGTGGTGTAGTGATTGAAAATGCCAAATTGCAAAAAACCTGCACTCAACCAAACCAGCAAGGCTGTAATGCCATGCCAAACCAAAACATCCAAGCGCCACGTTTAAGCTATAGCAAAGGCCAAGTCATGGCTCAAGTCCAGGCACAACCAAACCAGCGTTATCAGGTTGAGTTCTTTGCCAACCATCAGGCGAATGGTCAAGAAGCTGAGCAGTATTTAGGTACGCAAGTTGTAACGACCAATGCACAAGGTAAAGCTCAGGCGATTCTGAAGGCAGCCAGTGGTATTGCCAATGTGACTGCCACTGTCACAGACCATTTGGGCGCGACCTCTGAATTGAGTTCAGCCGTTCGAGTGAAGTGATAAAAACTGCATGGGAAGCTCACATTTAGAGCTTTCCTCACAAAAAAGGATGTTTGGTTATGCAAGAACAGTTATTAAAACCACCTATTTTAAAACTTGTCACATTGTCATTGGCATTATTAGGTTGCCAATTGGCTTCAGCCAATGAATTTTATTCGGCAGATCGTCAATGGTTATTCGGTGATTGGAACGGTGAACGGAAGCAACTGGAAGATCAAGGTTATAAATTTACTGCTTCGATTATGAGCCAGTCAGCCACTAATCTGGCTGGCGGTTATAACGAAGACAAAAGTTTTGACAATGCTGCACAGTTGACCTTAGGTGCCAATTTTGATTTAAACAAAATTGCAGGTTGGGAAAATACCACAGCAGGCTTAATGATTACCAAGCGAGATGGTAACGCCTTAACGCTTGAACGCATTAAAGATCCACGTGCCAGCACTTTGGGTAACAGCCAGGAAATTTATGGTCGTGGCAAAATCTGGCGCTTAACCCAAGCATGGATCAAAACAGGATTTGATGACAACCGTGTCCAGTTCAAGATTGGTCGGATGGGCATGTCCGATGACTTTAACAGCTCACAATGTGAATTTCAGAATTTACTTTTGTGTGGTGGACAGCTTGGAAAATCCATCGGTTCGATTTGGTATAACTGGCCTGTCGGCTTATGGGGAACAAACCTCAAATATCAATTTGCACCGGATTGGTCGCTAGGTGTAGGGGTCTATGAAGTCAATCCAGACAATGTCAAAACAGACTCGGATCGTGATGGTTTTAACCTCGATATGGACAATGTTGAAGGAGCCACGATTCCGGTTGAACTGGCATGGAAGCCTAAACTTGCCACATTTAACGCTTTACCGGGCGAATATAAAGTAGGTGCATTGTATTCCACAGCAGAAGCTAATGATGTGGGTACATCAGGAGAAATCCATGATGGCAAATATAGTTTCTGGTTGAATGCTCAACAACAACTGACCCAACGCGGGTCTGATCCTAAACGCGGCCTATATATTAGTTTTAATGGGGTCATCAATGACCGAGACACGACCGCTGTAGAAAGTACACAACAGCTGGCACTTTGGTATAAAGGCCCTTTTGACAGTCGCCCCAATGATTCGATTGGCTTGGGTTTAGCTAACTATGTGGTGAATGATCGTGCGACAGACAAGCAAATCGCCACCAACGAAGGGCGTGGTTATTACAGTTACGATGCTGTTGCGAGTGACTATGTCCCGATTCAACGTGATGAACTCAATGTAGAACTCAATTACACCTACCAATGGTCGCCTGCGGTGATGCTCAGACCTAACCTGCAATATATCTACCAACCTTCTGGCGTGAAGGAGGTTGATGATGCTTGGGTGGCTGGACTTAGCGTAAAGGTGAATTTTTAATCGTATATAAAGTGAAAAGAGTGTTTAAATTTTAGGCAATACGGTCGCCAGATTTAAACACTCTTTTTCGTTGCTGAAACAATTCAATTGTGAAGGCTCAAAAGTTTAGATGTGATGTGAATGATCCTCAGAATGAAGCAGAAGTGATCATTTAAAACACAGCATTTGGAGTAAAAAATATGTCCGAAGCGCAATCTCAACCCATATTTAAAATATGGTGTTTTATATTAGGTTTGGCTTTATTACTAACCGGCCTATTTTATTTAATTGGTGGCGTGAAGCTCATCAGTTTAGGCGGCTCTTGGTACTTCTTTATTGCAGGCTTAGTGATCATCGTTTCATCGATTTTCATTTTTAGAAAAAAAGCCCTTGGGGTTGGATTATTCAGTTTAGTCTTTGTAGGCACCGTCATTTGGGCATTGATTGATACTGGCCTGGAATTTTGGCCACTGCATTCACGTTTAATGTTTCCAGCAGGTTTATTTGCTGCCATGTTATTCAGCTTGCCATCTATTCGTAAATATCAGCAACAAATTGCAATGTCTGCACCTGCTTATGTTGTAGGTGGACTGACTGTTCTAGGCATGTTGGGTGGTATGTACGGTATGTTTATTCCACATCCAACAGTGGAAGCTTCTGGTCAGGAATTACCGCTTGTACCAGTGGCGCCAAATAAACAACAGGTCAATTGGGATCACTATGGTGGTGATACAGGTGGTAGCCGTTTTGCCGCACTTGATCAAATTAACCGTAATAACGTATCTAAACTCAAGGAAGCTTGGCGTTTCCGGACGGGAGATATGACCACAGGTTCGGGTAATGGTGCAGAAGATCAAATGACGCCATTGCAGGTCGGCAATAAAGTATTTTTATGTACCCCGCATAACAACATGATTGCTCTGGATGCAGACTCAGGTAAACAAATATGGAAAGCCGAAGTCAACTCTAAAGCCGATGCTTGGGAGCGATGCCGTGGCGTTGCTTATTTCGATTCGACGCAAGCCTTGGTACAGCCAACATTGGCCGGTGCAAACGCAGTCACTGCTGTGGCAACCAATACCGCATGTCCACGTCGTGTTTATACCAACACACCTGATGGTCGTTTAATTGCAGTGAATGCCGATACAGGGGAGCGTTGTAAAGACTTCGGTGTCGATGGGACGGTGAATTTGCTTGAAGGCTTAGGTGACGGCACCAAAGCACCGCGTTTTGAAGTCACTTCAGCACCGACTATTGCAGGTACGTCAATCGTCATTGGCAGCCGTATTGCCGATAATGTTGGTGCAGACATGCCGGGTGGTGTAATTCGTGCATATGATGTTATTACAGGTCAGTTGCGTTGGGCCTTCGATCCACGTAATCCAGATCCGAACTATGTACTTAAACCGGGTGAAACCTATAAGCGTAGTTCAGCCAATTCATGGGCTGCAATGTCTTATGAACCACAAATGAATACCGTGTTCTTACCGATGGGAAGTTCTTCGGTCGACCTTTGGGGAGCAAACCGTCAGCCATTGGATCATAAATACAATACTTCGGTATTGGCACTAGATGCGACTACAGGTAAAGAAAAGTGGGTCTATCAAACAGTACATAATGATTTATGGGACTTTGACTTGCCAATGCAACCAAGTTTGGTGGATTTCCCACTGAAAGATGGTTCGACTAAGCCCGCCGTTGTAATTGGCACCAAGTCAGGTCAGTTCTTTGTATTAGACCGTCTTACTGGTAAACCTTTAACTAAAGTGATTGAGCAACCTGTAAAAGCTGCTGATATTCCTGATGAGCAATACAGTGCAACTCAGCCACGTTCAGTTGAAATGCCGCAGATTGGTAATCAAACTTTGACCGAATCGGACATGTGGGGCGCAACACCATTTGATCAGTTGATGTGTCGTATTAATTTTAAATCGATGCGTTATGAAGGCATCTTTACTGCACCAGGGACTGATGTTTCATTGAGCTTCCCAGGTTCACTGGGCGGTATGAACTGGGGTTCAATTGCATTTGACCCAACTCATCGTTATATGTTTGTGAATGACATGCGTCTAGGACTTTGGATTCAGTTAATTAAGCAAACGCCTGAAGATTTGGCCATTCAAGCCAATGGCGGTGAGAAAGTGAATACAGGTATGGGTGCTGTGCCAATGAAAGATACACCATACAAAGTAAACAAAAACCGGTTCTGGTCAGCGTTAAGTATTCCTTGTCAAAAACCACCTTTTGGCACCATGACCGCAATTGATATGAAAACTCGTCAAATTGCATGGCAGGTTCCGTTGGGTACAGTCGAAGATACGGGTCCAATGGGCATTAAGATGGGCTTAAAAGCACCGATTGGTATGCCAACTATTGGTGGCCCAATGGCAACACAGGGTGGTTTAGTGTTCTTTGCAGCAACGCAGGATTATTACTTACGTGCATTTAACTCTTCAAATGGTGAAGAATTATGGAAAGCCCGTTTACCTGTTGGTAGCCAAGGTACGCCAATCAGCTATATTTCTCCAAAAACAGGCAAGCAATATGTGGTTGTTTCCGCAGGTGGGGCACGTCAGTCGCCTGATCATGGAGATTATGTGATTGCATATAGTTTAGCCGATTAAAACATTTTATCGTATGGGGAACCTGTCGAGAGGATAGGTTTCCCATTTTTTTGGCTAGGATCATACATATGTAAAAATACGGTAGTCAGAGGAAATTATACTAAAGGTTATCTAGTAAATTTTTTAATTAAAGATATCCTATCTTTAATTGATAAGGGTATGGTTTGAATAGCCATTAAAATTTATTGAAATTATATAAAGTTAAATTTTAGTAAAATACTGAAATTAAACAATAAAGTTAATATGATCACACATAATACCTACCTGCTGAAGCTAAATTAGGTAGGTATTATGTGTGATGCTAATATTTGATTTTTTTAAACATGATAAATATTTGATTTTAAATATTATTTTATTTATTTAGCATGACTGAAGTTTAAGATATAAAATTAGTAAGCTATTGAAATTAAATATAAAATTTAGAAAACATATCATAGCTCCCTTGAGGCACAAAAGAAACTATTGTGTGTGTTGAGCAGGGCTTTATATGCAAAAACCTCTAGTTTTCTATCCTGTATATCTGACTTGGAATATGATTCATATATCAGCTTTAGTTGGGAGTGAGGCACTATGTCAACAGTAGATCTAATTGATGAAGATGACAATGAATCAGATATTGCTGCCAGAGCTGCAAGTGTACTTCGAGATTGCTTTATTGCCGCAGCGCAAAGTGGAACAGTACTGTATGTAGAAAATGATAACCTAGTGAGTAAAACGCCAAATGGCGTATCAATCGTGATTAAACGTTTGGAAGGCCGGAATCCTGACCTTGCTCAACGCTTGGCGGCCCGCCGAACTTTTAAAATTAAAAAACGTAAAATTAATTCGAATTGAGGCAGGCTTTTACTCCCATTCGATCGAATTTCGCATAAGAGACATTATGTAAACTTGGAGTACAGCCTAAAATAAGGTTATGGCAGCCAAAATCTGAACTTACAATAAATCTTTTTAGAAGCTGTAAAACATTATTTTAGTGACGGTTTTAAATTTATAGGTGACAATAAAATGCCAGTCGATTGGACTGGCATTCTAAAATTCAAAGAATAGAATCTATTTACTTAAAAACATTACCTTATTATAAGGTCTTCCATTCTCTTCTTGCATCTTCTGCATTTCTGTTCAAAATCACATTTTCATCCTTGATTTCACTTACCCAGCTTAAGGGAATAATATGGTGCTCGTTATTTTCATCATCACTTCTTGTCAATTTAATCGAGTCTTGACCTTCTAAATGATCTACTTTGCCTATTTGAGTACCACATGAAGCGATGACTGAAGCATGTTCTTTGATCTCATTTGGATTAAAATTATTCATTATAATTACCTGTCTATAGGAGCCGAGATATACAGTCTACGCAATAAAAAATCGGCTATGTGTAAGGGTTATCAGAGTTTGAGTTTTTCTAAGTTAATAATGTAAGTGTGAAAAAGACATGTAGAATCAATAAAAATTGAAAATTTCTTTGGGAGGCCAGAGACCTAAATTTCTGAGTAATCGAGTATTTAAAATTTTAGATAATTTACAGAAATTAAAATAGAATACTTCTAGTTAGGAAGAATAAAAAAAGCGCAGATATTAAATCTACGCTTTTCTAATCATTCAAAAAATTATAAAAAATTTTCTAATTATCGAGACGTAAATCGTCCCTGTTCATCACGTGCTGGAGTTCTACCTGATCCCCGGCCACCGGAACGGCTGCCACGATCATCATCGTCATCATCACGGCTACGACCCCGGCCACCGGAACGGCTGCCACGATCATCATCATCGTCATCACGGCTGCGACCTCGACCACCGGAACGGCTGCCGCGATCATCATTGTCGTCATCACGGCTGCGACCTCGACCACCGGAACGGCTGCCGCGATCATCATTGTCGTCATCACGGCTGCGACCCCGGCCACCGGAACGGCTGCCACGATCATCATCATCGTCATCACGGCTACGACCTCGACCGCCGGAACGGCTGCCACGATCATCATCATCGTCATCACGGCTGCGACCCCGGCCACCGGAACGGCTGCCACGA